>JBOHRF010000136.1:0-12457 GCA_050732575.1 Longimicrobiales bacterium
GTCAAAGGCAGTGCGCATCACACGATCGGGCAGGTCCAACGAACGATGTCGCCGTTCCAGCGCGTGCCGATCGAAGAGGCCGCCGTTCAGGTAGGGTAGTGCACCCAGGCGCCGGGCCGCGGCCGAGCGGCTCTCGGGCCGGCGGTTGAGCACACCAAAAAAGAGCGGCTTGATGCGCGCCCGGTAGAAAGAAAGTTTGTGCCGGCGCGCAGTCCATGCTCGCCACAGGGTGTAGAGGTAGTCGCCATCGCCGCCCAGATGACCGCGCCGTTGCAGGAAATAGAGGAACATGAGCCGGCACAGAAACAACAGCGCGAGCTGGCACCGGTCGTCCACCGCGGTGCGCGGCACGCCGCTCCAGGCTTCCGCGATCAGCGTGCGCTGCGCCTTGAAATCCAAGAAAAACCGGTGGGTAACGCGCGAACGGTCCAGCACACGCGCCTGCCGCAATGCCAGCGCAAGCCCACGCTCGCCGGGCTGCGGCGCCAACTCACGCAATGCATCCAGGTCCGTTGCCCGGATGTTGCCGCGCTCAATGAACAGCAGACGCAAGTCTTCTGCAGCGCCAAACGCGCCCAACGCGACTACATCACAGGAAACATCGACGAAGATGTAGAAGCCGAGTCTGGCCGGGTTGTGCGCGCACAGCCGCCGGGCTACCCGACTTGCAGACGCAGAACTGAGCCGCGGAAGTTGCAGCACGAACGCATGCAAAGTGCCGCGTTGCCCGCCCAATACGCAGCGCTCAACCCATTCCGAGTTGGGCGATTGCAACGGTTCCGGCCAGTGTTCGGGCGGCAACTCCAACCACACTCGCCCGAATCCGAGCGCACGCAAAAGGGGGCGCAACGCGTCCAGTGAAACAGCGTTCGTGATGAGTTCGGTGAAATCCACGCCGCAATACCGCGGCGGCGCTGGGGCACTAGAATGTCAGGAGCGGCCAATCTCGTGACGCGCTTCGCAGCGCCACGGGCGCGAAACGGCTGCGCGTTTCGGGCGCGCGCGCTGCGCGGCTAAAGGGTGCGGCGCTGGCGCGCCGTCTCGGGAACGGATTTTCGGGAGCGGGAATCGGGAGCGGGAGCGGGAGCGGGAGCGGGTTGGTTGGCACTTGTCCTGGGCAGCATGGACGGCGCAGCTTTCGCTTTCTGCCCTCGCCGGGAGTTCGATATGCTACGCCATAGCCTTGTTCTATTGCCAATCCTGGTCGTCTTTGGATGTGCGCGCGACCCGGCTCGCGATGTGCGCCAGTACTCGGTGGCCGACTTCTACCGGAACGTCGAGTACTTCGGCGGCTCCTTCTCCCATGACAACACGAAGATCCTGGTCACTTCCAACCGGTCTGGCATATTCAACGCGTATGCCATCCCTGTCGCGGGTGGCGAGCCGGAACCCCTCACCAATTCCACTGCTGACGCGGTCTTCGGTGCCACGTATTTCCCCGGCGACGACCGCTTCCTCTACTCCAGCGATCAGGGCGGAAACGAGCTGGCGCATCTGTACGTGCGCGAGGAGAACGGGACCAGCCGCGACCTTACGCCCGGGCAGAAACTCAGCGCGTCTTTCTCGGGCTGGTCGGGCGACGAGAAGTCGTTCTTCGTCTCCAGCAACGAGCGAGACCCGCAGTTCTTCGACCTCTACGAATACAGGGCCGACAATTACGCACGCACACTTTTCTACAAGAATACCGAGGGTTACCTGCTCGGCCCGATTTCACGCGACAAGCGCTACCTGGCTCTGATCAAAGCGTATTCGACTTCCAACCAGGACGTCTATCTCTACGACAAGCAGACTGGCGCCACGACGCTGCTCACCAAGCACGCAGGCAACATCGTTTATTCGCCAGCCACTTTCACTCCTGACGGAACTGCACTGCTGCTCACCACTGACGAAGGCCGTGAGTTTGCCGCGCTCTTACGATTGGACATCGCCTCTGGCATCAAGAGCGCAATGTTGTCGCCGAGCTGGGATGTCCTGGACGCCAGTTACAGTCGGAGTGGGAAGCACTTGGTGGTGGCCATCAACGAGGAAGCCAAGGTACTGAACCGGATTTACGATGCCGCAACGCTGGCACCCGTTCCGATGCCCGGCACGCCGCCCGGGCTGGTGCGCGGGCTCACCATTTCCCGCGACGAAGGCCACTTCGCTTTCTACAACTCCGATGGCAGCAGCCCCGACGACCTGTGGGTGGGACCGATGGGGCAGCCACCGACACGGCTTACCAACGCCCTGAACGCGGACATGACGCGCGAGGATCTGGTAGCGCCCACGCACATCCGCTTCCGATCCTACGACAGCCTCGAGATTCCCGGACTGCTCTACCAGCCGCACCAGGCGTCCAGCCGACAAAAAGCGCCGGCACTCGTCCTGGTCCACGGCGGACCGGGCGGGCAAGCTCAGGTGGGTTACTTCGGGCTGACCCAGGCGCTTGTGAATCACGGCTACGTGGTGTTCGATATCAACAACCGCGGCAGCTCCGGCTACGGGAAGACCTTCTTCCAGATGGATGACCGCAAGCACGGCGAGGCTGACCTGGGCGATGTGGTGGCAGCAAAGCAGATGTTGGCGGCTACCGGATACGTGGATACCACTCGCATCGGTATCATCGGAGGGAGCTACGGCGGCTACATGGTGCTGGCGGCGTTAACGCTTCAGCCCGATGCCTTCGATGTGGGAGTCGACCTGTTCGGCATATCCAATTGGAGCCGCACCCTGACCAGCATACCGCCCTGGTGGGAGGCGTTCCGAGCGGCGCTCTATCAGGAGATGGGAGACCCGGCCGTCGACAGCGTGCGGCTCCATCGTATTTCGCCACTCTTCAACGCCACGAAGATCCGCGCACCACTCATGGTGCTGCAGGGTGCCAACGACCCGCGCGTGCTGCAAGTGGAGTCGGATGAAATTGTGGCGGCGGCCAAAGCCAACAGTGTGCCGGTAGAGTACATCGTCTTCCCCGACGAGGGACACGGCTTCGTGAAGAAGGAGAACGAGATCAAGGGCTACACGGCTATTCTCGAGTTCCTCGATCGGCATCTCAAGGCAACACGTGACGAGTGACGGGTGACGTGGGACGCGTAACATCGGAGTGCATCCGCCAGGTGCCCAGGTGCGGCCGAGGTTCGCGATCGAAGAGGCCGCCGTTCAGGGTCACGCGTTACCGGGCCCGTTCCCGCCCGCTCCCGCTCCTCGCTCCCGATGCCCGCTCCCGAAGATTCAAACCGATGCCACGTCGTATTAACCCAGAGGCCAGGCCATCACTGCAGAATCATCCGGGCGGACCAGGACGACGTCGCCATCATCCGAGGGATTCATCATGCCGAGGATGAGGATCTGGCTTTCGAAGCCCGCAATGCGACGGGGTGCAAAGTTCACGACCGCCAGGATGATTATTCCCACCAGTGTTTCCGGCGAGTAGCGCTTGGTGAGTTGTGCGCTGGATTGCAGCGTACCAATGCCTTCGCCGAAATCGACCCAGATCTTGAACGCAGGTTTACGCGCCTCGGGAAAGGGTTCGACGCGCGTGATCTGGCCGGCGCGGATGTCGAGCGCGGCAAAGGCATCGAAGGCAACCGTGGGTTTGTGGCTCACGATCAGAACACCCAGGCCAGGAGGATTTCCAGAACGATTAGCAGCACAATGGTAAATTCCAGAAGCTCGGCGCGCGCGGTGGCCGCCTCATCGTAGAGCGTGGCGTAGGTGTCACGAACAATGGCCAGCTTGCGATCTACGGCGGCACTCCAGTTGCGCACGCGGAACAGCTCGAGGGCGGCGCCGTAGACACGCGCCAGGTACACGTCCTCTGTGACCTTGAGAGCGTTATCCACGCGTTCCGTGATTTCCGTGACTTCGGCGACCAGCCGGTGCAGCTCGCGCGCCAGAGTCGCATACCTGCGACGACCCAGGCCGCGCAATGCCTGGCGTGCCTCGGCCACACGATCGTACATGCGCGGCAGCTCGTCGTCGAGCATGTCATCGTAGTAGCGCAGCTCGAGCAACTGTGCGTTGGCCACTTCCAGCACGTCGGCTATGTCCGTGTCAGGTGCGCCTGGATCCATGACGAAGGCGCGATCCCAGGTCAGCACGACCAGGTCATCTTCATAATAAGAGAGCGCCTGGCGCAGCAGGTCGGCGCGCGATGATGGAGCGAGTGGCCGCGTTTCACCCGACAGCAGAGGCACCAGGTCCACACGCTCCTGAAACTGCGCGACCGTGAGTGGAGGATCGAGCTGTTGCACGGCCGCGATTTCATGATGGGCCCGAGTTTACGGGGGCCTCAAAGGTGTGTCCAGTGAGCGAGACAACTCTTGACCAGGACACGACTTAGGATTATCCTGCGGAGGTCTTCCCGCCCGCTGTCCTTTGGATCTCTCCGCGTTTTCTCTCAATGCAGGACACATTGAAGGACCGTCTCGAGAATCTTTCGGGTCAAAAGGCGGCACTACCCGCAAGGGCTCGCCGCCGCGCCCTTTGGGCCGCGGCGTTTGGGCCGTTGCTGGTCATGGGCGTAATACAGGCCTATGCGCTGGTTCTCTTCTCCGAGCCGGACGGTCTTCTCCACTACTCGCGGCAGAATCTTCGGTTGTTGTTGGGGACCACGATTGCGGCCGCCGGCGTGCTGAGCCTGCTCATCCGTTCCGGCCTGCGCACTAATCGCGCATTGGAGGCGGAGCGACGCGCTTTGAGGCAAACCATCGCCATTTTGGAAAGTATTCGCGATGGATTCGTGGCTCTGGATCGCGGCTGGCACTTCACCTATGTGAACGCCGAAGGCGAGCGCGTTCTGGGCAAGACGCGCGACGCCCTGGTTGGCCGCGTGATCTGGGACGTTGTGCCCCTGCTGGCCGGCTCCAACGTGGAGCGTCGCTGCCGGCTGGCCATGGAGCAGCACACGTTCGTCATTTTCGAAGAAGAATCGCTGCTGGCCAATCGCATCTACGAAGTGCACGTCTATCCGTCGGAAGATGGCATCTCCGTCTACTTCCGGGATGTCACCGAAGAACGCCAATCCCAGGACAAGCTGCAAGCCAGTGAAGAGCGCTATCGCGAATTGTTCGAGAATGCAAATGACGTGCTCTACACCACGGATCTGAAAGGCAACATCACGTCCGTCAACAATGCGTGCGTCACACTGACCGGCTACACCCACGGTGAGCTGCTACGTATGAACCTGGCCGACTTGATTGCACCAGGCGATCTGCCGCGTGCGCGCCAGATGTTGCGGCAGAAGATCAAGCAGGTTGGTGGCGCTACCACCTACGAGTCCGCCGTGGTGGCGCGCGACGGGCGGCAGGTGCCCATCGAAGTCAGCTCGCGGCTGATTTTCGAGAAGGATGTACCGGTTGGAGTGCAGGGCATAGCGCGCGACATCTCGGAACGGAAACGGGCGGAAGCCGTACTGCGCAACATGTCATTGACGGACCCACTGACGGGCCTGTACAACCGGCGCGGCGCCATCACGCTGGTGGATCAACAACTCAAGATCGCGGAACGGCTCGGTCGCAGCTTGCTGCTCGTGTATGCCGACCTGAATCATCTGAAGCAAATCAACGACACACACGGCCATACTGCCGGTGACTCGGCCTTGCTCGAGGTTGCCGAGGTTTTGCAGGAGACGTTCCGCGAATCCGACATCATTGCGCGCATTGGCGGCGATGAATTCGTGGTGCTGGCCATGGAATCGAGCGGCGCGGACGAGAACAGCATCCGGCGCCGATTGCTGGATACTCTGACGGCCCGAAACGCACTCGGGGTGCGCCCGTTCGACCTGTCTCTGAGCATTGGCGTGGCCCGCTTCGACCCGGACCGGGCCCGTGCGTTCGAGGAGCTGCTAGGCGAGGCGGATCGGCTGATGTACGAGGACAAGCGCATTCGGGGACAACGGGCATGACGGGCGATGCGGGCGTTTCGGGCGTATCGGGACGGCGTAAAAAAGTGGCCAGGGGGAGTACAAACTGGCGGGCGCGACCCCTACCGAGTCATGAAAGTTGTTGTCGGCATTGATCATGGGCCTCTTTTCCTGGCTGGCATGGCCGATGCTCGCACACACGTAATCACGCTTCCCGGTCCGAAGGTATCTCACGAGCACACTCACGGCTGACTTGACCGCGACAGCTCAGATTTCGGCTGAAGCCCAGGTGATCCTGCGCGACATTGTGCGCATTCCTGCCGATCAATTCGATCTGCAGCGGACCCTGGTGCGCCTGCTGAACTACGCGGCCGGGGCGACCGGGGCGCGCAGCGCGTGTCTCAAGCGTTCTAACGGGGATGGCTCACGCGCGACCATTGTGGCCTGCTCGGATGAAGGTGGGGCCATCGCGCTGGAGGGCATGGTTGAGAGCGTGAACGTGCCCGTATTCGAGGGTGCCTCGCCGGTCGGACTGATTATGCTGCTGCGCGATGCATCGAGCACGCCGCTCACCACGGGACAGCGGCAGGCCATGGAGACGATAGCGGACCTGGTCGCGTTAGCGCAGCGCCGGGCGCAGAGCGATGATGAAATCCGCCGCAGCCAGCTGGCGCTGCGTGAGGCGGTTGAAATCAAATATCGCCTGGTGGGCGGACTCAGCATGAATCTCAAGAACACGCTGAGTGTGGCCAGCGGGTACTTACAGCTGCTCGATCTGAATGAGGAGCTGAGCTACAGCCAGCAGGACTACATAGCGCGCGGCCGGCGCGCCATCCAGACTGCAGTCAATCTGATCAATGAAGTGGTCGACCTGGCACGTGCAGAAGCGGGCGACCTTTCCATCGAGCTCGAGTCGATCAGCCTTGGCACGTTCGTGCGCGATGCATTTGCCAATCACGCGCACGCGGCCAGTGCCAAGCGCATTCTGCTGAACGCGGACACGCCCTCACACATGCCCGCCGTGTACACGGATCCCAGTTACGTGCGCGACATCCTGGACGCACTTCTGTCTAATGCGCTCCGGTATACGCCAGAAGGTGGTTGCGTCACGGTTCGGCTCGAGCAGCGCGAGGGCCGCCGCCTGACTGACCCGGCCTGCTGGGTGTGCATGAGCGTGCAGGATACCGGACCCGGTATTCCGGAGCCCGAGGTGCTGTTCGAGGAAGTGCGCCGCGTGGAGAAGCCCAAACCGCCGGTTGGTTTCCGCCTCGTGATCTGCCGCCGTATCGCTCGTTTGCTTGGTGGCGACCTGACCGTGGAATCACTGCCCGGTCGCGGCGCCAGCTTCACGCTCTGGTTGCCCGTGCCGCGCTCGCCGATCTAGGTCGACAAAGGACTAACAGCATCCCAAGGTTGTGCACCCTGGCACCGGACACGCCAAAGAACAAATCGGTCATGAACGTTGGATTCCGCTTTTCGAGCTCCGCGCGATCGATATAGTGGCCGGACGATCCGCCTTCCATACGGCGCTCGTAGAACCCGTTTTCTTCCAGCCATAAGGAGCGAACACTCACGCTGAGGGGCGGCAGCCTCACAGGCGTTCTGCTCAGCTGAACCAGGACGTCATTCGTGCCTGGTGCTGGTTTCAGCGTATCCGTGCGGGTCGCGTACCCGATCATCTCGACCGTCATCTCGATGGGCCCGGGCGCCGAAAGCGGAATGACGAACCGGCCTCGCGGATCGGTTGTGTACGGGATTCCCCCCACCCGCACGACTGCGCCGGCGATCGCTTCATTGCTGCCTATGGCAACCACCCGTCCAACCAGCCGCACCGCCGAAGCCTGGGCGGTGACAAACGCCGGCAACAAAGTGACAAAACACGCGAAGGCAGCGATCGTACTCATGTTGCGCGCTCACAATACAGGTTTGAGGTGCATCCACACGGTCTCTGCGATGACACGCTGGCCTTCCACAGTTGGGTGAATGCCATCGCTCTGATTCAACTCAGGACGCGCAGCCACACCTTCCAGCAGAAACGGAATCAAAACCGCATCGAATTTGTCGGCCAGATCGCCATAAACCGCGTGGAAGCGATGGGTGTATTGTGCACCCAGGTTGGGCGGTGCCTGCATGCCGGCAATGACAATCTCGGCGGTAGGATATTTTTCGCGCGTGCGCCGGATGAGCGCTTCCAGATTGCGCTTCATTGAGTCAGGATCCAGACCGCGTAACCCATCATTGGCGCCCAGCTCCAGAACCAGCACTTCGGTGGGCTGCTGCAATGCCCAGTCAATGCGACGCAGCCCGCCGGCAGACGTTTCACCGCTGATCCCGGCATTGACCACGCGGTATGGCAGTCCTGCCGAGTCGAGCTTGGCCTGTATGAGTGCGGGATAGGCGTACTCGGCACCTACACCGTAGCCGGCTGTGAGACTGGTACCAATGAACAGGATCACGCCGCGTGTGTCAGCTTGCGCGGGTGCGGGCGCGGATGTGGGTACTGGCGCGGGTTGCGTTTCGTCACACGCCGCGAGGCTTACAACAATCAGCGCTACGGCTATAATTCGCATATGCTCATCGTAGCCAGGGATCTGGAACAGACGTATCAGAGCGGGGGCCGTCCGCTCACAGTGCTAAGCTCGGTCAACCTCGAGATTGCGCGCAATGAATTTGCCGCCATCGTGGGGCCATCCGGCAGTGGCAAAACTACACTCCTCGGGTTGTTGGCGGGGCTGGATCGGCCAAGTGGCGGTTCGGTGTCGATCGACGGCCGGGACCTGAACGGTCTGAGTGAAGACGAGCGCGCCCGCTTTCGGGCCAGCAATGTTGGTTTTGTCTTTCAGACGTTTCAGCTGATCCCAACGCTCACGGCCCTCGAAAACGTGATGGTGCCGGTCGAGCTGAGCAACGGTGTCTCGCGCGACGCGCGCTCGCGTGCGGTCGACTTGCTGGGACGGGTGGGACTGGGCGATCGGCTGGATCACTATCCGGCACAGCTCTCGGGCGGCGAGCAGCAACGGGTGGCACTGGCACGTGCGTTTGCCAACCAGCCCAAGATCCTTTTTGCCGATGAACCAACCGGCAATCTGGATACGGATACCGGGCATCGCATCATCGATCAGCTGGTCGAATTGAATCTGCAGATGCACACGACCCTGGTGTTGGTCACGCATGATGCGGAGCTGGCCGCGCGCGCCCATCGGATCATTCGCTTGTCGGGCGGGCAGGTGGTTGCCGATGAGCGACGCGGGACGCGGGACGCGACAGGAGAATCAGGGTGAACATAGGGTTTGCAGGCGCACTGGCGTGGCGGGAGAGCCGCTCGAGCTGGCGGCGAATTGGGTTGTACATGACCTCGATCACGCTGGGTGTGGCCGCACTGGTTGCCATCAACTCGTTCCGCCAAAGCATGATCGAGTCTGTGAAGCTGGAGTCGCGCGCGCTGCTCGGTGCCGATCTGCGTCTCTTCAGTAGCCGTCCGTTCCCGCCCGCCATTCAAGCGATGATCGATAGTACGGTCAGCCGCGGCTTCGTTGTATCCAACGTGACCAACATGGTGAGCATGGCCAACGCGCCGCGCTCTCAGCGTGTACGCATGGTGCAGCTGCGCGCAGTGAATGGTGGCTTTCCTTTTTATGGTGAGGTCAAAACGCAGCCGGCCGGCTTGTGGCGACGCCTGCACGAGCAGCGCTGGACGGTGGTGGATCCTGCGTTGTTGGCGCAGTTGCAGGCACAAGTCGGCGATACCCTGCGCATAGGCGAAGCATCGTTCGTCATTGCGGGCACCATCGAAAAGCTGCCCGCCGACATGACGTTCCGTTCTGCACTCGGACCGCGCGTTGCGATTGCTGGCGCATACCTGCAGGAAACCGGGCTGGAGCGTTTCGGCAGCATGAGCCAGCGCCAGGCGTATTTCCGAGTTGCGAACGAAAAGGTGCTGGAAGACTTCGTGCAGCAACGCCGACCGCTGCTCCGTCAGAACATGGTTGGGTTCGACACGGCACGAGAGCAGAGTGAGGACCTGGTGGAGGCGCTGGATGCCATGGCCCGATTCCTGGGCCTGGTAGGACTGGCGGCATTGTTGCTCGGTGGTGTCGGTGTGGCCAGCGCAGTGCATGTCTTCATCCGGGAAAAACGCCCCACCGTTGCCATGCTGCGCTGCCTGGGCGCCACGCAGCAAACAGTCTTTCTGGCCTATCTGCTACAGGCGGTGGCGCTTGGATTTTCCGGCGCGCTGGCCGGCGTCCTACTGGGACTCGGCATACAGGCATTTCTTCCCAGCATCCTGCAGGACATGTTGCCCGTGTCCGTTCACTTTCGCGTGGATGTGGCGGCGATTGCGACCGGGCTGGGCGTGGGTGTTTGGGTGGCCGGCCTCTTTGCGCTGATTCCGCTGCTCAGCATCCGCGGCATCTCGCCGCTGCAGGCATTGCGACGCGAATACGACGTGCAGGCACGACGCTGGGATTGGATGCGTCTGGCCGCACTGGTTGCACTGGGCGGAAGCATCGGCGCGATCAGCCTGTGGCAAGCAGCCGACTGGCGGCCGGCACTGGCATTCACCGGTGGACTGACGGGCGCACTGCTGCTGCTATGGCTCACCGCCTGGGCACTAACACGCGCCACGCGACGGTTCTTTCCGCGGCGCGCTCGTTTTGTGGTGCGACAGGGCGTGGGCAGCCTGTTCCGGCCGCACAATCAGACCGTAGCGGTAGTGCTGGGCCTGGGGTTCGGCGTCTTCATTATTGGAACCGTGTACCTGGTGCAAACCAATCTGCTGGGCTGGCTACGCGTCGAGAACCAGCCAGATGCACCCAACATGGTTGCCTTCGACATCCAGCGCGACCAGGTGGAGACCGTGCGTACGGCCGCGCGCGGCCGCGCAGTTGCCCCACCGCGAATCACACCGCTGGTGACTGCACGCATTACCCACTTGAAAGGCCGGCGCGTGGAAGAAGTCCTGGCCGATACAACTGCCGGCCGCCGCATTGAGGGCTGGGCTGTGCGCCGGGAATACCGTCACACGTATCGCGATACCATGGTGGAGAGCGAAACGCTGGTGAGTGGCACCTGGTTTGGCAGCTCAGCCAGCGCACGACAATCGCCGGTCGAGATCTCCATGGAAGAGGATGTTGCGGAAAGTCTCAAGCTTTCACTGGGCGATCGCGTGACCTGGGACTTCCAGGGCATCCTGATAGAGACGCGAGTCACCAGCCTGCGTCGCGTACAGTGGGCACGTTTCGCAACCAACTTCTTTGTCGTGTTTCCCAACGGTGTGCTGGATGAGGCGCCGCAAAATTTCGTGGCCCTGATGCGCGTGGATGACGCCGAGCAGCGCGCCATCATTCAACGCGAGCTGGTGGATCGCCATTCCAACATCACGGTCATCGATGTCGCGCAGGTGCAGGCCGCATTTCAGGAGATTGTAGATAAAGTCAGCCTGGCCATCCGCTTCATGGCGTTGTTCAGCACAATGGCCGGCCTGATCGTACTTATTGGAGCGGTGGCCACCTCACGGTTTCAACGCATGCGTGAAGCGGTGCTGCTCAAGACGATTGGCGCCACGCGCAAACAGGTGCTGGGCGTGCTGATTACGGAGTACACGGCACTGGGCGCGTTGGCCGGAATGACCGGACTGATACTGGCCGGCATCGCCGGCTGGTTACTGACTCGCTTCTTCTTCGAGCTGGAATTCACTTTGCCCATCGCCGCGCTGGCCATCACCTGGGCCCTGGTCGCGCTGGTCGCCGTGGGCGTTGGCCTGGCCAACAGCCTGGACATGTTGAAGCGCCCGCCCCTGGCCGTCTTGCGGGAAGCCGATTGACTGTTGTTTTTGCGGTCCGATGGGATCAGACCACTCCGAACATCCGCAGCAATACAATCTCGTATCCAATGACAAGAAGGTAGAGTACCAGTAAAACGTGCAGCGCAATGCGGCCGCGGTGTTTCTTGAACACGGGCGCGCTCGAGCACACCAACAGGAACACGATGCCCGCACTGGTGATGACCAGTTTCAGGTTCACGAAAAGTTGAACGTCGCAGGCGATCAGCCAGCGCAAAATGGGATTGGCCTCAACCGCAGCGCCGGCCTGAATGAGCGCGAGTGTGAAGGCGGCATCGAGGATGGACAGCCCCAGAATACCGAGTGTGACCAGCAAGAGCGGTGGCTCGTACAGGTCAACAAACTCCGGCTCCACATCACCGCGGCGCGCAGCGCGACGTTTGCCCCGAAACGAGAACTTCCAGTCGGACAGCAGATGGGAACGCAACCGGCGGTCTACCAGGCCACGACGATCCCCGGGCCGGCCATCCGGCGGACTGACAATGCTCGCGCTGGGCAGTTCCAGATTCGGTTGCACGCGACTCCGTCGTCGTCAGGCTCGACAAAAGCTAGCGGATCTGAGCGATTATAAGGGCAAGAAATACGCCGATCCAGACATTGGAACGGCTCGTTACACCATGCCGGAGACGAGCCATATTTTGCGGTTTTTCGACTTGCCCACACGGTCACCTGGTGCAACACGATGCGTGGAATTGCAACACGGATGGGCGTGTCGGGCGTGACGGGCGTGTCGGGCGTGTCGGGCGTGACGGGCGTGTCGGGCGTGTCGGGCG
>JBOHRF010000137.1:0-12384 GCA_050732575.1 Longimicrobiales bacterium
GAACAACCCGGCGCCCGCGGCAAACTCGATCCGGCGAGGACCATCGTAATCCTCCCAGAGGTCCCGTTGCTGGGCAGTGGCGGGCAGCGCGCCGAGCAACAGCACAAGGACCAGGACTCGCGAAACCAGGTTTCGCATGGCGCCTCCTGGATCGGGGACTTCCTCGCCCCATCAGGGATGATGGAGCGGCAGCGTCCGAGGATGGCGCTTCCGCAGCGGTAATAAAATCGGGCCAAAGACGCACTCGGGTCGGACCAGTTTTCAGAACTTCGGCGGTGACCCATGCAGCTATGAGCGTGCCTGGCTGGCACCTGGCTGGCAGGCTCGAACATGCGGGGATGAGCCAGTTCCTAAGAACTGGAAACTGGTCCGAGAACAAACGCAGCCGCGCCCGGATGAGCGCGCGCCAAGCGGGCTCGTATTATCTGCGGCAGAGGAGCGGTCCATTGCGCCATCGCGGTCCCAAGCACCGGCCGGACAATCGCTCCAGTCCATTGGCGGGCAGGCCGAACGACTGGAAATCGATTGCCGCGGCCAGTGGCGTCGAGATGTCAAAAGCCTGGACGCGCGGTTCTTGAAATTATGAACGCGGAAACATGACTGTGGGACTGACGCGCCGAGAGGGCGGAGGGTCAGCGCCGCGCTGCGGCGCGACGTTGGCGCAGCTCTTCGCGCCAGTTATGCACCACGATGGTTGCTGCATCGGCGGCCCTTAGGCCAATCAGCAGGACGTGTTTGCCGTCGGCCGTGACGTCGTATTCGGCGTGACCTGAATTGAAGTCAAAGTTGCCCCGTGCGATCGTGTCACGGGCAACGACAGCGAAGGTCGCACCCGTATCCACGCGAGCTTCTCACCAGCTCTTTACGAGGCGTAAGATAGTGGAGGTCGAACCCCGGAGTCGGCTACCGGCGAGGCAGGCGGAGTCATTCCGCTTTCACATTACGACCTGTACCACATCCCTGCCAGCCGGATAGGGCGCGTTGCGTGTCCGCTCGAGAGCGGCACTGGTAGGATCAAACCACCATTCACATCGAACTGTGAGCGTCCGTTAATTCTTCCCCATGAATACCGCGTTGAAAAAGAGCCGCGTCAGTCCGTCCCAGAAGAGCCGGAAATTCGGATCGTCCAGGAAGAGGACAACGGAGCCTGCGCCGCGCCGTTCGCGCACCACGTACGGTGATCCGCTCACGTGCGCAAGAGACTCTGGAAAGACAAAACCACTGACGCGCGCGCGCGCAGCATCGGCGATGCGTATGGGCGTTTCCACCGGGCTGCTGGCCTCGAACGCCAGTGCTGACCACACCATCACGGGCAGCTCACTCTCCTGATAGCCATACGTCAGCGGGTTTTTCGCGTCGCTGATGGTCGCGCGCAGGACCGCGCCCGGTACGGCGGGCATGCGCGCTGGCGGCTGCCCGTTTGCCGGTCTGCGCACGCGCGCGCTGGTGAGTCCGTTGGCTTCGGCGGCAATCCAGCCGGCTGCGCCGCGGATGCCAATCAGCGTTCCGCCTTTCTCGACCCAGGCGCGCAATTTGGCCGCCACATCCGTGGCTACCGCCCTGTGCACAGAACCGTAGTTGCCGTCGGGCAGAATGAGCACGACGTATTTGTCCAGGTTGACGGCGTTGAGCCGGTCGAAGTTGAGCGCTGTGAAATCAACGCCGTAGCGCTGCTCGAACGTGTACCAGATGTGGCCGTAGCTGGCGGGACTGATGGGTCGGTCCATGACCACGGCAATGCGGCCGGTTGCGGTTGCGGCCAATGCGTTCGGCTCCAGGCGGAAGCCGGAGTCCGTTGCGGGCGAGTCCACACCTACCACGGTCACACCGCTTTGCTCGGCCAGTGAGTGGGCCAGCGCAGTCAGGTCGCGGTCCGTGTTTTCACTCCTAAAAACGGCGACTGTGCCGGGCGTGAAGCGCCGACCCTCCACGGCAAACGCCTCGTTGGCAATGCGGTGCGCAATGCCTTCGCGGCGCAGGCGCGCGATGGCGTGAATGCCCGCGTTGGACGTGTATTCGACCAACAGCGCGTGGCGCGCAGCGGGCCGTAGTACTGCGCCGCGCGGCTGCATTTCGGCCGCCACACGTTCCAGTCCGGCTGGCGGCACCGGCTGCGTCAGCTCGTACGCCTGCAAGTTATACGTATGCGGCATGGACCAGGCCGTGATGTCGTAGAAGAGGCGGCCGGGTGAACGCGTGGTGTCGGCCTGCGCTCTGCCGATCTGGGCCATGAACTCACTTGAGAATTTGGCTTCCGGCTCCATCAGTACGCGCAGCATTCTCGACTCGGGCTGTGCTGTGGAGATGATGTAGCTGCCCACCGGCAGGGTTACCGCACCCGATGCTTTTGCGACCGCGTTACCCGCACCTGCCTCGAAATACGGGCGAGCGCCATTGAGCTGAAGCGCGTGCGTGGTGCGGTGCACTTCAATGGCATTACGCCGCATCGTGTTCACCACAGCGGCCAGATTGCGAGGATCGTTAGTAGCGGACAGAGCGTAAGCTTTCACGGGTCCGCGCTGGCCTTCTTCAACAGCGGACCGTTTGTACTCGTAGAAATCGCGCAGTATTCGTTCGCGATTCTCCACGGCCAGACTCATGGTCACGTCCGATGCGATCACGTGCTGGATGATGCCATCAGCCAGCGTGTAGGGCGCACCATTGCGTCGTTCCACACGGATGCCGCGACTGCCGCCGCCCGATGTCTCCGTAGTCCAGGCAATGGCGCCGCTGAAGTTGGGATAGGTGTCCCAGTAGCCTGGATCGAACTGGCCATACTCCCAGGGCGCGTACACGTACTTCCGTTTGGTGAACTCGGCCTGCATGGCCTCGCCGAACTGGCGATGCCATTCGCGCTGGCGCGCGGTCAATACTTCGTGCAGCGGCTCCACGTACCACGGTCCTGTGTATTGCGCGTGCTCGCCGTGGTTGTCCACGAACACCTGCGGATTCCACTGCCTGTAGAGCGCGACCATGGCGCGCGACTCGCGCTGAATGTTCCACACCGACTCGCGATTGGGATCGAGCTGGTAATGATTGTTGGAATTGATGCCCCACGGGAATTGATGCTCGGCTGCATCGGGGTCAGCCGTGCCGTCCGGGCCCACACGGAACGCGTTGTACCACGTGACCGCGCGCTGGTTGGCGTCAGGATTCTCGGCCGGTACCAGGACGACCACCGCATCGCGCAGCACGGCCAGCGTACGCGCATCATTGCCCGCGGCCAACTGGTAAGCCAGCTGAATGGCTGCTTCCGGACCGGCCGTCTCTGCGCCATCGGTGGCGAACACGAGCATGACTACCAGGGGTGTGTTGCGCACGATGGCATCGACATCCTGCGTGTTACTGAGCGTGCGTGGATCGGCCAGGCGCGCCAGGTTGGCACGGATCTGATCCAGCCGTGCCAGGTTCTCGGGTGACGAGATCGTGATGTTATAGATGGGCCGGCCTTCGTACGACTCGCCGTGTGTGGCCAGGCGAACGCGTTTGCTGCTGGCCACCAATCGCTCCAGGTAGGGCACCATCTCGGCGTAGCTGGCCAGATCCTTCCCCAGCGTATAGCCGAGCGCCGCAGTCGGCGCGGGCACTGCTGGATCATACGTGCGCCCCGGGAACAGCTGATGTTCGACGACGTCGGCGCGCGCCTGCGCGCAGACCGCGGACGCGCCCAGCAGGGATAGGATGGGCAGGGAAGCAAATGCGGCCACGATCGATTTCATGGTCTGCACTCCGGTGTCAATTAGTGACGCTCAGCTCTCTCTCGATAGCGGCCAGTTCGGCTTTCACCTCCGCAAGCGCGGCGCGCATGGCACCCGTGGGCGCAGACAACGAGCCCGTGCGCGCGCCCGATCCGGTGAATGTATTGCTCAACGTTGTGAGACGCTGGCGCACAGCCTGCGCGCCGCCGCCACGGCCGCCGCCGCCCGCGCGACCACCACCGCCACCACCGGCCAGCCGCTGCTCGATACCCAGCAGGCGAGTGGATTCCTCCGGACTGGCGGCTGCGCGACGCGTGCGCAGTGCCTGGACCAGCTGATCGACCCGGGCCGTCAACTCCATGGCCTCGACCACGAACGCTTCTCGTGCTTTGTGCTGGGCCAGCGTCACGGCGGAGGCAGGATCGTTACGCACTTCAAAAGAACGCGACTCGAGGACGGCGCCATCCACCTCGAGAGCCACCTTGAAGGTGCCGGGCGCAATGTGGGGCCCGCGCGGTCCGATATCGTGGGAAGGTATGGGCAGCTGCACCGCGCCCGTTCGCACCAGTCCGGCTCCGCCCATCTCATCACCGCCACCGCCGCCACCGCCACCACGGCCTGCTCCGGATGGCACAGGGAACCGCAGATCCCAGTTCACACGGTGCAGCAGGCCGGCCGTGGTTGGACCACTGAACTCCCGAACCGTCTTGCCGGCCGCGTTGGTCACGATGAAGCGTACCTTCTGCGCAGGCTGCGCCAGGTGGAACGTCAATGTTGCACCTTCGGCCGGATTCTCCGCCGTGAAGAAGTAGTGCGACATGTTGGACACATCTTGCCAGTACAACATGAGTGTGGCGCGTGGAACATTGAACAAATGCGCACGTTTGGCGGCTATGGCGGGCGTCCACTCGGCGATGGGCGATGCATCATCGAGGATCCAGATGCTGCGGCCGTGCGTGCCCAGCACCAGGTCCTTGGTGCGCGGGTGAACGATCATATCGTCATAACGCGTGGTGGGCAGGTTGGCTGTGAGCCGCGTCCAGTGATCCCCCCGATCCAGCGTCACGAACACGGCGCGCTCGGTGCCGGCAAACAGCACGTTGGGATTGCCCGGGTACTCGGCCAGGCTGCGTATCGACGCATCGTCGGCAGGCAGTCCCGTGATGACCTTCGTCCAGGTCTTGCCAAAGTCGGGGGTGCGGAACAGGTACGGTGCAAAATCACCATCGCGGTGTGCATCGAACGAGACATAGGCCGTGCTGCGCGAACTAGAAGATGCAACGATATCGCCCACGAACGTGCCATCCTTCACACCCGTGATGGCGCGCGAGAGCTCGCTCCATGTGGCACCGCCATCCGTGGTGAGCTGCACGTTGCCGTCATCGGTGCCCACCCAGAGAATCCTCGGGTCGAGCGGTGACTCTGCAAAGTTCGAGATCTCGCTGATGGCGTCACCATCATTACGAGACAGCCGAATATCGCGGTTCAGCACACCCATCATGACCAGCGTGTCGCGATTGATCTGGCGCGTCAGATCCTGACTGCGCGACCACGTCGAACCGTAATCCTTCGAAGTGAAGAGACGGTTGCCGCCCAGGTACACGGTGCCGGCGGTATGGCGTGATGCCATGATGGGCGCATCCCAATCGAAACGGTAACCCGATTCGCCGGTTGGCGGCCGCGGTGTGATGGGCAGAATATCGCCCGTCATGGGATCGACCAGCGAAAGGTTGCCGTTGCTCGATGACGAATAGACCTTGCGCCAATCGTCTTTATCGACCGCTTTGCCCGTACCATCACTGAACCCGATTTCCACCCAGTCCTGGTTCAGGATGCCCAGCCAGTGGCGGGTAGCACTGGGCCCGCCGAACGAATGGTTGTCCTGCAAGCCGATGTAGATCCAGTAGGGATCGCGATGGTCCACGGCAATGCGGTAGATCTGCGCGATCGGAATGTTGTTCACGCGCATGTACGTCTTGCCCATGTCGAAGCTCTCATGCAGCCCGCCGTCACCGGCCACGTAGATGTGATTGGAGTTGGCTGGATCGACGCGTAACACGTGATGGTCGGTCTTGAGACCGACATCATAAGTGGGAGATGTTGGTTCTTCCTCGAACGTGGCGCCGCCGTCCTCGCTCTTCACGATCGAAACACCCGGCAGCCAAACACGCTTGTCATTGTTCGGGTCGATGGTCGGCTTGCTGTAATACATGGGGCGCGGGTTGGTCCCGCTCATGCGTTTCCAGGTGGCGCCCGCATCTTCCGTGCGGTACGTGCCGCCGGCACCGGGCGCTGAGTGCTCGATGGTCGCAATCAGCACATCCGGCTTCGACAGGGCGAGTGCCAAACCGATGCGGCCTTTGTCACCAGCGGGAATGCCATTCTCGATCTTGCGCCAGGTGGCACCGGCATCCGTGCTCTTGTAGATAGCGCTGCCCGGACCCCCGCCATTGAAGCCGTAGGCCTTGCGCAGACGCTGATACGTGGCCGCGTACAACACGTTGGGATCGCGCGGGTCCAGCACGATGTCGGTGGCGCCCGTGAGTGTGTCGACATACAGGACCTTCGACCACGTGCGGCCCGCATCCGTGGTCTTGAACACGCCCCGCTCGGGATTGGCTTTCCAGAGATTCCCGACCGCCGCGACGTAGGCGATGTTGGCATCGCGCGGGTGCAGCACTACGCGACCGATGGCGCGCGTCTCGCGCAGGCCAACGTGCGTCCAGGTCTCGCCCCCATTGGTCGAGCGGTACACGCCGCCGCCCCATGAGGAGCTTTGCCGGTTGTTGTTCTCGCCCGTACCTGCCCACACGATGTTGGGATCACCCTCGAAGATGGCCAGTGCACCGAACGTGTTGTCCGGCTGGTTGCCGAAGATGTCCTTCCAAGTCACACCCTTGTTGCTCGACTTCCATACGCCACCGGACGCCGCGGCCACGTACAGCACGGCCGGATTCTTCGGGTCGATCACGATGTCGTGCAGCCGCCCACCCATGGCGGCGGGTCCGATCTCGCGGAAACGAAGACCGTCAAAAGGCTGGCGTGCCACCTGACCATGCAAGAACGCGGGCTTCAACAAACTGAGCGCTATTAGAACGCCAAGACTGTAGAGCATGGGCACGGAAAACCTCCGGAAACGGATGGAATCGACTTTCACATTCACGTTGACGGGTAGAGCCTATCCGACAAAGAGAGCCATGCTTTCGGTTCACCATGTTCGGGAGCGGGAGCGCATAACGGGAGCAGGCGCGGCTGGGCGCGGGTGCCGGCCTACCGATGATCGGTGCGCACATAACATCCCAGGCGACCAGGATTGTCATTCGCGCGCGCGCCGCCGCGTGGGGCGTTATTCCGCCCTCGGCACGGATCCGGTCATCGCTAATTCAAAAACGGTCTATTAGCTCCCCGGCCGGTACTCCCGCTCGATGTGTCCCTGCAGCTGCGAGCGGTAGAAGTATACGGGCCGCAAGTTGCCCGTACTGTAACGCTGTGCCTGGTCGTTGAAGTGCTTCGATGCTGGATTGCCACTCTGACCACCGGCCGTCACGGCCATGGCGCGCACGCTGTCACCGAACTCGACCACGGCCACAAAGCTGTTGCCGCTCGTGCCGTACAGCTTCTTTGAGCCCCGGAAGGAGCGCGCGCCGAACGATGCCAGCGAGCCCCAGCGCGCGGATGTAAACGCGACCGCTATGCTCGGTCCCGCATCGCTGAACGGTTGCACAATGTCGCCCGTTAGCCGCTGGAACCGGTTGACTTCGCCCCAGGGAGTCTTCCAGGAGCCGAAGTCGGTAGCCAGCCTGGTGCTGGCGGCATCGAGTGCTTGCAGCTTCAGCTGGGCAGATACTCGCCGTGCCAGGAACTCGTCGTTGGTCATACCGGCGGCGCGTGCATCATTGTTGGAAAAGTGGCGGGCGGCTTCATCGGCCCAGGCAATGGCAAGCGTGGTAGGAATCGATGCGGCCGACCAGCGCAGGTCCCAGCCGCGCAACACACCGATCTGCTCGGACAATTTTGCCTTCAATGGATTGCTGGCAGGTGTTTCATCATAAGCACGCAGCAGGGCAGGGATGAGCTCCGTGAATGCGGTCAAATAGCTGTCATAGGCCGCGGCTTGGAGCCCCTGCAGCGTGAAGTCCCTGCGATTCTCCAGTACACGAATGGCGTGGATGCCGCGCGCGTTTTCGCTGCCATTGTCCACGTACGCTGCGTACTCCGCTTTCTTCGGGCTGTTGGCGCCCGCGGCCGACCAGGGCGAGTTGTTGGTGTTGTACAGCCAGCCGGTCGCCGGATTCAGCACGTGCGGGCTCTCAGCGATCGATAACAGCGCGCCCCACTCGGTGGCCGGAATACTGCCATCGACCGGACGCGTCCAGTCGAACTGCGGATCCCGCCGGGGGATGAAATTGGCGTGGAAATACGCGATGTTGCCTTCCGCATCGGCAAATATGGTGTTGTTCGATGAGTTGGTGTGCAGCTCCATGGTCTGGCGGAACTCGCGGTAGTTGCGCGCTTTGGTACGCGTGTAGGACTGCGTCAGCGCCTTTACCGGCTCCTGCATCAGCCGGATGCTCACCCATTTGCCATCGACGTTGCGCACCACTGGACCGTGATGGGTGCCATAGACCGTGAATTCCTTGCGCGCTATGCCCGTTGCCGTCTTGTAGGGAATCGTGATGCGGCTCACGGTCACGGGCCGCTCTTCATTGCCGTAGCGATAGAAGTACTGGTTCCCCTTCTGCACGATGGTTTCCAGGTATTCGTCCATCTGATCGACGCTGCTGGATGTGTGCATCCAACCGGCGCGCTCGTTGAAGCCCTGGTAGATGAAGAACTGGCCCCAGGTCAGCGCGCCGTACGCGTTGAGGCCCTCTTCGCTCACCATCTGCGCTTCGGCGCGGAAGAAAAACGAGGTGTGCGGATTGATGAGCAGCAGTGCGCGCCTGGCCGTGGTATTGGCCGGCGCGATGGCGATGCCATTCGAGCCCGACGGTTCCCGGAACGGATCCTCCGGCGGCTGGGGCGCGGCCGGCCGGTTACCGTAGAAGGCTTCCAACTGATTCAGGTTGATCGATTCGATATCGCCGCCGATGCTGCCTTCACTGAAGCTCAGGGCCATCCACGGCTCGAAACGCGTGATGACCCGGGGCTTCACTTGCGGGTGTTTGGCCAGGTAGAAGTTCAAGCCATCGGCCCACGCCGTCATCAGCTTCTGCAACCACTCCGGGCTGGCCTGATATTTGGCCTTCATCGAATCTGGATGGATGAACAGCTTCATGCGCAGGTCGCGGTAGATGGCACTCTCGCCTTCCGCCTCGGCCAGCCGTCCCAGCGCGTTGATGAAATTGGTCTCCACTCGGTTGAAGTCGTCTTCGGCCTGGGCGTACATCAGGCCGAACACGACATCGGCGTCGGTTTTTCCATAGACATGCGGGATGCCCCAGTCATCGCGGATGATGGTGACGTTCTGGGCCTGCCGTTCCCAGGCGGCCAGATCGGGACGCGATCCCTGCGCGGACGCACTGGCGGCACAGGCAAACGTCAGGAAGAAAGCCAGTCTTTTCATGGTCGAGCCCAGGGAAAAAGGGGAGGCCGTATCATGAGCCGTTCCCGCCTGTGTACGCAAGCTGACTTGTCGCTTCAGTTCGGCGTTCGCGTTACCGGGTCGCCGCCTTGAGTCCTCAACTGCCCACGCGCGGCCGGTTAGGCGCGCCGATGTGCCGGTCGAACAGCTCCAGGATGCGGCGGTACTCATCGGTCCACGATGTGGGCACCACGAAGCCGTGATCCTCGATGGGATACACGGCCATCTCCCAGCCGGTCTTGCCCAACTCGATCAAGCGCTGCGACAGACGCACCACATCGGAAAAGTGCACGTTGGTGTCCACCATGCCGTGCGCAATCAACAGCGGATCCTCGAGGCCTTCGGCAAAATAGATGGGTGAGGAGCGGCGGTACGCGAGTGTGTCGTTGTGCGGCAGGTTCAGGATGCGGCCCGTATAGCCGTGGTTGTAGTGCGCCCAATCCGTGACGGAACGTAACGCTGCACCGGCGCCAAAACTCTTGGGTTCCGTGAACAGTGCCATGAGCGTGATGAAGCCGCCATACGATCCGCCGTAAATGCCCACGCGCTCTGGATCGATGTTGAACCGCTCACGCAGGTAACGAGAGCCATCCACCTGGTCGGTCAGATCTTTGCCACCCATGTGCCGGTAGATGGCGGTGCGCCAGTCGCGGCCGTACCCCGCAGAGCCGCGATAGTCGATGTCCAGCACCACGTAGCCGCGCGCGGCCAGCAAGTGGTGGAACATGTATTCGCGATAATAAGTGGACCACCAGTTGTGCACGTTCTGCAAATAACCTGCACCATGCACGAAGATGACGGCAGCACCATTGGGCGATGCACCCACATCCTGTGGCTTGTACACACGGGCCGGCACTTCAACGTTGTCACGCGCGCGGATGCGCACGATCTCGGGCGCAGTCCAGCCGTATGAGCGCCACGCGGCAGTCGGTGATGTGGTCACGCGCCGTGCATCTGCACCCGCGCTGTTATCCGCCAGATAGAGCTCGGGTGGCTGGTTCGCGAACGAGTGGACCAGGGCGAGCCGCCGGCCATCGGGTGAAGGTGTTACGTCCTGGCGGCCCGGCATGGTCGTAATCTTCGTACGGCCCGTGCCATCCAGACTCATGTGGTAGAAGTGGACCTCATGCGGTGAGCCTTCATTGGTCTGCAGGTAGAAGCGATCACGCGCCGCGGAAATCTCGACCGACTGCACTTCCCAGCGACCGCTGGTCAGCTGGCGGACGTTCGAGCCATCGGGTGCAGCGGTGTAGAGGTGAGCAAAACCATCGCGCTCGCTCACGAAGTACACGGACTTGCCATCGGGCAGCCAACCCGCGCACCCGCCAAAAAACGGACACGGTCCGGCCACCCACGCTTCATCGCGCAGATGCGTGACCAGTGACAACTTGCCGGTGGCTGCATCCATGCTCCACAGCCAGGCCTCCTTGAAGTCATCACTGCTGGCTGTGATCAAGCCTGCGGTTCCGCTCGAGTTCCAGCTCAGGAAACGTGCGCCGACCAGCGCAATTTTGCGTGTGGTATCGGGCCGCGCCGCCGCCAGGTCTACCCAGTGCACCTGGCCGCCGGAAAGCGCCAGCACTCCGATGCGGCCACCGGCATTCTGCTGGTCTCCCACTTTGGTGCGCACTTCGCGCGTTTCCGTGTAACCGGACTCGGTGATCCAATCGGGAATCACAACGCGCCGAGTTGTATTCGCAACGGTGCGCGTGGTTGTGAGTAGTGCGTAACTGCCTGCGGGCTCGATGTCGATGGCGCTGATCCGCTCATCCCGATCGAGATAAAGCGGCTTGAGCGGCTCCGCGTCGCGCAGCGCCTTTGCCCTGGCCTCGTTGCGTTCGCGATTCGCGATTTGGGTGCGGACGTGCTCGAAGAGCGACTTCTGTTGATCCGTAAGAAAACCGCGCTGCCCGGCCGCAACTCTCGGTTCCGCGGGCGCTGGACCCGTGCGCACGTCCGTCACTTGACGCAGGGAACCACCGTTCAGTGGCAGCTGAAAAACATTGCTTTCGTCAATGAAGTAGAGGGCCGTGCCCGCTCGGTTGAAAACCGGACTCGCTTCCGCGGCGCGCGTGCTCGTGAGCTGGCGCACGGCCAGTATGCGACGGTCGATCAGATAGAGGTCGCCCCGGTAGGCGACGGCACGCCAGCGTGCGTCGGTGGAACGTGGGCCCGGTGCAGTCAGCACGCCCAGCGAATCAGCCGCGGCATCCGCCAGCTTCTCAGGTGTGCCGCCCTGCGCACGCACGCGATACTGCGCGGCCGCCTCGTGCCAGGGCGAACCGCCCGGCTTCCAGCGGAAGTAGACCCAAACGCCATCATCAGTCCACTGCACATTGGAAGGCGGCTCGCCCACGTGCTCGGGACCACGCATGATGTTGGCAACGCTCAACTCGAACGTGCCGGAGGCGGGCGCCTGAGCGGCTGCGCGCGCGGCCGGGCAGGCCAGAACGAACACGCCACAAAACAGCATCGTGAAGCGCATGCTGCAATCCTTTCTCTGTGTCGATGCGCTTAACGTGCTGCCTTGCTGGTCCGGCGCACAAGCCGCGGTGCACAACCGGCTTCCGTGCCGGGCAAACGTCAGAAATGGGGAGGGGGGGCGATCCTATTTCATTTACCGACAGTGCCGGACCAGTCTACCTTTTCTCAATTAGTTAAGTTAACAGAAAAAATCATCCCCAAATCTCCGCCGTTATCCCCACATCCCGTGCGCCGGCCAAAGCCGGCGAGGTGTTATAGATGAAAGTTCTAGACGGTGAAGGCCTAACGAACACACCTCGTACGGAAGCCGGGAGGTCCCATGGTTGTCTGTTGGCGGCAGGGCAGACCGCGCCGGGAACCCGATAGGGGCACGCCGGTGATGCACGATCATGGGAAGTCGGACAGCCCCGTAGTACCGGGGAAGGCGCAGAACAAAGTCGAGGAACCGACGGCGGATGCGCTGGAGGGAAGGGAGCTGGCCAAGGAGAATCCGCGCGAGCAAAACGCAGAGTGTTCATCCCGAAAGCGGACGGGCGGCAGCGGCCGCTCGGGGTTCCCGCGCTGGAAGATAAGGTGGTCCAGCGAGGCGTGGTCGAGGTGTTGAACGCCATCTACGAG
>JBOHRF010000138.1:0-12339 GCA_050732575.1 Longimicrobiales bacterium
GCACGTTGCCGACTGCCTGACTCGCGCTGTCCAGCAAAGCGCCGCCCCGGGCCAGGAATTGCTCGATGTCCATCACCAACTCGGAGTCGATGGTATCACCTGGCTGCAGAATGTTTGCCTTACCCGAGCCCGGGCTGATGTCGATGAATTTGTCGCCCAGCAGGCCTTGCGCGCGCAAGTACGCACGGGAGTCGCGCCGGATCTGCGTGCGCACGTCCTCCGCTATCTTCAGCTCGATGATCAGGTTGTCCGCGCCGCGCTTGTGCTCGACCGGGATGAATTCAATGTTTTTGACCTGGCCCACGCGTTGACCGGCCAGCGTGACGGGCGCACCCTCGCGCAGACCGGAAACATTGGGCACCAGGATGGTCAGGGAATACCGTGAGGCGAACACGTCGAAGATCTTGCCCACGCGATACACACCGAACGCGAGCAGGAGCACGCCCATCGCAATGAGCGCTGTCACGCGCACGCGCTGCCAACCCAGTGAGCGACGCCGAGTCATGATTAGCTCAGGAAGGCCTGTATGTACTGATCATCGGCAGCCACCATCTCTTCGGGCGAGCCCTCGAAGACGATTTGGCCCTCGCGCAGCAGGCAAGCGCGATTCGCTACCCGAAACCCAGCCCGCATGTCGTGGGTCACCACGATGGAAGTGACACCGAGCTCGCGTTGCAGCTTCTTGACCAGGAAGTTGATGGTGCCGGCCGTCAGCGGATCCAGGCCAGCCGTCGGTTCATCGAACAGAATCACCTCGGGATCGGTGGCAATGGCGCGCGCAATCCCGACGCGCTTGCGCATGCCACCCGACAATTGGCTGGGCAGCTTGCCCATGACTTCGTCTGCGTCCAGATCGACGAAATCGAGGCGTTCCCGCACCACGCGCTCCATCTCGGGTTCATCCAGGTTCTTGTTCTCGCGTAGCGGATAGGCCACGTTCTCGAAAATGCTGAGCGAATCGAAGAGCGCCGCACTTTGAAACACCATGCCAATGTGACGCCGCAGATCGAGCGCCTGCTCGAAGGTGAGATCCACGACATTGTTATCGAAGACCTTGATGGTACCTTGGTCAGGCAGCAACAGACGCAGAATCAGTTTCAGGATCGTACTTTTGCCCGAGCCGGACTCACCCGCAATCATGAGCGTTTCGCCGGAGCGGGCGCAGAGACTCACGTTGTGCAAGACCGGTCGATCGAAGCTCAGTGAGACGCCTTCCAGCCTGATGACGTAATGGTTGGCCAGCTGCAAGCGGCCGTCTGGCTGTCCATCGCGATGCAACTCCGCGCGAATGATGCGCCGGTGATCTTCCAGCCTGATCATTCCGAGGCCAGCACGATCATCAAGAACTGAGTCAGGAAATAGTCGAATGCCAGGATCAGGACGGAACAGGTGACGACGGCGCGCGTTGCTGCCAGACCGACACCTTCGGTTCCGCCCCGCGTGTTCAGGCCATAGTAGCAGGCCGTCAGCGTGATGATGGCACCGAACACCAGCGGCTTGAGCAGGCCGCTCACGAAGTCTTTGGGGAAGAAGCCGAACACGAAGCCGGACTGGGCAAGCGTGTTCAACACGCCCTGCAGATAGGCATCCGATGAAATGCCAATGCGCAACACGGCCACGAACAGGCCACCCAGAATTCCAATCATGTCGGCCACGATCGTAAGCAATGGCAGCATGCAGAGGCCGGCGATCAGCCGCGGTGTGACCAGTTTCTTGATGGGGTCGGTACCAAAGCTCTGCAAAGCATCGATTTGCTCGGTCACGCGCATGGAGCCCAGCTCGGCGGCGATGCCCGAGGCCACTCGCCCTGCCACCATGAGTGAGCAAAGAACGGGGCCCAGCTCCCGTACCATGGAGGCGCCCACCAAGCTGCCCACGTAGATTTCGGCGCCGAATCGGCTCAGCTCGACCGAGCTCTGCAGGGCCAGCACCATGCCCGTAAACAGACCCGTAAGCAGCACGATGGGCAGCGAGCCCACGCCTATCCGGTCCATCTGAATCACCGCGTCGTCCCAGTAGAACGGGCGCACGAACAGAAAACGCGTGCCGCGCGCGATCAGCGTGAAATAATCGAGCACGCCCAGGGCTACGCCTCGCGCGCGATGTTCCATGCTGGTCAACACGTCCGACATCCAAGCTCACTTCTGACGGTGCACGAGAACTTTACTTGCCGCGGGCGCAGCCCTACTTTCTCGCCCGGCCGGCAATGGGTCTTTTGCAGAGTCAATTTCCGTGCCTCAGCCATGAACCACGGAATTCCTTTGCGATTGGACGAACTGCTGCTGCAAGTCTGCCCATCAAGCATTCACAATCCAGCCACGCGTGCAGGAGTGAGTCATGCAGGAATTGAAGCGGATTCACACCGACCAGGCGCCCCACGCGATCGGGCCTTACAGTCAAGCTATCGTGAGTGGCAACCTGGTTTTTACGGCCGGCCAGATTCCGCTCGATCCAAAAACCGGCGAGCTGGTGGGCGGCGATATCCGGCAACAAACTCGGCGCGTGTTGGACAATGTGAGCGCTATTCTGAGCGCGGCCGGAGCGTCGTTTCAAACCGTGGTGAAGACGACGGTCTATTTGGCGGACATGGGTGAATTCGGGGCTATGAACGAGATCTACATGGAACAGTTTGGCGAGCACAAACCGGCACGCTCAACCGTGCAGGTTGCGCGCTTGCCCCGCGATGCAAAAGTGGAGATCGATGTCGTGGCCGTGGTGAAGTAGTGCGGTCTCACTCGACCTGATACGCAATGCCCCACGCGCCGGGCCCCAGATGCGTGGCCAACACCGGCGTAACCGGCGCCATCAGGATTTCCGCCTCGGGATAGCGACGCTGCAACTGTTCGACCACCGTGGTGGCCAATTCCTCACAATCCACGTGTACAACGCCAAAGCGTACGGTAGCGCCGGCCGGTACGCGCTCTTCGATCTCGGTCAGCATGCGCCTCTGCACGTTGCGCCGGCCGCGCACGCGCGCCACCGGCATGACTGCGCCATCGTCCAACAATCCGAGAATAGGTTTGATGTCCAGCAAGCCGGCGATCATGACCTGCCCGCGGCCTACGCGTCCGGAGGCCAGCAGGTGGTCGAAGACATCGACGGTAAACAGAATGCCGGAATGCTTGCGGATGCGATCCAGTTCTTCCGTGATTCGCTCCACCGCGTAGCCCAGCTCGGCCAGCTCACAAGCTTTGAGCACCAGCAGTCCCTGCGTCAACGATGCGGCGCGCGAATCGAACAGGCGCACAACCTGGTTCTCCATTCGCTTGGCTGCCGCCTCGGCCGAGGCAAATGTGCCGGACAGACGGGCGCCGACCATCACGGCCAGCACGACCTCTCCATCCTCCGCCGCTCGTCGAAAGGCTTCCAGAAACGCCGCCGGTGGTGGTTGTGAAGTCGTGGCCCGTTGACCGGCGCGCAGGCGTGCTACAAACGTCGTGGCATCGATGTCAATGCCATCTCGAAGGCTCTTGTCGCCGAAGACCAGTGCCATGGGCACAACGTGAATGCCGTGCGCGCGCACAATGTCTTTGGGCAAATCACAGGCGCTATCAGTCACCAGGGTCACGGGTCGACGCGCCAGCATGACGTGGCCGGCCGCGGCCCGCTCCACGGCCGCGTGCTGAACCTGCATGTCCTCTGCCTTGTGTGAAACCAGCTGCCCGAATGCGCGCAACTGTGAGAACACGGCCTCCGGATGGTCGGTATGGATGTGCACTTTTAGCACCTCCTTACCGCGAATCACGATTAGCGAGTCTCCCAACGCGCGCAGTCCGTCTTGCACGACTGACGCTTTGGGTAATTGCGCACCGCGCACCATCGCCTCCGTGCAGAACGGAATTGTTCGGCCACCAGCGGGTATTCGGCTAGTGCCGCAGCGAGCGACTCAGCGGGCTGGTATGCCGCCTCCGCCGGCAAGGCAAGAAACGGCTGACCGTGCACGAACGCGCGCGCGCCTTCGAGTACATGGACAAAGCCTTTGGCCCCGGCATCGACAACGCCGGCCTTGCGCAGGGCCGGCAAAAGATCGGGCGTGCGTTCGAGCGCCTGGCGCGCCTCGAGCAGCAGCGTCTCCAGCAGATCACCGAAGTCGGTGCTGTGGGCCTGACGTGCATGTTCGGCCGTTGCCCGCATCACGGTGATGATGGTGCCCTCTACCGGCCGCTCCAGGGAGTGGTAGACATGCTCGACCGCAGCCTGCAGGGCATCAGCGAATTGCGCGGATCGGACGCGCTCGTGTTCACCCAGCGCGGTGGCAAAGCCCAGCAGAAAATGGGAAAAGATCATCCCGCAATTGCCGCGCGCACCCAGGATGGCCGCATCTGCTGCTTCCCGCGCAACCAGGGAGACCGATCGTTGGCGGATCGGGCGGAGCCGCTCGGCAATCGCTGATGCGGTCAGTGCCAGGTTGGTGCCGGTATCCCCGTCCGGAACCGGAAAAACGTTGATGCGATTCAACTCTGCGCGGCGCAGCTGCACATACTCGCAGCCTGCCACGAGCGCCCTGCGGAGCCGCGGGCCGTCCAGGTAGGTGATGGGCATTCGCCAGAAGATACCGCCGTGATAACTGTTGCGCGACCTTCCATCTCAGCGTATTCCTGACATCTCATTTGCGGAGCGAGCGTGGAAGATTACATCGAGCGGAACGTGGGTGGGCTCACCATCCGTATTGATCGTTTACTTTGCGTCGGCTTTGGTGACTGCATCGAAGTGGCGGGCGAAGCCTTTGCCTTCGATGCCGATGGCATCGTCGCGTTTCGCGATGGCATCGACACCATTACGCGTGAACACCTGATACAAGCGTGCACCAGCTGCCCGGTGGACGCGCTCACGCTGCTGGGCGAGCACGGTCAACAGCTCGCGCCCTAGCCTACGCCGAGTCCGGCGTTACCAGACACAAAACGCGCAGCGCGTCCGGCCGGTACTGAAAGTGGAGCGGTCCGGACCAGAATTGCACTTCTCCATCCAGCGCAATCGGCATGAGACGCTCCGAACGAAGGGCAAAGGCCGGCGCACGCAAAATTTCCAGTTCTGCATCCTGCGCGGTCTGCTGCTGACGAAGCCGCCGCCACAGACGGTGCGCGAGCGCCAGGAGGACCATACGGCTTCGCGGTCGCGGCAGCACCAACTCCAGCAAGTCACCCGCGTGCGCGGCATCGCCCGGTGCGGGCAATCTGAGACTATTCCTGCCAATGCCAACCCAGGCCGCTGCGGTTCGGCGGTGGCTGGCTGAACCATTCACTTCCAGTTCCAGGTCGAGTAGCGGCCTGCGCGCGAGCACCCACAGCGCCGCCAGCAGGGCGGCCGGTCCATTGGGAATCAGCATTCGCAGGCGTTCCCGGTGACGCACCAGATGCGCGTACACACCGCAGGATGCGTTGTTCACGAAAGTTCGCCCATTGAGCTCGCCCACCGGCACACGCAGTATCGTGCCCGCGCGCAGTGCGTGGGCGACGGCCGCCAGCGTGGCGAGTCCGTAACGGCGGGCAAAGTGGTTCTGCGTTCCCAGCGGAACAGGGACCAATACAGCCGCCGTTCCGGCCATGATGGCGGCGCCCGCCGAGATGGTACCGTCACCACCGGCCACGGCCACCACGGGTGTGTCCAATTCGAGCAGGCGCGTGAGCGTCAGCCGGAGGCGCGACGGCTGCACGCGCACCAACCGGGCATGCACACCCGCTTGGCCGAAGCTCTGGATGAGGGCGGCACTCTGCGCCGCACCGGCGCGCTGTGCGCCGGTGTTGAGCAGGATCGGTACCTCACGCCCCTTCAGAATCGAAACGATGCCTCGTTCTTGCATCATGTTGCCACACACGTAAAGGGCAACGCACGTGCCAGGCAGCGTGCGCGGCAGGCCACGGCCGACTATCTTGGCGCGCGTTCGTCAGTCTTCGCGGAAAGCGATTCAATGAGCACACCGCAGTTCATCTACGTAATGAAAGATCTCCGCAAGATCGTGCCTCCTAATCGTGAGGTGCTCAAGGGGATCTGGCTGTCGTTTTACCCGGGGGCAAAGATCGGGGTAGTGGGCGGCAACGGCGCCGGCAAGAGCACGCTGCTGCGCATCATGGCCGGCGCTGACACGAACTTTCAGGGTGAAGCGTGGCCCGCCAAGGGGACGCGCATCGGGTACCTGGCGCAGGAACCGGAACTGGACCCGGCCCTCAATGTGCGCGGTAACGTGGAGGAAGCGGTCAAGCCGATTCGCGACCTGCTGCGCCAGTTCGATGCCATTAACGCGCGCTTCGCCGAGGTCATGAGCGACGATCAGATGAACACGCTGCTCGAGGAACAGGCGCGCGTGCAGGATGCGATTGATGTATCTGGCGCCTGGGACCTCGAACGCAAAATCGACATTGCCATGGACGCACTGCGCCTGCCACCGCCGGAAGCGGAAGTCACACACCTGTCGGGCGGCGAACGGCGCCGGGTCGCTCTGTGCAAAATCTTGCTGGAAGAGCCGGACTTGTTGTTGCTCGACGAACCGACCAACCATCTGGATGCAGAATCAGTGGCCTGGCTCGAACATCATTTGCTGGAGTTCAAGGGCACCATTGTAGCCATCACGCACGACCGCTATTTCCTGGACAACGTGGCCCAGTGGATCCTGGAGCTCGATCGCGGTGAAGGCATTCCGTGGAAAGGAAACTACTCGTCCTGGCTCGAGCAAAAGCAGCATCGCCTGGCCAAGGAAGAGAAGCAGGCATCAGCGCGCCAGAAGACACTGCAGCGGGAACTGGATTGGATTCGCATGACGCCCCGCGCACGACAGGCAAAAGGCAAGGCGCGCATCACCGCCTTTGATGAACTGGTCAACGCGGATGTCAGGGAAAAACTCAGTCGTGCGGAAATTGTCATTCCGCAGGGACAGCGACTGGGCGATGACGTGGTGGTGGCCGGTCAGGTGGCCAAATCGTACGGCGAAAACCTGCTCTTCGACGATCTGACGTTCCGCCTGCCGCGGGGCGGTATTGTCGGGGTCATCGGGCCCAACGGTGCAGGGAAGACCACGCTTTTCCGCTTGCTCACGAATCAGGAAGCGCCGGACCAGGGCACCATTCGAGTTGGAGCCACGGTTGATCTGGCTTACGTCGATCAGTCGCGTGAAGCGCTCAACGCGGATGCCACAGTGTGGGAGGAGATCTCGGGCAAGCAGGACGAAATCGAGTTGGGTCGCGGCGTCAAAGTGAATTCACGCGCCTACTGCTCCTGGTTTGGTTTCAAGGGCGGCGATCAGCAAAAGAAAGTGGGCGTACTTTCGGGTGGCGAGCGCAACCGCGTGCACCTGTCCAAGGTGCTCAAGCGGGGTGGTAATGTAATCCTCTTGGATGAACCAACCAACGACCTGGACGTAGATACACTGCGTGCCTTGGAGGAGGCGCTTCTTGGGTTTGCAGGTTGTGCAGTTGTGATCTCGCACGACCGCTGGTTCCTCGATCGCATTGCTACGCACATCCTGGCCTTCGAGGGCGATAGCACCGCGGTCTGGTTCGAGGGGAATTATCAGGATTATGAGGCCGATCGAAAGCGTCGTCTGGGCACCGAAGCCGACGTGCCGCACCGCATCCGGTACCGCAAGCTGATTAGAAAATGATGTGACAACCCGGCTAGCACGGAACGTTACAGGCAGTGCAAAGCGCCAGCGGACGTGCAAAATTGCCTGGAACGTTTCGGCTCATCCGTTTTGTCGACCCTGGCAACCCGCGTACACATCATGACTTAGCCGGGGCCCCTTGATGGACCGGGCGTTAGAGCAGATCTTGCAACACCCCCCTAAAAAACGAACAGCCGCAAACCCGGACGTCGACGTGTGCAGTTGCGTTGGTCGGTGGTGCACGCCGCTGTGTCCACAGCCTGACTTGGGAGTTGTTATGCGGTTAGCCTGGTGCGTTCGATTCGTTCTGGTCGCCTTGGCTCTCCTGCCCGCAGCTGGGCAGGCGCAGTCGAACGGTCGACCGGCCAACTTCTGGTTCAGCGGCGGAGTGGGCGGCGGCTGGGCCCGCGTTTCCTGCGCGATTTGCCGCGGCGAGCGCGACCTGGGCGCAGCCGGCTACTTGCGCGTGGGGGTTTCGATCAAAGATGGAATTCTGCTGGGTGCCGAGGGCAACGCCTGGACCCGCGATCTGGAAGAAAACGGGCGCGAATGGGTGCGCGGCGTCACCGGCGTCGGATACCTGTATCCGCGACCGGGCGGGTCGTTCTATGTAAAGGCCGGCGTTGGATATCTCGGTTATCGGGCCGAGGACGAGGAAGATGAGATTGGCACGGGCAGCATTGGCGTGCAGCTGGGCGCCGGCTACGAATTTCGCATTGGCAGCAATCTGCACATCACGAACTACATGAACCTGCTCACGTCATCGTTTGGCAAATTGCGCTCTGAAGATGACGTCGTGGTCGATGACGTGAGCGTCACCTTGCTGCAAATCGGCGTCGGCCTCACTCGCCGGTAAACGTTGGTCGCTCACTGGAGGTAAAATGACATCCCCTCAGCGTAGTGGATCACCGCGGTTGTTTGCAATGCTGCTGGTGCCGATGTTCCTGGTACTGGCCAATTGTGATTCTGATATCGTGGCCGATGCCGGCGAGCCGGTTGGCGACAGCCGAGCCTTCACGGCCTGGGTGCCGGGACCAACGGACACGTGCACACCTGACATTCACAATCGGTATGTGGCGGTGGGTCCGGACGGCTTGCGCTATCCGACCTGGCATCCGCCCGTCGATCCGCAAACCGGTTGCCGGTTTGGTCATGAGCACGGTCGCGATCCGCGCGGATCGGACCTGTATGACGATGTCGGACCGCTGGTTTTTGGTTTAGCCAACCAGCAGCTCGACGTGTTCGATCCGTTGAATCCGCGTCATGAAGACCACGTGGGTCACAAGGTACACTGGGAAAACGACATGCGGCTGGATTTCGGTGGCGGCGCCGGCTCCGTGCTCTCCGTGACCTGCGACATTCTGGCCAAGCTGCACCAGGGAACGCACTCGAAAGACGCGTTCACCAACAACGTGCACGAGATCATCTATCACATCAAATGCACGGACCGCACGGAGATGCACATCCAGATGCTCACCGCCATCGGTGAGGCGGGTGAATTCACAGTGGCCTGTGACCGCGGACGCAGCATTGACGCGGGCGTACCTTCACCGCGCAATTCGCCCGACGGTGGTGGACACCGCGCCATCCCGGACCGCAGCTGCATTGAATCACACATGCTGGTATCCTCGGGCCGTTCGAACTTTGAGGCGGCGCTGCACGAAAGCTGGGAGACATCCCAGAATGTGCGTACGGAGAACGGCCACACGCTGGCCAGCTTCGATCCGTATTTCCAGGTCGTATTCGCCAGCCGTTTCTATGATGCCACCAAGGCGGATCTGACCGGACGTCCTATTGAAGTGTGCTACGAAGTGACGCCCAGTGGTGAGCGCGCGCGCGGCGATGAGTGTGAAGACGCGACCGCGGGCGGCACCATCACCGGGTTGCTCTACAACGATCCGCGTTCGCCATTCCGCGGCGACATGCACTTTATGGACGTGAACGGCAACCGCGTCTCGAACACGGATGGTCCGGAAGTCTGGTACACGGATCCCTATGGCAGGCGCGCTCGCACCTCGCCGTTCCCGGGATCGATTCGCCAATGGATCGCCCGGGTCGACAACAGCGGCCGCCAGGGCCACGGTCCGGTCATCGACCGCAATCGTGTTACCACCGGTCCGGGCGTACATGCACCCAACTGATGCACGTGGGAGGCTACTCGTGACAGCAACAACAACGCGGGTGAGCCGAGCCTGGTTGGCTCGGCTCACCGCCGGCCTGTTCGGTCTTCTGTTACTGGCCGCGCCCACGTCAGCGCGCGCACAGCTCCCGTGGGAAAGTCCACAGCTGTTGAGGCCTGGTGCGCCCGCGGGCTGGTCCGTGATGTTCATTGATTACGGATTGGATCCAAACAGTGGACTGGGCGGCGCGCTCGCCTATCGCACGGAGCCGGCGCCGCGCGGATTGGGCTGGCGCGCCAGCGTAGCGCAGGGGCTGGGGGATAAGCTCAATTTCGCCGGAGGCGTGGATATCAGCGCGCCTTTACTGCGGGCTGCGAACGGATTCCCGCTGGACTTGATCTGGACGGGAGGAGCCGGTGGCTCGTACGGCGAATACATACAGATAGCGTTGCCGGTGGGCGTGGCCGGTGGTCGATCCTTGTCAGCCGAACACGTCTGGTTCAATCCCTATACATCTGCGCGCGCCGTCCTGGAAGGTCGTTTGGGCGATGCCGCGCCGGAAGGTGACGTGGTGAGTTTCGGCCTGGCCATTGACGTGGGCGCCGATCTGGCCCTTGGCCGCTCGCGCAGTTTCCTCATGCGCTTTGCCGTTTCCCTGGGTGACCGGAACGCCGCCGCGGTCGGATTTCACCTCGGTAGTGGCAGCGGCCTTTCGCCAACCCGCGTCTCACCCATTCGGCGCGTTCCTTGAACAGAGGCCGCCCAAACCCCATCCTCTTCGATAGTCGTCGCTGATACGCGGCCGTCGGAGGGGGTGGATCGGGCCTGGTGGCCTGACTCGTCTTCAAAACGAGCTGGTCTGATGAGCAATCGGACAGGTGGGTTCGATTCCCACACGCTCCCGCCAACGGGCCGCGCGCGATTTCATTGGATTCCGCGCATCCACTCGTCATTGCTGCTCGTGACGATTGTTTTTGCGTGTGCTACGCGACCGCGCGCTGAGCTTCCGTCAGGTCAGACGCCAACGCCCCAACCCGAGGCTGTTCACGCCACGGCCGGCGCGGACTCCGCAGCAGCGCGGGACGTGAAGCCAACGTCGAGTACCACCAGCCGCACCGCGGCCGGTGCCGATGTCACCGGTGCCGACCTCGACGCGGCCCGGCCCGTACTCGCGGTTGCGCTCGGTGAAGCAACGTACTACGCCAGCAAGTTTGATGGTCGGCTCACGGCCAGCGGCATTCGCTTTCACAATAGCGAGCTGTTCGCGGCCCATCGCGAGTATCCGTTCGGCACGGTCGTGCGCGTGACCAATCTCGAGAACGAGCGATCCGTGGTTCTGCGCGTAGTGGATCGTGGTCCAAACGGCAAATCCGAACGCATCCAGCGCACCATCATCGATGTGTCGCAGCGCGCGGCACGCCAACTGGACTTCCTGCGGGCCGGCCGCATCAACGTGCGCGTAGAAGTTCTGGAATGGGGTCCCGGTCGGCGGACACGCGGTCAGCTTTGAGACAAATCCTTACCGCGCACATTGTGGTTGAGCGGCGCAGAATCCCCTGAGACTGCAGACCGCTGTCCATACGACCAGCGCAGCGCTTGTCCCAGGAACGCCCGCACCTTGGCCTCATTCCCGGTATCGATGATCGTCCGCAACTCCTGCAATCGCAGCTGGAGGGCAGCCAGCCCGGCACTGATGTGATCCGCGTTTTGGAGCGCTACGTCGGTCCACAAATCGGGATCGCTAGCGGCCAGGCGAGTCACATCCCGGCCACCGCGGCCGAGCTGGTCAGGCAGGACTCCGGCTTGCGCCAGCGCCAGCGCCACGGCGCTGGACGCGAACTGCGGCAGATGACTGCTCCAGGCCAGCAGCTCGTCGTGTGTTTCTGCATCGATGACTTGGGGTTGACCCCCAACGCCTTCCCAGAACGCACGGGCACGATCGAGTACGTCAGCCGAAGAAGATTGAACGGGACAGAGAAAAACGCGGGCGCCACGAAAGAGACCGGCGCGTGCTGCGTCCCAACCGGAACGGTGGTCGCCGGCAAAAGGATGTGAACCGACAAAGCGCGCTCCCAGGCCCAGTGTTTCCGCCAGCGCGCAAATGGCCCGCTTGGTACTGCCGACATCGGAAACGAGCAGCGCGTCTTTCAGCCGGGGCTGCGCATGGCGCAGCAGCCGTACGGCGGCGTTGACGGGAACCGCCAGCACCACGATTTCCGCGCGCTGCAATCCCTGCAGCTCAGGTCCGAGAACGTCATGCACTACCCCTTGTGCGTGGGCAGCGCGCAGGACATCTGGCGCCCGATCGAAGCCCACGATTTCGTGGCCCGCGTAGGCCAGGTCGTGGGCCAACGAACCGCCCATGAGGCCCAGTCCGAGGATGGCAACGGTACTCAAGGCTGACCCGCCTGCGCGCGCCGGCACAGGCCAATGACATGCCAGAAAATTTCGCGCATCTCCTCGGCAGCCAGGCCGGCATCACGGGCCAGGGCGCTGGCGTGTCGCACCACGTTCGCCTCGCGGGCCGGATCGAGCGTGGGCAATCCCGCCCCTCGCTTCAACAGGCCGACTTGACGGGCCAGCAGAACGCGCTGGGCAATCAGCTCCACCAGCCGCACATCCACC
>JBOHRF010000139.1:0-12298 GCA_050732575.1 Longimicrobiales bacterium
GGCGCTCGAACTCGATGCCATCGTCGTTACCGGAACCGTGGGCGAGACGCGGGCGCGCACGGTCGGCAACTCGGTTGCCACGGTGGCGGCTGCGAAGCGCAACGAAATCGCGCCAGTAACGGACGTACAGAACCTGATCCAGGGCGCTGTGCCGGGTGTGCGACTGTTGCGCGCCAGCGGTGAGGTGGGTGCGGGCGGCGCGATCCGCATCCGCGGCGCGGGCAGCATGTCGCTGGTCTCCGAGCCGCTGCTGTACGTGGACGGCGTGAGAGTCAACAACAACCCTTCAGATGGCGGCGGTATCGGCTCGGATGGCGGACAGCCGCCCTCGCGCATCAACGACATCAATCCGGATGACATCGAAAGCATTGAGATCATCAAAGGCCCCGCGGCCGCAACGCTGTACGGCACGGAAGCATCCAATGGCGTGATCCAGATCATCACGAAACGGGGTCGCTCGGGCGCAACGGTCATCAATGCGTACGCAAAGCAGGGTTCGGCCTGGTTGCCGAATCCCGAGCAGTTGTTCCCGTCCACGTATTTTACCTGCCGCGGCACATCTGGCACGTGTCAGGCTGGCGAAGTGGTGGAGTTCAACGTGCTTCGTTCGGAACGCCAGCGCGGCATGGGTCCGTGGTTCCAGACCGGCAGGCCGCGGTCGTTCGGCGCCAACATTGGTGGTGGCACGGATCAGGTTCGCTACTACTTCTCGGGTGACTACGATCGCGACGAAGGCGCAGTCAGTTACAACTGGCAGAACCGGCTGTCGGGCCGTGCCAACCTGAGCTACACGCCCAGTGACAAACTGGATTTCAACATGAGCCTCGGGTCACTGCGCAGCCGGACCAGTTTCTCGTCGGCAAACCAGCCGATCACGACCTCGATCATCTGGTCGTGTCCGGCGCCGGGGTGCGAAGCGAAAAGCGGTGCGCCAAGCGCGGTGGACGGGCCATTCCGCGGATTCATCGGGTACCTGCCGGAGCGTTTCGAGGATGGCGACGTGCAAGGGCTCGAGGATGTCGACCGCACAACCTTCAGCATCGTCAGCAGCAATCGGCCCTGGCCGTCTTTCCAGCACAAGCTGACCGTGGGCGGCGACTTCTCGACCGCACAGGCCAGTGAGCTATACCGCCGGCTGCCGGCCAGCCTGCCAGCCAGCACGCAGAACGTGCGTGGTGGCAAGACCGTGCAGACGCGCACGGCCTCATACTCCAACCTCGACTACGCGGCCACGTTGAATCTGACGCCGCTCTCCGATATCACGCTGGGCACAACCGCGGGTGTGCAATATTACCGGCGCGAGAACCGGACCGTGCAGGCCGCCGGCAACATCTTCTCGGTGAGCCAGCTGGAAACCATCAGCGCGGCCACGGACAAAACTGCGGCCGAGGCGTTCGTCGAGAACAAGACCTTCGGCCTTTTCTTCCAGGAGCAGGTGGGATGGAAGAACCGCGTGTTCCTGACCGGTGCGGTGCGCGGCGACGACAACAGCGCCTTCGGCAAGAACTTCGATTTCGTGGTCTACCCGAAGTTTTCGCTGGCCTGGGTGGCGTCCGAAGAACCGGCGTTGCGCGCGCTGCCGTTCGACCAGTTGAAACTGCGGGCCGCCTGGGGTAAAGCGGGGCAGCAGCCCGATGCGCTGGCCGCGGTGCGCACCTATCGGCCCGAGATCGGGCAGGGTGGTACACCCACGCTCACCCCGGACAACATCGGCAATGACGACCTGGAGCCGGAAGTGGGCTCCGAACTGGAGATTGGTTTTGACGCGAGCCTGATCAAAGGCCGCCTGGGTGTGGAATTCAACTTCTACCACCAGAAGACTGCGCAGGCGATTGTGGCGGTGCCGGCGCTCGGTTCGCGCGGTTTCCCGGGCAACCAGTTCCGCAACATCGGCGAAGTGAGCAACAAAGGGATCGAGGTGGCGCTGAACGCATCGGTGTTCCGCTCACTGAACGTGAGCGTCGACCTGGGTCTTGCATATTCCCACAACAACAACGAAGTCGGCAGTCTGGGCGGTGAGAACGCGTTGAGCATCGGCAACCGCCAGTTTCACGTGCAGGGCTTTCCGCTCGCTTCCATGTTCATGCGCCGCATTGTCTCGGCGAACATCATCACGAACGCGGCCGGGCGGCGCGTGGCCGATCCGGCCAGCTTGATGTGCGAGGGCGGCCAGATCGCGCCGGGAACCACCAACCTCAGTCGTGGTGGCGGGCCGGCCGTGCCTTGCGCAACCGCGCCGCTCGTGTACTGGGGACAGCCGCAGCCGGTGTGGGAAGGTGGTGCCAAGGCGACGGTCACGTTGTGGCGCAATCTGCAGGTGTTTGGCCTCGTCGATTTCTCGGGCGGCCACATCATGTCGGACGGCGACATCTCGCTCGGCCATTTCCTGTTCGGTAATACCAAAGCGATCAACGAGCGCAGGGATCCGGTACTGCTCGGGTATGAGCTGCTCGAGCCGGCCTCGGGGCCGCAGACTGGCATCGTCGATGCCGGCTTTGCCAAACTGCGTACCGTGTCCGCAACCTACACGCTGCCGAACCGTTGGATCGATGGCCTGAACATGTCGCGCGCATCGATCACGGTGCAGGCCGACAACCTGTCCAATCTGTGGCTGGCGCAGACCCAGGCTTTCGGTGTGAAGGTGGTCGACGTCGAGACGCGCAATACGAACGGCACGTCGTTCAGCACGTACAACCAGGAAGGCTGGCCTTCGTTGCGCCGGCTCACGACCACTCTACGCGTCACATTCTAAAAGAGGCCCAATCATGTCATGGATGAACGACAATCGGGCTTCCCGCGCGGGACACCCGATCGCTACCGGCTTCAGAGCCGCGCTCGTACTGGCTCTCGCGCTCTTCACCGCAGCCTGCGACATCGACAGTCTGCTCGAAGTGGATCAGCCGGGCGTTGTACCGGCCGACGCCCTGGATAACCCGGCGCTGCTGGCTACACTCGTTGCCAGCGTGGTCTCCGACTTCGAATGCGCGTGGGATGGCTACGCGGCCGCAGCGGCCGTGCACTCGGACGAGTTCTTCGGCGCATCCGGCAACCTGCTCAACAAGCAGTGGGGCACGCGACAGATCACTTCCTCGAACGGCAACCTGGCCACGGGTGCCTGTGCCACAACCTACGGCACGTATGCTCCGCTGCACACGGCCCGCTTCCAGGCTGAAGATGTGTACAGGCGCCTGACTGCGGCCGATGCTTCGACGGTGCCCGACAAGGTTCGGTTCCAGGCCACAGTGCGTACCTACGGCGCTTTTGCTCTGGTCGGGCTGGGCGAAGGGTTCTGCGAGATGGCGATTGATGGCGGCGCGTTGCTCACACCGAAACAGGTGTTGGACACGGCCGAAAAGAAGTTTACCGAGGCCATTCAACTGGCCACCACGGCCAATGACGCCAACCTTCTGCGACTCGCTACCGAGGGTCGCGCGCGCGTAAGGCTCGACCTCGAGAACTTTGCCGGCGCCATCGCGGACGCGTCAACCATACCGGTTGGTTATTCCGCGGTGGCCACGCGCGACGGCACAGACCCGCGCCGGTACAATCGTCACTACGAAGCTGTGAACGACCCCAATGCGGGCCGGCACGCTTCCGTGGCCGAGAACTATCGCAACGTTACGTTCAAGGGAGTGCGCGACTTGCGCGTGGTGGCCACGTTCAGCGGACGCAATGCGTTCGACAATGTCTCGCCGTTGTGGGTGCACAGCAAGACCACGAGTCGGGCCACCGGTGTACCGCTCGCGTCGTACAAGGAAGCGCAACTCATCATCGCGGAGGCCGCAGCCCGTTCCGGTGACCTCGCCCGGGCGCGCCAGATCATTGCCGCGCGCCACACCGAATGGAACCTGCCGCAGTACGACGCAGCTGAGCTGGCAACACAAGCCCAGGTGATTACCGCCGTCATAGAGGAGCGGCGCCGTGATCTGTTCGTGGAAGGCGCCTGGCGTCTCAACGACATGCTCCGTTTCCGCAATACGCCATACAAGATTCCGTTCAAGGGCGAACCTGGATCGATTCATCCGAACGGCGTCGATCAGACCGGCCAGGCGTATGGTCCCACCACCTGTCTGCCGCTGCCTGATGCGGAGCGCTTCGGCAATCCAAACATCCGCTGACTGAATTTGCAGCGGGCACTTCGGTGCCCGCTGCAACTACAGCCAGCCTGTTGCGTTCAGGTTGCGCTTGCATGGCCACTTCGACGATGGTGTGTTGCTGCACGTTGCTGATGGCGTTGTCGAGCAGACTGAGCAGTACGCGGCCGAGCAGATCCGCGTCTCCATTGAACGGCGCCGTTCTACTTCATCCGCGGCCCTCGCCCAACGGTTACGATGACGCCGCGTCCGGGGCCAGCAACAAAGGTCCCACGGACCGGAAGCTGGCGGACTCGCTGATCGCGGGTGCAATCGCGCAGGCGTCCGCCGAAACGGGCGCGACCGGAGCGCTGCCGGCCGATATGGTGACGGGCTCGGGCTCGGCGCTGGATCCGCACATCTCGCCCGCCCATGCCGCGCTGCAGGTGGCGCGCGTGAGGCAGGCGCGCGGCGTGGCCGAAGAACGCGTGCGCGCGCTGGTGCAGCAACACACGGAAGGACGCACGTTCGGTTTGCTGGGTGAGCCGCGCATCAATGTGCTGTTGCTCAACATCGCGCTCGATCGCGAATTCCCGCGCTAAGGAGACGGATGCTGAAGTTCCTGCAGTGCTGTTCACGTTTTCGTTCACGGCGGTGGACGGCCGGGAACGGCCGTGAGCGTGAACGAGAGCGAGAACGAGAACGTGTTTTTGTGGCTCTGGCGCTTCTGCTGATGCCAGCAGCGTTGCCAGCGCAGCGCGGGCGAGTGGCGCGGCAGGCGGGCACATCGGTGCTGGCCAATTATGGGGCGAGCCGCGCATCGGCGTGTTCAGCGGCCCCGAGCTAGCGCGGCAAATCCAGGAAGGAGTGGTTGGCTACTATGTGGGCGACCATATCTGGATCGATGTCGGTCTCTACTTCTCGCACATCGGGACGGAGGGTTGGATCTCGCGCGGCAACTGGACGTACACGCGCTCGCTGATTGCCGACTGGTTGCCTTACGACGAGTCAGTGTCAAGGCGACCTGGACGCCCTCGTGGAAGTTCACGAGTCTGCTCACTGTGGTGAACGGCTGGCGGAACATTGCCGAACCAATGACGACAAGGGCGAGGGTATCCGGCTGGATTATACGCACATCGGCGGTCACGATGTTCTACTCGAACTTCGTGGGTAAGGAGCTGGCCGATACGGTCGATGGGAACCGCGCTTCTTCAGCAACATAGGTGTCAAAGTGTTGTTTGGCGATTACGCCGGGCTCCTGGCACATTCGACTGGGGCACACAGGGCGATTTCGATTGGTACGGCTTCCCCGTAATCGCGCGCATCAAGATGGCGGACATGGTGGCCATGGTGGGGCGAGTGGAGTGTCTCTCGGATCCCGATCAGGCCTTGATCCTGACTGGATTGGCGGACGGTTTCGCCAGCACCGGCTTCTCGATCGGCGTTGACCTGGCGACGCCGGCTGGCTTCCCGGGCATCGGGCCGGCGTCTCGCTTCCTGTGGCGCACGGAGTTCCGGCGCTACCCGGCAATGACGATTTTCTTACCGCGCTGCGGGTTTGGGCCGACCCGGTTCGCGAGCTGGCAAAGCTTCCTTGTAACGTCCTTGGCGCTGACGTTCTGAGTTGCGGTATGACATGAATGCTCACCTGCGGCCGGCTGTCGATTTCAGCCGGCCGCGCTATTTGTATTGCTCCGACTATTAACTTCGCCTCTTGCTGTCCGTTGTTGTTCGATCATCAGGTACAGGTTGGATTTTCGCAGCTACAGCAGAATCTGTCGCACTCCGTCCACCAGCCTTCGTCCTCTTTCATCCAGCGCCACCGTGTTGTGCGCGGCGCAATCAGAGTAGAGTTTGGTAAGAAGGCGCTGGCGGGCCGGCGAATGACCTTGCCTTGACGCTCTTCGGAAGAAGCAGAGGCCAATATTGCCGGCAACTCGCTTTGTTTGTTTTCGTTGAAATCGACGTCTCTCGGCTTAATGATGCGCACCAGGTTCGGCGTGGCACTGCCGGGTAGAGCCGTGGTCAGGTTCAGTTTTTCACTGTAAGCATCGTTGGTAACGTAGATCCGAGCCACATCAACGCCTGCTTCCCATTGCTCCTTGGTGTAACCGCCTGGCGGTGCGTGAATGGGGACAATGGTACCCATGGTTTGACTCGGCCTGAGATTGATACCGTCCGGCGCCTGCTCCGCGAGATACTGCTGGTCATACCAGCCTTTCACGAGAAAGAGGCGGCGTTCGTCGGGTCGTATGTCGGGCGGCACAGCCAGGGCCGGCGAGGAAGTAAAGCCTTGCTTACCGATTTCACACCAGCGAGAACCACACCGAATGCCTATGTATTGTTCGTTTCGCGAAGCGTCCCAATCCCAGCGCGCCACGGATGGAATGTCACCTGGACCGATGCCGTTTTCATTGGGCAGTGGCACGACCTCGAGCACGTGCTGGGCCGACGTGCCATCGTAGAAAAGCGGGCAATCATCCTTTTTCCCCTGCGATGTAATCCATGCCGACCAAGTCGTCCCACTCCACTCGAGATACAGACAGCTATAGCCAGGTTGAAGTCCAAGAGGGTCATAGGTGGCTTTTTTGGCATAACTGAAGATCGTGGCTGCCGCGCGCGGACGTTGAGGGCTACCCGGCGGGTCCGTAATCTGCTCCAACGTATCGGCTGCATAAATAGCGTAGATATCCACGTATTTCGCATCGGACTGAGCTACTACGATGAACCGCTGGCAATCGTGGAATTCCGGGATGTCGATGATACGTCCCGACAGCGAGATGTCCTCTACAACGTTTCCGGCCGGGTCACGAAGCACCGGGTTGTGTGGGCATTCCGGCCGCTCGGCAATTTCTCGATCACAGGCAACCAGCGGAACGGCAAACACGAGGACGGATAGGAGCGCAACTTGTTTCCAGCCGTTTTTCTGTAACATGGAGACCCCGCGATTGGGCGAAAGTTGAGTTAGCGAGTAGCCGTGTCCTGATCCGCCAGCAGCCGGACGCGCTTGACTTCACTGGAGAGGAGCGGTTCCGCGTTCTCCCAAAGAGCGACGACCGTCTTGGCCCATGAACGGGCGGTCGCGCTAGCTCCCGCGCTGTCGGCGAGTTGTGCGCGCATTGCCATCGCTTTGACCATCGACGCGGCAATGACCGGATCGGTCAGCGCATCTGGTGCCAGCAACGGGATTCGCAACAGCGTTGCATCCAGGAGATTGCGGGCGGTTGCGGGCTGACCGATGGCCGACCACAACCAGGCTTCGACCGGTGCGCCGTCCAGGCTAATTGTCAGACCGAACGCCTGCCTTCGGTTCAAGGTATTTTGGAGAATCGTCCTGACCTGTTGCGTGTCGCCGCGCGCAAATGCGCGCTGCGCATCGATCGCGTAGTACGCGCCATCGGCCATCGTTGACAAATCCTGGTGCACCACGCTGAACGCCAACGCGGAGGCACGACCGACCGAACTGATTACATACTGACGTAGAGTCGCGTCGGGTACTTTCGGGAGTTCGAAAGTCAGCGCGCGCGCCAGCGTTACGATCGAGTCGACCGGCGTCCCGAAGCTTGCATACGTGGTGAGGCGGCGTAGCAGGCCATTGATCTGCGACGGTACCTGTGCCCTGGAACCGGCACTCTGCAGATATGCCAGGACCAGAGTTGGCCGGCCGCGGAGTGCCGCAAGCGAAGCCATCAGCATTGCGTCACTCGTGCGCGCTGAATGACTGGCGCCCAACGCAGAATCGGCCAGAGCGGCGGCGACGCGAATGCGTTCCGGATGGTAGGGAACGGCGTGCTTGAGGCGCAGGATCGCTTCGACCGCGGTCAGGTACTGCCGCGTCTCTCGGGACGATGACAACGTGCGGGCCAGAGCCAGCGTATCAGCCGCAGTCGCGTCACCGTACATGTCCAGCCCGACAGCAAGCGCGATCACGGCTTCCGTACTTTGCGGAAACGCAATTCTCCAGCGTGTGGCAATATTCAAGAAAAGTTGGCGCCGGCGGCGTAGGGCTTCCGCCTCGGCTGCTGGAGCTGCGGGTGGATTGACGCCGGCCAACTCGGCAGCCGTATAGGGAATGACGGCCAGAGAATCGCCCGGCACTGACCAGTAGACAAAGCCGCGGAATCGATTCGAATCCGGAGGCAGGCCGCGTCCCGGTCGAACACTGTTCTCGTTCGTCATCAGGAGTGAACGCAGGCGAGAATAGAGCCCGACTGCCAGTCCCTGGTGAACGGATGGTGTGAGCTGAAACGCACGCTCGAAGGCGACTACGGCGCTGTGGTATCCGCTGCGAAAAGCGAAACCCGATGGACTGCTCGCATCGGGCACCACGATGTTGTCACCGGCCAGACATTCACCGTAACTGTACCAGGATGTGAAATCGCTGGACTCCAGATCAGTCGCTGTCTTGTAGAGACCACAAGCCCGGGGCCGTTCGTCCCTCGCGAACGCGAGGAGGGCTTGGGCGAGGAGTTTATCGCGCGCCGAGAGCCGATCCTGCTTATCGGCTGCGATCTCGGCGGCGTAGCGCCATTGCGCGGGGTCTTTCTGGTTCCACATGCGCGTTTGCGCTAGCCAGAGCGCAGCGTGGACAAAGCCCGGGTCCTCACGGGATGCCTGGAAGAAGGCAGATTCGGCCGCAGGCAAGGCCCAGCGTCCAATAGCCTCCTGCCCATGCGCAAATGCTGACAACGCCGGGTAGGAGCGCGTGCCGCCCGAGCTTCCCGCCAGCAACTTCGAGCTACCGAAAAGAAGCTCGCGCAGGATCTCGTTGAGAGCTGCTTCCGCGCCGCTTCCGTCCAACGCGATGCGGCGCGCGGCGAGGCGCAGCTGTTGGTGACGGCGCGTGCGCACGTCATAGAGCGTCAGTTGCACTCGCAATGAATCCGGCAGCCGCGCGACCTCGCCCACCAGCATGCGTGTGGCGCCGGTTCGTCGGGCGGCGCGCGCGGCCACGGCGGGCGTCATTGCGGTAATGTCGAGGCGACCGCTCTGTTCCGTGGCCAGCGCGCTGTGGACCTGCCAGTAGTCCACGGTGGTCAATCCTTCCCATGCGCCCAGTGCATCTTGCAGCAACTGCTCGCCATGGAGTTGGGGAGTACGGGCGTCACCGTATCGAAACGGCATGATGGCAAAACGCGTGGAATCGCTGGCCGTGGCGCCCATCTCATTGCTCCGGCGCATCCAAACGGTGGTGACGCTGATGGCGATGGCAATCGTGAGCAGAACCAGGCCAACAAAACCGAGCAGGTGCTTCGAGCGCCGCGTAGTGTGTGGCGCGGGCAAAAGACGCGGTTCGAGGTGGACCGGTGGTGTTGGTTGCGGCGGCTCGAGCACAACGGGCGTGCTGATGGGTGCGGGTGTGCGCACCGGCGAGCGCATCTCTTCCGCGACTTTCCTCAGGGCCTCGGGCGGCTTTACGCCCTCTTCTTCGCGCAGGCGCCGCTCCCACGCGTCGAAATGGGCGAGCGCATCGGTGCGCCTGCCCGCCTGCGCGAGCGCGGTCATGAGCAGGCGATGCGCGTCCTCGTTACGCTCGTCGAACTCGAGCCATTGCATGGCCTGTGCGATGGCGGCACCCTGCTCCTGCCGATCGCAGAGCGTGGTGATCCAGGAGCGAGCGGCCTGCGCGTAGGTGCGGGAAAGGATGGCGCGTTTACGCTCGGCCCAGCGTTCCCATTCGTCCGCGTCGTCGAGGAAGAAGCCATCGAGGAACGGTCGCCGATAGAGGGCGAGTGCGCGGCCGAACTCGCCCACATCGGCGAGCGTGCCAAAATCACGGGCATCGAGAACCAGTGAGTCGCGGGCTCGCAGCTCCTCACCTCGGGTCTCGATGCAGTCAGTGCCGAGCGTCTGGCGGATGACGTATACGGACTGGCTCAGCCGATGGCGGGCGCGTTCCTGGTCGACTTCCGGATAGAACAGCGCAGCCACCTTTTCACGCGGAGCGCTGCGCTCCATACCGAGGTACACGAGCAGAGCAAAACGGAATTTCTGCGCGGGCAAATCCGTGTCTGCGCCGTTGTGTACGCAGCGCAACTCATCCAGCGTGATCAGCTGTGTCGTCAATGCCGTCGGATCCGCGATACGTGGTAGGCGGCGGGCAGCCTCGCCGGATTGAATGCCGGCAACGGGGCCATGCCCATTCGCCGTCTCGAGCGAAGACGGGTGGAGTGGACGCAACTCCAATAGTGACGGAGCATGCGCTGGACCCGCAAGTTTTTCCGGGGGTTTGGGCCGGGCACGCGAGGCGGTGGTGCTCATGACTCAGTTCTGGCCCTCCGGTACCATGAACAGGCGCTGCGGCACCAACTCGCCCACGGGCCTGGAAACGCGATCGATGATGCGATTGCGATCGGCTTCGGAGAGGCGCGGTGAGTTGGCCAGGGCAAGGATACGGTCGATGAGCCGGCGCGCGTCGCTGGTTGCGCTTCGTCGCAACGCAATGGACAACGCCTGGAGGTAAGCATTGGCCGACTCCGACAGGTCGCCCCGGCCCGCGGCGATCTCGGCTGATTCTACGAACAGATGCTGGGCCGGTGCGGCGTTACCCAAATCCCGCTGAATCGAAGCGGCCATGAACAAGGCAACGGATGCGCGACGGTCGGTCCTGGCGAGCGCGCGTGCGGCCTGCTCGTAGAGCCGGGCTCGTTCTGGATAGTCGGCCCGCCCACTGAGCCGCTCCGCCCGGGCCAGCATCACTTCGGCACGATTCGGATCGGCCTTTGATACGCCCGTCTGGGCCGTTGCGCCCAATGGCAGGATGAGGGCACAGGCTGCGCAGAAGGTTTTGAGCGGCATTTCAAACCCGTCTTGTTATCACGGCTGCGTTCGACCAACACGTGCCGCCGAAGATGAGAACGCCGCGTCACTTCCCAATCACTTGCATGGGGCGGGAATCAGGCTGAGCGCAATCGATTGATTCAGAACGGCTTGCTACTTGGCGCAGGATCGAGCGGTGCTCACATTCCGGCGTGCTCCCGGGCGAGACTGATCGAGGTTTTCATGCCGGAACGCGACGGCGACGACTTCCTACAGCTCCTGCACAGCCGCAAACGAGGTCGGCTCAAGGTCTACGTCGGCTCGGCTGCTGGCGTAGGCAAGACCTACCGGATGCTGCAGGAGGCCGAGAGTTTGCGCGCGCGCAACGTGGACGTGGTGCTGGGCTTCATCGAGACACATGGCCGGTTGGACACCGAAGCCCTGGTGCGCGATCTGGAGGTGGTGGCACGCAAGAAGATGGAGTACCGCGGGGTCCAGCTGGAAGAGATGGACGTGGACGCCGTGCTGGCGCGTCAGCCTGAGGTGGTAGTGGTGGATGAGCTGGCGCACACGAACGTGGCGGGCTCGCGCAACCACAAGCGCCACGAGGATGTGCTCGACCTGCTGCACGCGGGCATCAATGTGATCACGGCGGTCAACATCCAACATATCGAATCGCTCAATGACATCATCACGCGCAACCTGGGTGTCACCGTACGGGAGACCGTGCCCGACTCGGTGATCGAGCAGGCCGACCAGGTGGTGAATATCGATGTCTCGGCGGAGGACCTGCGCCAGCGGCTGGCGGAAGGCAAGATTTACGTCCAGGAGAAAATCGACGCGGCGCTGGAGAATTTCTTCAGCACGCACAATCTGACCATGCTGCGCGAGTTGGCGCTTCGTGAAGTGGCCAGCTCGGTCGATCGCCAGCGGGAAGGGAATTGCGCAACAACGGCGCGCGCGTGAGCCGGGCGCGGCCGACCGGCTGTTGGTTGCGATGTCCAGCAATCCGCCACGCAATGCCATCCTGTTTCGCAAGGCGAGCCGTATTGCGGGCCGGCTCAATACAGATTGGCTGTGTCTTTACGTGCAGACGCCGGAGGAGCGCGCCGACCGCATTGATGCCACGGTCCAGCGCAAACTGGTGGACAACATCCAGCTGGCGCAGTCGCTGGGAGCGGAAGTAGTCAAGCTGGAGGCCACCGATGTAGCAGACGCCATCCTGCGCTTTGCGCGCACGGAGCGCGTCTCCATGATCGTGATCGGACAGACCCAGCGCAGCTGGTCGCACCGGCTGCTGCACGGTTCCCTGGTGACCCGGCTGCTCGCGCGCGCGGGCGACCTGGATGTGCTGGTGGTCTCGTTCGAGCCGGAGGCAGCCGGACCTGTTTTGAATCCTTGATTCTTCCCGTTTTGGCCGCAATCGAAATCAGGGCAGCCAGCAGTGTCGATGAGCGTCAAAGGTG
>JBOHRF010000140.1:0-12081 GCA_050732575.1 Longimicrobiales bacterium
GCTACACAGGTCTGGGTCATCGAATCGCGTACACGTTCGGTGATTGTGTACCATTCGCTCACCGATATCGCGGTGCTCCGCGAACCTGAGAGTCTAAGCGCCGGCGATCTTCTGCCTGGTTTCGCAATTCCGATCGCTCATCTGTTCGAGTGGTGAATCACTTCAAATCAGAACATGCGGACGGCCCCCGCGTTCTCGTCTCCCGTCGCCGCGTTCAGTTTTGATCCCCACAGCACACTGAACTCCGCAAATAAGCGCGACGGTACTGGCACCCCCAGAGGCCACTCGATGTTCATGCTCGGTGCGTGTGTTGAGCAATGGAAGCATGACGGCCCGGGCAAGGGCTGCCGGCCCCTGTCGAGCTGTTACGTGAGCATCTGCAACTGTACCTGCTCTTCCTCCTTGGCCGGAGCCGGGCGGCCCACCCTCGCCGCTACGGTGGTGGAAGGAGCGCAGTCACCAGCAGGTGGAGATCTTGAAACGCCACTGGCCGAAGCGAATCGGCGCGGTGCAACTGACGGATGTCGCGGTAGCCATCCGGGCTAGGACCGCGATACACCTCGACCAGGTCGGCAGGCAGATCGACCAGCCAGGATTCCTGGATTCCGGCGAGCGCATAGAGTGGCGCTTTCTGCGCGCGGTCGAACGCCACAGTGGTGTCCGCGACTTCGACCATCAGGAACACCTGCTCGGCGCGGGGCTGCGCGGTCGCGTAGTCATCATCCCGCGGATGGAACCACCGCGATGTCGGCTCGGGCTCGGAGATTTCGCTCAGGCGCACCGGATTCTGCACACTGACCAGTCCACGGGTCGGTAAGGCCCGCCGCAAGCAGTTTCTGCAGGTGCCTCACGCACGCGGCATGTCGGCTTCTTTTCAAAGACGCGGCACGATTTGCAGGCTCAGAGCCAAAACGTGGTAGTAGTCATCGAAACGCATTCGAAGGGCGAGGCCGGGACGGATCACACCGGTGGTGCGCTCGGCAAAAAACGACTGCTCGTGCTCCAAATTGAACCAGTCCCCATCCGAATTCGCGCGGATCAACAAGCGGGCGCCCACACGCGCGGCGCGCCTCCGCAAAGCAGGCTCGAGCCCCAGAGTGCAGGCCAGTCGATTGTCTGGGTGGACATTGTTTGGGCCGGTCGCGAGCCAGAGCGCGCAGCCGCTCGACATCGTGACTGCTGCGCCCTGCCGTCGGATGATCAGGCTCTGCAACACAGCGCCGAAGCTGGTGACGTGCGGCAGGAACGCATCGACGCGCTCGAATTCCGTGGCGGCGCCAACACCACTGACAAGGTCTTGTTTGTCGAGCAGCGGCAACCGGGCACCGAGGTCGAGACTCGAGCGCAAGCCGCGAAAGTGCAGCCCGAAGTAGGGGTTGCCCATCACGCTCCTGCGTTCCGGCTGCGGACTGGCCGCGGGAGTCTCAAAGGCAAATGGCAATTCCACAATCAATCTGGTGCTGGAATTCAGGGCTGCGTGGGAAGAAAGGAAGAGCACGCCGCTGGGAAAGCGCGTCGCGTCCGAGAAGATCGATGTGCCGGTGCCCGGGAAGTTGGCGCTGGCAATTTCCACGGCCAACCCGTAGCGGCCCAGTCGGTTCAGCGCCACGGTCTGCGCGGATAGCGGAAGCACCAGCAAAGCGAGCCACGCGCTCGCGCTGAACGAACAAGCGAACAGTCGCATATCCGCCTCTCTGATGGTGATGCGCAGCAACCAGGATCACGAGCGCTGGACTGGACCACGGGCCTGCAAACGGACGCAGCCATGATAATCGCGGCGTATCAATTCTGAGTCAGATTGGCGTCAACCGCCAAACACCTCGTGGCGGCCGGGCGCAAGGGCACCAGTCGCATCATGCCCATACCTGCCACCAGGGCCGGCCCGTGCCCCAGCGCGCTACCCACGCAGTGGGCATGCCGCCCACACCTCTCTCGATGCGGAAACCATTTCGCTGCACGAGACCCGTCAGGTACTTCTTGGTCTCGACCTCCTGCGTGCCCAGCTCGCTGAAGCTGAACAGCTGATCCACGATCTGCTGCGTGAGCGTGGACATGCTGTCCACCATGCGGATGGCTTGCTGCTTCTGCGCCGTGATGCGCGCGTCATCTGGTGGAATGTTGGTCGGGAAAGAGTCTGCGGCCTGGCCGCCACCGCGGCCACGCTGAGCAAACGCGGGCGAGGTAGTGGCTACGAGAAGTGCGGCGATCGCCAGAACCCTGAGTCCGGACATGCTGATACCCTGCGTAAGGTCGTGACTGAGATGGAATGAGTTGCCGTCGGTCGGTACCTCGGGCATATCAGGAGAGGCAACGGGCGTGCGGCAATATCGAGGGCCCAATCGAGCACATCTACGTACTTCCGTGCGGCTGCGTACGTATTCATTCCGATCCAAGTCGATAGGCGATTCTGCGCATATTGCCGCCGTGCTAGCAACACTCTCAGCTGCGTGGCGCGCTGAAGCCCACGCCCGGACGTGCGGCCGGGTTCCGCACCTGCGGGGAGCGAGTCGATGATGACGGATTCATGTGGCCGGCCTGCATCTGATCCATCCGATGCGGAAATGCTGGTCAGCGCAGGCAGCGGGCCTTCCCGGCGACGGTTACGAAGGAGCGGAGCGGTCCTGGTGTTTGTTAGCCTGCTGCTCTCCGGCTGCTTCCACGTCTATCGAGAAGTGCGCGTCGCGGAAGTGTTTCGAAGCGTTCAACCCACGGTCGTGCGCGCAGCGGTTCGGGCTCACCTCAGAGATGGGTCGGTGGTGGTTTATCCAAACGGCCTCACGGTGAGTCAGACCGATCTCGTGGGCAGCGGCACACGTCACGACGCACTTCGCGTGACCTCCGCGCCTGCGGGGACCATCTCCATGGACAGCGTGCTCGGCCTGGAGAGTTACACACCCTCCGTCAACGCGGCGCAGAGTGTTGGCACGAGTGTGCTGGCCACAATCGGTGTGACGGTGTTGACCGTCGGTGGCATGATTGCCATCGCGTGCGCAGCCAATCCGAAATGTTTTGGCTCGTGCCCCACGGTTTACAGCACCTCGGCGTCCGGTGAACTGCTCGAGGCCGAGCTGTTCTCCTACAGTGTGGCACCTCTGCTGGAAGGGCGCGATGTCGATCTGCTGGCCGTGCAGGCCGATGCGAACGGCCGTGTCCAGCTCGAAATCCGCAACGAAGCGCTGGAAACTCATCTGATCAATCACCTCGAGCTGCTCGAGGTCCGACACGCGAGCGGCGAAGGCGTCGTACCCGATGCGCGCGGCCGGCCCATTGTGCTGGGTGCTCGCACTGCGCCGGCGCATGCACGCGATCGCAGCGGTCGCGACGTGCGCGCTCTACTGGCCATGCGTGATTCCTCGCACTTTGCGAGCGCTGCTGCGCGGCTCGAGCGCGTCACGGTAACCGATTTTCGCGATCACATCGATCTCACACTGCCCAGGCCCGCCGGGCGGGACAGCATTGCCCTGGTCCTGCGCCTGCGCAACACCCTGCTCAACACCGTGCTCTTTTACGATCTCATGCTGGGTTCCGCGGGCGCGCAGGCGCTGGACTGGCTGGGCACCGATCTGCAGCGCATCGGGCCCGCGGTTGCACTCGGCATGTGGTACCGTTCGCGCCTCGGTCTGTGGGTTTCCGTCGAGCAGAACGGCTCGTTCGCCGAGGTGGAACGCTTGCCCGATGCCGGACCCATCGCGTGGAAGGATGTGGCAGTCCTGGTACCCGTACCGCCACAGGGTGACAGCATGCGCGTCCGGCTGTCGTTCGTGACCGATGAGTGGCGCATCGATCAGGTTTCTATCGCGCTCGATGCGCGCCGCCCGACGCCTCGTTCATGGCCGGCGCACACGACGCTCACTTCCAGCGGTGCGCCTTCCCCGGATGCCCTGGCACGATTGAGCCGGCCGGATGAGGCGTACCTGGAAACCGGCCCGGGCGTCACGTTCGTCGTGCGCTTCGAAACGGGTCCGCTTGCACCCGGCGAGTCGCGCACGTTCCTGCTCTCCTCACAGGGCTATTACACGGAATGGGTGAGACCCGACTGGATCCGCAATTCGACTTCACCGGCGCCCTTCGCGCCCGGCGATTCGACCCTGCTCGAAGCTCTGCGTCGTTGGCGTACGGTCAAGGATGAGTTCGAGCAACGTTTCCACGAAACCCGTATTCCGGTGAGGTGAGCGATGCGTACAGTGCGACATCTCAGAGCGCAGCACGCTGCACGCGCGCTGCTGCTGGCCTGCGTCCTCGCCATTGGCGGATGCATCGGCCACGGTCCCGATCTCGAGAAGATCCATTTCCATGAAGCGCGGGGCGCAATGGTTGACGTGCGACTGGTGCCGGGTCGACAGCCGGAAGGCATCACGGGCGAACTGCTGGAAGTACGCGACACGCTCGTAGTGGTTCTCACCTACGAAGTCTGGATTGTGCCGCACAGGGATATCGCGTCGCTGACGACCGAGCAAGGACTGCGCACGTCTTTCGGTAACGGGCGACGCGACCCGAGCAACCTGCGCCTGCTGAGCCGGTTCCCTTACGGCATGCCTGCAAGTACTCTGGAACGAATCCTGGCCCAGCGCGCGCAGGCTGAGCCGCGCAGCCCGACCGTCGGATCAAAAAAACCGCAGTCGGACGCAACAGCCGAGTCGGGCACAGCGCGGTTTCTGCAGGACGCGCGCACGGCCACCGAGCGTTATCGTGACCGGGCTGCGGCCATAGCCGACGGTTATCGAAAGCTGGGTCCCGCATTTCCCGGAATGGGCGAGCATTGGGTGCATCCGGGACTCATCGTGAGTGGAAGGCTGGACGTGCGGCAGCCGCCCGTTCTGTGTTACGTCGACAGTGGGGGCACGACGTCACTGGTCGCGATTGCCTACGCCATTCCGCTGCGCCCCGGAGAATCGCCACCCGATACGCCCATGGGGCCTTCGATCTGGCATCAACACGGTGACGCCGTGGATGCGGAAGCCTTGCTGCTGGTGCATCGCTCGCCGGTTGAAGATGCGACGGCTCCCCGTCTGGCCATGTTCCACGCCTGGGCCTGGACCCGGAATCCGGACGGCCCGTTTGCGCAAAACAACTGGGCCTTGCCCTTCGCACAGTTAGGACTGGACGCGCGCGACGTCACGGCCGCGGCCGGGCAGGCGTTGTCGCTGCTCACCACGGGCGATGCATACTACATGCGCATCTTCGAGCTCATCGTCGACGCGAACGCGCAACACCGGGAAATGATGCAGGCGGGTCTTGGCGCTGCCACGGCGCGCGTCCGTCAATGGCTCGCTTCACGTAGCAGTACCACCGTCGATGCCATGGAGTTGCGTGCACTCGAGCAGGTCTGGTTCGAACTGTGGCAGGGTGTCGACCGGCGGGTGGACGCCCGCACGCGCAAGCAACTTCAGAAATACCCCGGGAGAACCAGACATGAACCGCACTGACGGCGTGGACTGGATGCCCAACATTCTGAGCTGCGAAGCTCTCAGCGTTCCACGGTGACGCAGTAGGGCGCGGCAGCCCTGGTCAGGTTGCTCACTTTCACCGAGTATGCTCCCGTCCGTGTGGGCGTCCACTCCATGCTTGCACAGGCCAGCGTGCATATTGCCGGAGGCAATGGACAAACCATTGGCGTCACGAAGCCGGCAACTCAGATCGTGGTGCAGCGCTGCCTGGACAGTGACACGAACCGGGCGCAGGCCCGTGAGACGCAGCGGCCAGATGTGCGTACCCATGCCCTGGAGTGTATCCAGCGCGATCCGCTGGTAGTCCAGCGTCAACCTTTGGTGGGCGGGGTCCAGCGGTTCCATTGAATCGTTGGATGTAACGGGCCACTCCGCGCGCACCTGCTCCCGCCCACGGCGCGCTCCGAGCTGAGGACGCTCGATCCACGGTACGCCCGCGCTTCCTTGTGGCTGGCGGAGATGAGAGGCTGGATCGTGCCCGCGCCGCCCAATACGCGCCCGTTGCTAACGCAAGCGCTGGCCAACGGCCGCATTGAACGGTCGTGAGCAGCGCCTGCTCCGCGCGCAACAACATCTGCACAACGCGGAATACACGCGCGCGTGTGGTGTATATCGCGAGCTGGTTGCCGCCGACTCCCAGGACTATATGGGCTGGTTGGGTCTGGGCGAGAGTCATCGCCGCGACAGCGTGGTGGTCCGCGATGGGCGCAGTCCTTCCGGCTATTCGTTCAGGAGCAGCTATCACCAGGCGGTGCAGGCGTACACGCGCGCGTTCGAGTTGCGGCCCTCGTTGCTGGGTGGGAATCGGGACCGATCGTTCTTGGCCATTCGCGATCTGCTCATCACCGCGACAACATCATTTCGCGAAGGCAGGATTGCTTCGTCTGACACGCCAAGCTTCCGGGCTTACCCGAGCCTGGCCGGCGATAGCCTGCAGTTCACGCCTCTGCCCATTGACGAATTCTCATATGGCCAACGGCACTCCTGGCCGGGCACGCTGACCCAGGCCATGGACCGGGCAACGCGACCCGCTTCGTCGATTGACGCGCATGAACGTGGTTGAGCCAACGCGGTCGAGGCGTTCCTGCAGAGCCACGGCGACCGACTCGCGCCGCGCGTGGCGCCGGGAGGTGCGCAACAAGCTCGAGACGCGACTCAGGGCTGGCCGAGAACTCGGTCAAGGCATAGCATCGTCAACCACTGCTACTCAACCAGGGTTCATGCGAATGGAACTCAAAATCCGAGTCCCGGTGGATCGGATCCGCGACTTCTGCCGTAGCCATGGGATACGGAAGCTGGAACTGTTTGGCTCCGTCCTGACGGATGGCTTCAACGATGATAGCGATGTTGATGTGATGGTCGAGTTCCTGCCGGGCCGCACACCGGGGCTCGCCTTTTTCACTCTCGCAGATGAGCTGGCCGAGATCATAGGCAGGCGGGTTGATCTGCTCACCCGCCAATCGGTCGAACAGAGCGAGAACTACATCTTTCGCCGGGAAGCACTGGCCCGCGTCCATACGCTGTATGAAGCGGCCTGATCCGGCGCTGCTTCTCGACATGTTGCTGGCCGCGCGGCGTGCGGAGCGGTTCGCGCAGGGAATCTTGCGCGAGGACCTCGATCGCGATGAGATGCGGCAAGACGCTCTGGTTCGCGCGTTGACTGTGCTGGGTGAAGCCGCGGGTCGAGTATCGGAAGAAACCAGGACAGAACATTCGGAGATTCCGTGGCCACAGATCGTTGGGATGCGCAACCGGCTGGTTCACGAGTACTTTCGAATCGATCTGGACGTGGTTTGGAACGTCGTATCCACCGAGTTGGGGCCACTCATCAACGCTTTGCAAGCCATCGTGCCTCCCGAGGTCTGAGTTCGGGACGGCTGATCCTGATTCCACAACCTCACGCCTGACCGCGCAGCACACTGAATTCCGCGAACAGCCGCGGTGGCAGCAGCACGTCGAGTGTCCACTCGATGTTCATGGGACGATCACCCGTTACGTCGTCAGGACTCGTGATGTGCACGGGCCCGCAGGCGCGGTACGCGTCGTCTTTTGTCACCCGCACGAAGAGTTGGAAGGTCCAGCCAGTGCTGGCGCTCTGCAGGTAGCGCTGCCCGGCCATCGTGTTCGGGCCGGCGGTGTTCTGAGTTTGCCAGTGGAAGCGTGTGGGGCTGAGCGCGTAATCGCGATAGGCAATGCGGTCGTGATAGCCGGATGACTTGTCGAGCGTGACAAATAGCAACTCCACGCGGTCGCGGGCCAGCGGAAGCACGCCAGCCTGCATCGGCCCGCGCCGCGCCGGCGTGTAATAGCGCACGGCAGTCAGGAGTTCTCGAATCCGATAGCCACCGTGGAGTTGAAGTGGTGCGTTCTCGAGTCCGGGGATCGGTTGCGGATGCAGCATAGAGCGAGCTTCCAGCACTCGGGCCAACTGGCGGAGCTCTTCGGCGCATGATTGCAGTGCCTGCAATCGCGCGAGTAGCTCATTGTAATGCAAGGCTTGAGGTCTCGGGTCGAGCTGGTACGTAAGCATCTGCAACTGCACCTGCTCTTCTTCATTGGCAGGCGCGTAAAGCCCGCGCGCTGCGCCGACGCGCTGCAGTAGGGCCAGGTAGACGGGATCATCCAGGTGCAGCAGGTCACCGAATCGCCGCGACAGCCTGGCCTCGTCGTCTACTGAACCCTGGGCGTCCAACAACCCTGCGGCGCGCAGCAAAGTGCTCCAGCCGCTCGGTGCAGAATCGCGATATACTTCTTCTAGCGTGATCCGCTGATCGTGCAGGAATTCTCCGAGCTGAAACGTGCGCGCGCGCCGAACGGCGGCATAAGTCTGAACTTCCGCAATCAGCCGCCGCCAGCTCTGCTGGGAAAGTGCGCGCAGACAGTGCAACACCTGCCGCTGCGTTTGCTGCTGCAAGTGGATGTGGCAACCGGGTGGGAGCCGGCTGAAGCCATGCTCAACGGCATCGATCAAGTCGTTACGCGTGAGGCCTGTGATTCCGGATAACAGATGGTCGAAGCGGAAAGCAGTTCGGTGCTGACCGATGAAGTCCAGGATCAAACAACTTGTCTTGCCCGGGGCGAGGCGGAGGCCGCGGCCGATCTGCTGCTGGAAGAGCAGCGCGCTCTGGGTCGGCCGCAGCAGCAGAAGCGTATCGACATTCGGGATGTCGACGCCCTCATTGTAAAGATCCACCGTCACGAGCGCGCAAACGTCGCCGTTGGCCAGACGGTGCGGCGCGCGCAATTGCTCGCTTCTAGGAGTATCTCCCGTCACACATAGCGCAGGCAGACCGGCCTCGTTGAATCGGTGTGTCATGAATTGCGCGTGCGCAACGGATACGCAAAAGACGAGCGCCTTGCAGTGCCTTGGGTCACCAGTGAGTCGGCGCCACTCATCAAGGACGAGGCGGGCGCGCACATCGTTGCCGGTGACCAGGTGGTTAACGGCTGCGACTTCGCCCGGCCGATCCCACGGCACGTCAGAGAAATCAGTGTCGTCATCGCAGCCGAAGTATTCGAACGGTGTCAAGAGCTGCATGTCGAGCGCGTCCCAGAGCCGCAGCTCGACTGCGGCAGCGCCATCGGGCCGGGCGTGAAATAGGGCGTGATGGGCTGGCCGTCGGTGCGCTCGGGTGTGGCGGTGAGGCCGAGCAGCTGCGCGGGCTGGATGGTGGAAGCAAGCCGGTGGAATCGGTCGGCCGCCAGCCGGTGACACTCGTCGATGACAACAGTATGCCAGTAGTCCGCACCGAGGTTCTCGACCAGCTGGCGCGAAGTGAGACTGTCAATCGATGCAAACAGGTAGTCATAGCGCGCCACCAGCACGCCGCCAGTCAACACTTCGCCGAAGGAGTGGTCGCGCAGCACTTCTCGATAGGTGCGCAGCGCCTGCCGCAGGATCTGCGCGCGATGCGCCACGAACAACAGACGGGGCCGATGCCCTAGACGCTGTGCCTGTTCGCGATAATCGATGGCAGCCACCACGGTCTTGCCGGTGCCAGTGGCTGCCACGACGAGGTTGCGGCTACGCCCATGCTCGCGCGCGAGTGCAAGTTGATCGAGCATGTCGCGCTGATACGGTTTGGGCTGGATATCGAAAAAGGGAAGCGGTGCATCCAACGCGCGTCCGCGCTGCTGATTCAAGGCTTGGATCAGAGCGGCGCGGACATCCGCGTCGTCGGGCACATAACGCGTGAACTCGCCATCCAGCCAGAGCGTGTCGAAGTTGGCACCAGCGCGTGCGAACAGGGTTTCCTGGCCGCGCTCCGTAAATTTCACGGTCCACTCGAGACCACCCATAAGCGCGCTGTACGACAGGTTGGCGCTTCCCACATAAGCGGACCCAAATCCGGACTTGCGATGGAACAGCCAGGCCTTGGCGTGCAAGCGCGAGCGGCGGCCGTCGAGAGAGACACGCACTTCACAGCCATTGAGCCGCGCCAGCGCATCGAGCGCCGCGACTTCGGTAGCGCCCATATAGGTCGTGGTCAACACGCGAATGCGCGTGCGCGCGCGGCTGTCCGCTGCCGCGGCAGTCACGCTCTGCAACACGTCGATCAGCTTTCGGACGCCCGAAATGGTGATGAAGCTGACCAGGATATCGAGGCCGTCACAGGCCGCGGCTTCGCGCCGCAATTCATCAATCAGCGATGGTGAGCCCCGGCCCGCGGTAAAGAGGAAAGGTGCGGCCAGCCCCGTGGCCGGACTTTCCGGGGCCGGCTCGCCGGCGGGCCGGATTGCGCGGAGAATGAGCGCAGGCTCCGCGAGTGTATCGATCAACTCCGCGCCGTGCGGTAGTGTCTCGCGCACATGGCGCAGCAGGTCATTGACGAGCTGGAGCTGAACGCGCACACGCTCATCGTCATTTTCGGCACTGAAGTCGTCCAGAATGCGGCGCAGCTGCTCGCGCAGAACGCCGAGCAGACGCTCGGAGGCGTCTTCGGCAACCAGCGACTGCGTGTCCGCCTCGTCGCGGCTGGCCTCGAGTGCTCGTACGACTGCCTCGGTGATCAGCAGATCGTACAAGCCGCGTGGGTAGGTCATCGCACGACAATGTCCAATACGCGCAGCATTAACACAAGCTTGTTTGAAGAGATTTCGCGTTGCATGTGTCTGTCGTAGCGATAATCGCGGACTTATTCTAAATGGGTGATAGCCTACGTCGGCGTCACCGACCGCGACTGGTTCGACTTCCTATCCACAAAGGAACAAATCGACGAGGTCAACTTCTGGCAGCCCAACCCATGGGGCGGCCAATTCAGTGTGCTGCGCCGCGGCGAGCCGTTCCTGTTCAAGCTCAAATCCCCTGTGAACGCTATCGCTGGCGGCGGCTTCTTCGAGTACTGCGCCGACCTGCCCATGAGCCTCGCCTGGGACTCGTTCGGCATCAAGAACGGCGCGCCCTCGCGCCAGGCAGTGCGGGAACGGATCGCACGACTGCGGCGGCGCGAGCGGCCGGCCTGGTACGAGGACTTCACCATCGGCTGCATCATTCTGGTCGAGCCGTTCTTCTGGCCGGAGGAGCTGTGGATTCCTCAGCCCAACAGCTTCAGTCGAAACATCGTGAGGGGACGGAGCTACGATCTATCGAAAACCGAAGGTGCTGCACTATGGCGCGAAGTGGTGACGCGGCTGGACGCGACCATGGCGACTGGGAGAGATCAGGGCGACCGGCTCATCGCGAGCGGATTCACGGATCCTGCGCTCATGCGGCGTCGGATTGGACAGGGGACATTCCGTGTTGCGGTGACGGAAGCGTACGAGCGCCAATGCGCGATCACGAGGGAGCGCGCGTTAGCCCGCGCTCGAAGCCGCGCACATCAAGCCGTACGCCGACACCGAAACGCACTACGTGAAACACGGGCTGCTGCTTCGTTCGGACGTGCATCGCCTGTTCGATTCGGGCTACCTGACGGTCACACCCGAATACAAGGTTGAAGCCAGCGCGAGGATGCGCGGTGTCTTCAACGATGGCGAGTCGTACAGGCGGCTGCACGGGAGCGGCATCTGGGTGCCCAACGACCCGAAACTCAAGCCGGATACTGAAGTGCTCCAGTGGCACAACGACAATGTGTTCAGAGGTTGACGTGAACGCGGATCATATTGGCGAATTGCAGCAGGAGCTGCGCGCGTTCGCGCGCGCGCGCGACTGGGAGCGCTACCACTCGCCGCGCAATCTGGCTGCGTTGATCTCGAGCGAAGCGGGTGAGCTACTCGCATTGTTCCGCTGGGATCAGGACAGCGTGCGCGAGCAGCCGGACCGCGTGCGACATGAGCTGGCCGACCCATCTGAGGACCGGCCCCGATGATCCGTGACTCACGCGGGCATGAACGTCCAGTTCGACCGGGCATGCCCGAGCTGAAAGCGCCATGAACGGCAATTCACTCGACCAACTCCGCGGTGCGCTACCAGGATTGGCTTCGGGTGATGCCATTGACACCACGCTCGAGTTCGCGTTGCCGGGCACGTTCGAGGCTATAACCGACACCGTGGGTGGCGGACCCTTGAGGCTGGAACCCGGGCAGTGGACTGACGACACGTCCATGGCGCTCTGCCTGGCCGAGAGTCTGGCCCGCCTGGGCCGCTTCGACCCCATCGATCAACTCGAGCGGGCGCGTATTACGGGGCGAGCGC
>JBOHRF010000141.1:0-12072 GCA_050732575.1 Longimicrobiales bacterium
CCAGCAACACCGTGAGCGCGAAACCGATCAGCGCGGTTGCGTGCCCGGCACTGCAATGCGGAGCCATCGCTCCCTCTTGACAAAATGAAGACTGCCGCCCACCACGATTCCGCCAACCAATGCGCCCATCCCGGTTGACGCGCGGTCCGGACAATTGCTGAAGCACTGCGATTGCACAATGCGGTTGTAGACATCCGTCAGAGCAGCTCCAGCCAACACGCCGGTGAGCAGGCCAACGGCTGTGAGCCGTCGACTGCCATTGTATACCTCGAGCTCAACAATCTTCGAAACGACGACCGGGCGCTGGCCGATACGCGTGCTCGGCGAGGTGAGGATGATGGTGTCCGGCCGTAGCGCGACAATCGAGCCTGTAAATCGGGAGGACTGGCGCTCCATGCGCACGCGAACGCGCGTGCCTGTGTCCAGCGTGCGCGCCTGAGCTGCGGTCGGCGTGATGTACGCCCATTCACCCAATGCTGCGATGAGCGCCAGAATCACGAAACGCTGCTTGCCGCGGTGAGGCATGCGGGAACCGCCTCCGAGATATAGCAGTGACCTGGCCCGCTTCCGAAGATGCTTTGCGGGCGATTCGAGTGCAACGCGCGCTAGCGCGATTTGACCGGTGCCCTGATCGCGCGGCCCGGTCGCGCGTTCGTGACCTGACCGTTCTCTACCACCAGCTGACCACCCACGATCACGTAGGGAATGCCAACCGACGGAATCGTGGCATCCTCGTAGGTCGATCGATCGATGACTTTGGCCGGATCGAAGATGGTCAAATCGGCATCCGCGCCGACGCGCACGCGCCCCTTGGCCGCCAGGGCAGGCACGCGCGCTTCCAGTCGTTGCGCCGGGGCGAGGGTCATCTTGCGCAGCGCGTCCATGAGCGGCAGCGCGTTCTCAGCGCGCACGTATTTGCCCAAAACCCTGGCATAGGTGCCTGACGTGCGCGGGTGGCCGCGGCCGTTTTCGATGTAACCATCGCTGGCAATCATCGTGAGTGGGCTCACGATTGCGGCGCGCGTTTGTTCTTCGCTGCGCCCGTGAATGATTACGGTGCCGCCGTTCTGACGCGCCTGGCCGAAGGTTTTGCGCGTCAATCGCTCGCCCGTATCCACGAGCTGGTGCAGGCCGAAGCGCGCGTCCGCCCAGGTCTGCCAGTCGTCGAAGAGCGCGGACTTGATTTCCGTCATCCCCGCGCCGTAAGGATACGCCTCGGTCGTCACATCGCCGCGCTCGCGCGCGGCCTGAATGCGCGCAAGGAAAAACGTCAGGCTGGTATCTCCGCTCGAGTTGACGTGCACGATATGGAGCTTGGTGCGCGCGGCCACCGCGGCCGCGATGGTGGAATCGAGACCGGCCACGCCGTTCCTCATGTGCACGTGCGCAGACGCACCGGCCTCCGCGGCAACACGGAACATCCGTTCGATCTCGGCCATGGTAGCGCCCGGTGTGTAGGCAGTGCCGAACCCAACCGCGACGGCGCCGTCGGCCAGACCCTGGCGCAGCATCGCCTCCATTTCCGCGAGCTGCGCTTCGGAGGCCGGGCCGCTGCCACCAATTCCCGACGGCAACAGTCCCGTGCCCGGGTCTCCCAACACTTTCATGCGCGCCCTGATGTGGCCAACGCTGACACCGTAGTTCACGAGCTGGCCACGGTCCCGCTCTGCATACCACGCCGCGACATCACCGGTGCCGACCTCCAGCTCGAACGCAGACGTAACACCGTCGCGGACCATTAGCCCGTACGATTCTTCCTGCTGTCCGTGCTCGTGCAGGTCGATGAAGCCGGGCGCCACCACCAGACCCGTCGCATCGATGACGCGCGATCCCATGAGTTCAGTCGTCGAGATGGCCGCCACGCGCCCGTCGCGAACGCCAATGTTGCGTATCGAGTCGAGCCCGGACTCGGGATCCATGACCCGGCCGTTCGCGATCACGAGGTCGTACACAGGTGCGCGACCGCAGGCGGTGAGTAGCGCCAGGGCAAGGAGCGTGGAATACGTGACGAGCGCCATCATGGGCGGCTGACCGGGCCCAGGTACTGGTCGAGCCAGGCGAGCGATTCCGCCACTACCATCGTGCGCGGCAGGAAGTGACCACCGTCGAACAGGATCTGCTTCTTCATGCCAGCGGGAGGGCCGAGCAGACGCAGGAAAGGTTTCTGCGACAATTCCAGCGGGAACGTGCTGTCGAATTTGCCGCTGAGCATGAGGACCGGGATGCGAATGCGCGGCAGGAAATTCACCGGGTCCTCCTCCGGACGAATGCGGGCCATGGAGAGTCCGGCCACGTTGAGGATGGCGGTGCGGAAGCGCGGCTCGATCGCCACCATCACGCCACCGAGCCGTCCGCCCCAACTCGTGCCCACATAGGCCAGACGGGTGGTGTCGATGTCCGGGCGGGTGGCAATGTAGTCGATGGAGCGACGCATTTCCTTCGACCACCGCAGGACCTGGTCGCGATGCTCGATCGTGCCGTCTTGCACATCACCTCTGACGGTGGTCCCGCGACTGTAAGTGTGTTCGTAAATCGGGTAGAGTACGGCGCGTCCGCCGCGCACAAAAAAGTCCATGTACGCCATGGACAGGTTGCGGCGGTCGCGCAGGATGAACGCGTCCGACGCGGGCCAGGTCACCATGGTCTGATAGGGCGGCTTCACGCGCTTGGGCAGGAACAGCACGGCCCACATGCGCGCGCTACCCGGCACGTCGAACTCGATGTCCTCGCGCACCCAGTCGGCATGTGTGGTATCGCGTGAGACCACCTGCGCGTTCAGCGGCGTGTGGTCGTAATCGTAGAGCGAGAGGTAGCCGCGGAACGTCGCATCGTCCACCGGCTGCACCGTGTTGTAGTCGCGCGTGAGGCCGGCGATGGGGGCACTGGCGCGCGCGAGATCTTTCGCTTCCGCAATTCGCTTTACCAGTCTGATTCCGTTGATGGGCGAGCGGTCGAACTCCGGCTGTGTGTAAATCTGGGAGAACAGGTAAGCCGGATCGGACCAGCCGCCGCCCAGGATGTAGCGGCTCCCGCTCTCGCGCGCGTTCACAGTCCACTCGCGCACATTGCCCGCCAGGTCGTAGGCGCCACGCGGGCTGACGCCCCGGGCGGCACCACCGCGAATGGGACCGGCAGCAGCGAAGCGACCCTGCGGCACCACCCAGCGCGCCGCTTCCGGTATTGCAGCCGCGTTCCATTCGAGCACTGTGGGTAGCGACTTGCCGGCAAAACGCGCGTACGCGCGGGCCTCGTACCAGCTCACACCGCCGACCGGAAGATCCTCGGTGCCGTCCACCGGGACAGCGCCTTCCCATGACGCGGGACCCGGGCGGCCCGTACGATCGATGAACAGCGCGATCGCCGCATCCCACGACAACACTCTTCCATCACGAACCATCGTCGAGTCCCACCAGCTTCGGATCGTGTAGCCACCGGCGTCCACAAACGCTTTGTATTGCCGGTTCGTGATCTCGAACTTGTCCATCAGAAAGTCGGCGAGGTCGAACGTGTCCCCCCCACCAGACCGTAGAGCGTACCGGTCAGCCTGCGTCCACGCAGCAACACCATGTCAGAGTCGGGATCACTGAGCCGGCGCAGCGCTATCGGACTGGGGATGGGCACGTAACTGCCACCCAGACGCGCGCCCATCACGGTCACCGTGCGATACCCTGGCATGGTGTAGCGGTAGAACCACGCGTTGCTCGGAATACGCGTCGGCGGTGTGGGCGTCGTGCCGATGGGAATCCAGCGCGTGGTATCGTTCAGCGCGGCGCGGCTCACTTCGGCGCCCGCGGGCTCGCTGAGGAAGGTCTGAGTCACCGAGAGGTCATACCACACGGCATCGACCGCCGAGTCATTCGGTGCGCGCTCCGCGGCTGTGACCGCCAGCGCAAACGCCGAATCGAGCTGGTCGGCATCGACCAGACGCTGAATGTCGGGGAGCGCCGTCGCATGTACCCAGCGGGCGCTGCTCGCGCGCATGAAGAGCACGGCGAGGATGCTCGCAGCCACAAGAAGCCCGAGTCCGGTCACGAGCAGTGCCGTGCGCGGGCGTCTCTGTGGTGCGGGCGCAGCCGCCAGCGCGATGGCGCGCAGGTCGCTCAATAATGCTTCCGCTGTGCCGGGCCGTTCGGCGGAATTGCGCGCCAGGCAGCGCGCTACCAGACGCACCAGCACGGGCGGTGCGGCCGGACAGGGGGGTGCCACTGATGGAGCTTCTTTCGCAAACTTGTCCACCACGATCTGTCGCGGCGTGCCGGCGAAAGCAGCCGTGCCTGCGAGCATCTCGAACAGCAGCGCGCCCACTGCATAGATGTCCGCGCGCTGGTCGATTTCGCCATCGCCCGCGGCCTGCTCGGGCGCCATGTAGACCGGCGTGCCCGGCGACATGCCTTCACGGGTAAGCTTGGTCGCGTCGCGCGCCTGACCTACCGCCTTGGCAATGCCGAAGTCCACGACAATGGCGTGACCGCCGGAGAGCAACACGTTTTCCGGTTTGATGTCGCGATGTACGACACCTTGCGCATGTGCATGCACCAGCGCTTCGGTCGCGTCGATGGCCACCCGCAGCGCCTCGTTTACCGGCAGCGCACCGCCTCGAGCGAGCCGGTCGCGTAATGACTCTCCAGTAGCGACCGGCATCACGTAGTAGAGCAGCTCACCGGTCACGCCCGAATCCAGCAAGGCAAGAATGTGCGGATGGTTCAGACGTGCGGTGATCGCGATTTCACGGAGGAAGCGCTCGGCGGTGAGCGACCGGGCCAGGTCATTGTGCAGGACTTTGATGGCGACCTCGCGATCGTGCTTGAGGTCGCACGCCAGGTAGACGGTGGCCATGCCGCCCGCGCCGAGCTCACGCTCAATGCGGTAGCGGTCGGCGAGGCCGACCGAAAGGCGTCCTACCATGTCGATCATCGTGGGAGTGAACCTAACCGGCGCTCTTGCGCGGGCCAACCACGAAGCCGCATTTCTGTACCACCCTTCGCGTTCTTCAACCGACGAGCGAATCGAACGACCTTGCCGTCCCGGGCCGAACCCAAGCGCCGCAACGGCATGCGCTTCACGTGACCATCTGGGTCGATGCCGACGCCGCCCCGCGCGCTGTGAAGGAGATCATCTTGCGCGCCTCGACGCGTCTGCGCATCCCGACTGTGCTGGTAGCGAATCAGCGGCTGAACGCGCCCCAGCATCACCCGCAGGTCAGCACGGTCTGGGTGCAAGGTGGACCCGATGTCGCCGATCGGCACATCGCCGATCACGCAGCGCCGGGCGACATCGTGGTGACCGCCGACATCCCGCTCGCGGCGATTCTCGTGGAAAAGGGCGTCATCGTGCTGGACCCGCGTGGCGAACGCTACACCGAAGACAACGTTCGCGAGCGTCTCTCGATTCGCGATTTCATGGATTCACTGCGAGGCTCCGGTGTGGAGACCGGCGGCGCGAAATCCTACGGGCCTCGGGACAAACAGGCCTTTGCGGCCGCGCTCGACCGCATCCTTGCGGCTCAGCGGAAATACGAGTGAGTGCTGATCGAAAAGCGTCATCGAAGGCGAGGCAGCCCGGCTATCAGGCCTGCTACTGCCTGCGGCGCAGCGACTGCGCGATCTGCCCCGCCTCCCACATGATGAACACCACGCGCCACATGCCATCGAGACGCACCAGCTCGATGCTGTTCACACCGTGCTCGAAGGGCGCGTCGTCCAGGTTGTGCCGGCTGGCGTAGTAGCTCATGACGTGCGCGATGTTGCCTTCCACGATGACATCACTGTGCGTTTCGATCTCGTAGAAGGCGTGCGTCGACAGGTACGCGTCGCGGCTGCGCCGGAACTCATCACACGTAAGCAGCTCGAGGTGGCGGGAGCCGTCCGCACGCGTGTGTACGACCAGTGAACGGCCCACCGGTGCGAACAGGCTGGCGTTCAAGTCCCAGTCGGGTGCCTGGTCCGCCGGACCGGAGATCGAGGCGTAGAGAAGACGCACGACTTCGCGGATGGCGTAAACATCGGCGTCGGTTTGCTGGTCGGACACCACTATCGATTCTCGGACGGCGCCGGCTGCTGCAGGAACTGGGTGAGTTTGGCGTGGAAGATCGCGGGCGCTTCCAAATGTGGGCAGTGACCTACGTTCTCGATCAGCTCGAGTTGCGCACCGGGAATCGACTCGGCAACGCGTTTGGCCTGCGCCGGATAGGTGGGCGTGTCCCGGGCGCCGCCAATGACCAGCGCCTTCGACTTGATGTGCTGCCAATCATAAACGACCGTCTCGGCGGACAACATCTGCTGCAGCGCTGCCCGCACGCGCGAGAAGCGCGGCCAGTCCGGACTCAGCGTCCAGCCCCAGTGTATGCGCACGTACTTCTCATACTCCGGCTTCCACTCCACGAAATAACGCGTGATGCCCTGCCGAATTGCCTCGTAGGTGCGCGCGGGTGGTGCGTTCTGATAGGCCTCATCCAGGTAGCGTGGCGCGCGGCCCGGCCGGGCATCGCTGAGGCCGATCTGATTGACCATCACGACGTGCGAGGTCACGGTCGGGTAGAGCATGGCAAAGCGCGACGCCAGCATGCCACCCATCGAATGCCCGACGATGGCGGCGCGCTCGACGCCCAACTGCTGCATCAGCTTGCGCGTGTTGAGCGCCAGGTCATTGAAGGTGTAGGGAATGTACGGCTTGGATGAGCGGCCAAAGCCGATCTGATCGGGCACGACCACGCGATAGCCCGCGCCCACCAGCGCATCGATCGTCCCGGCCCACGCCTCACCCGAGAAGTTGAAACCGTGAAGCAGCACGACCGTCCGGCCGTTAGGAGTCGACGGCTTCACGTCCATGTAGGACATGTTCACATTCTGGCCGTAGACCACCAGCGGGAAGGTCTGCACCGGATGCGGATAGGGCAGGTCGGTGAGATCGACGCTGACCGGTCCCCAATCGGCGGGCGCCTGGCCGGCGACCAGCCGCGGCGCGAGAACGGTGACGCAAGCCAGCAGGAGAACGCTCGCGCATGCCCGCGCAATGCACCGGCGATTGTCATGACGTTCCCGCATCTGCGCCTCCGGATAGTTTGATCGGCATCGAATTGTACGCGAGGGGTTGCAGCGGTTGCAAACCCGCTTCCGAGCGTGGTAACCTTGCATTATCAAAGTTAAAGTTCGATAATGCAAGGTATGAAACGAGCCTGTGAAACGCTGTTGCAGACCTACCTGAAGACGTTCCCCTGTGTGGCCGTGTTCGGCGTGCGGCAATGCGGGAAGACGACGCTGTTGCGCACGCTGCCGTCGGCCTGGAAGCACTTCGATTTGGAGCGGAGGGCCGATCATGCCGTGATCTCGCGCGATACGGACGCGTTTTTTCGGCTGAACCCGAGGCAGGTGGCTCTGGATGAAGCGCAGGTGCTGCCCCAGCTTTTTCCGGCGCTGCGAGTTGCGATCGACGATCATCGATCCGAGAAGGGCCGGTTCGTGATCACCGGCTCCAGTTCGCCAGCGCTCAGCCGGGAGGTGTCCGAGAGCCTGGCCGGCCGAGTCGGGATTATCGAACTGTCGCCGTTCAGCTGGGAGGAAGTGACGGCCACCACGGGACGCGATTCTTTTCTGCGCCGGTTGCTGGAGCGGAAGGCCAAACCGGCGGCGTTGCTGGGTGGGTTGCGGCCCAGAGGCGATGTCACCCGGCTGCAAGAGTACTGGTTCCGGGGCGGCTTCCCCGAGCCGTGGCTCGAGCCTGATGGTGCGTTTCGAGCCAGCTGGGTGGAGCAGTACATACAAACGTACCTGTTCCGCGACGTGAAGCGGTTGTATCCGGGATTGGACGACGTTCGATTCCGCCGGTTTCTCGAAATGCTCAGCGGACTGTCCGGTCGAGTATTGAACTACGCCGAGGTGGCGCGTGCACTTGCGGTGTCGCAGCCGACTGCACGTGACTACTTCGACATTGCGCACGGGACGTTTATATGGCGCACCATCCCGTCCTATTCACAGAAGGTGATGAAGCGTGTGGTGAAACATCCCAGAGGTTACCTTCGGGATACCGGGCTGTTGCACGCGTTGCTTCGTATCCCGGACCGGGAAGCCCTGATGAGTCATCCACAGTTCGGCGCATCGTGGGAAGCCATGGTAGTGGAGGAGATCATCCGCCAATTCAACGCACATGGCGTGGCTTGCGAGTATTCGTATTATCGAACGGGCGCTGGAGCCGAGGTTGACCTGGTCGTAGAAGGCAGCTTTGGCCGAGTGGCGGTCGAGATCAAGCACACATCCATCGTCAGCGGGCGCGACCTGCGTGGCCTGCGGGATTTCGTAACCGAGCAGAAGGCCCGGCTGGGCATCGTCATCAACAACGACAGCGCGCCTCGGCACTACGAAGAACGGTTGATCGGTCTTCCGATGTCATTTTTATGACCGACTTGGACCGGACGATCGCGCCCACCCGTACCTGTATCGCCTGGCCGATCGCGAGCTCGAGGTGATCAAGGCGAATACGCGAGCGCCGGTGAGGACAAATAACCAGTTCAGTTCTGATCGCTCGATCGTTGTGTGCTATCCGGGTTCCGGTGCCGGAGCAAGCATGGCAGCACGTTGTGGCTCGCGGTAAGTTGCAGCCGCTGCCAACCACATTTGCACGATGCCCACGCCCATCGAACGCCTGACCGCCGCCCTGGCCGACCGCTACCGCCTCGAGCGCGAGCTCGGCGCCGGCGGCATGGCCACGGTCTACCTGGCGCAGGACGTTCGCCACGACCGCCGCGTCGCGCTCAAGGTGCTGCGCCCCGAGCTCGCCGCAATCATAGGTGCGTCAGCGCTTCCTGCACGAGATCAAGAACACGGCGAACCTGCAGCACCCGCACATCCTGCCGCTGCACGATTCCGGTGAAGTAGACGGCACCGTGTATTACGTCATGCCGTTTGTAGAGGGGGAGTCGCTGCGCGCTCGGCTGAATCGGGAGAAGCAGCTGCCCGTGGATGATGCGCTGCGCATCGCGCGCGAGGTGGCGAGCGCGCTCGACTACGCGCACCGTCACGGCGTGGTTCACCGTGACATCAAGCCGGAGAACATCCTGCTGCACGATGGGCAGGCGCTGGTTGCCGATTTCGGCATTGCGCTGGCTGCCTCGAATACGGAAAGCGCGCGCCTTACGGAAACCGGCATTTCGATGGGAACGCCGCAGTACATGAGTCCAGAGAGCAGGCCACGGGCCAGCGAGAAATCACCGGCCGCAGCGATGTCTTCGGATTGGGCTGCGTTGTCTACGAGATGCTGGTTGGGGAGCCGCCATTCACGGGGCCAACCGCGCAAGCGATTCTGGGGAAGGTACGATCGGCGGAACCTGCATCGATTACCGCACAGCGTAGGACGGTGCCGCAGCATGTTGAGGCGGCGGTGCTGACCTCACTGGAGAAATTGCCCGCGGATCGATTTGCATCAGCTACGGCGTTCGCGGATGCGCTCGACGGAAAACTGCATCACGTACGGCGCGGCGGTTCGAAACGCCAGTTGAGGATGTGGATGTTGTGGGCAGCTGTGGTCGCGGGCATCACTCTGGGTGCCCTGGCCACCGTCGTCGCGTTGGCTAGCCGTCGTGCTACACAGACGCTTTTAGAGTGGTCAGTGCCGCTTCCTGACTCGGCGCCACTCGCCTTCATCGGCAGCGCGACACTTGGCCTGGGTATGCCGGCTCTGGCCCTTTCCCCGAATGGTGAGATCCTTGTCTACGCCGCCAAAGCACTTAGTACTACGCGACTGTATGTGCACAGAGTCGGTACGTCCGAAACGGTGGCGCTTCCCGGCACCGATGGAGCATTCGGACCGTTTTTCTCGCCCAACGGCAGGACAGTCGCGTTCTTTGCTGCCGATCAGCTCAGAAAAGTCGATGTGAATGGCGGTTCGGCTTCGGTAATCGCGCAAGTCACTGAACCGCAGGGCGGTGCGTGGCTCCAGGGTGGTCGGATCGTAGTCGCCAATCAACAAGGAGGTCAACTCGCGTGGGTCTCTGAGTCGGGCGGGCAGCTCAGGGCGTTAGCTCCTAGCATTGCTAGCGGGTTCTTGCCCGCCTCTTTGCCCGATGCGGACCTCGTGCTGCATCAGGCTGGACCAATGCCGGGCATCCTGGCAGTGACGTCGCTGTCGACTGGCAGAACACGATTCCTCACTCATTCAGAACCGGCGGATTCGCCCGCACTCGCAAGAGATTGGCTTTTCGGTGAGGGCCCTGTCTACCTGGAGAGCGGGCATCTCGTGTTCTTTGCCCCGAGCGAAAACGCCCTGGTTGCGGTTCGATTCGATCCACAAACGCTACGTGTTGTGGGTGATCCGGTTCGCGTACTCGAAGGCGTTCGACGTGAAAGCTATGGCGGTCAGTTCGCTCTGAGTCGAACCGGGCGCATTGCGTTCGCTGCCGGAGGGAGCGCGGACGCTGGCCGGCTAGTTTGGGCTGGTAGTACTGGTCGCATCGACACGTTGCCGTTGCCCGCCGGGATTTTTGGCCAGCCGGCGGTCGCGCCCGATGGTCAGCGCCTCGTAGTCGTAGCCGCGACGCCACCGGGCCTCAACGAGTTGCGCCTGTACCAGCTAAATGACCTCGCCCGAGGTGTCACGGAACGCTGGGTTAGCCCATTCCTTCCCGCTTGGTCACGGAGTGGGCTCCCGCTGGCGGCTGGCTGGCTGTTCGCTGTCTTTCGGCCGCCCAGAGTTTTGCGCCTTCCAGTTCCGTTTGGCGCCGCGGATACGATTGCGCGTCGTTATACACAACTGATTGCCGCATCGATGGATTCGAGCGCGAGGTTGTCGTTGTTGGCGAGGCGAAACCAGATATTCAATCAGCTTTCGCCCGACGGGAAGTGGCTTGCCTACACCTCGAGGGGGATGAATCGATGGGAAATCTTCCTGGAGCCGTTCCCCCTAACTGGGAAACGTCAGAAGATCTCGCTCGCGGGCGGCGAGGAGCCGCGCTGGTCGCCGCAGGGTGACCGGCTGTACTACCGTTATCGCGACACGTTTCTACGTGGTGCCGATTGACCAGCGCACCGGGAATGCCGGCACGCCCACGCGCTTCATCAGCGGGCCCTTCCTAAATGTGCCCGGATTCTCGTACTACGTGTCGCGCGATGGCCACCGGCTGCTCCTCATGCTCGGCCCGGCTGAGCAGGCTGCGCAGGTTCGCGAGCGGATTCTCATCGAACACGATGAGATCGGCAAGTTTGCCCGGCTCGATCGATTCCAGCTCGCCATCCGGACCGATCGATTTGGCACCGAAGATCGTGCCCACGCGCAACACATCGTGGTTCGGCATGGCGCCGGATGCGATGAGCAGCAGATCCCAGGGCGTGCCTATGCCCTGCACTTCATGGTGCGTGCCCACACCTACTGCACCGCCGTACGCAACGATCTTCGCGGCCGCCGTGGATATGCCCTTGAAGATGAAGTCATCCTCCGGCGCCCAGATGCCCTGGCGCGTGCGACGGTTCAGATCGGGCTGGAACGTGAAGCGCTTGAGGCGCGGCTCTTCATACGCGTTCTCGCGCGCGATCATGTAGTACTTGCCTTCGGGGCCGCCGTACGCGACCAGCACGGTCGGCGTGTATGCGATTCACCCGCGCGCTCGCGTAATTTCTTCGAGAGGCGATCGATTGCGGAAACGATGGCGGCCGCATCATCGGCAGTTTCGCGCAGCGCCACCAGCACATTGCCGCTATCGCCCGTGATCAGTCGCGCCGAGATCACCAACCTTCCCCCCACCCGGCGAACCTCGCGCGCCCAGCAACACGGGATCGAACGGCTTGCTTCAGTGCAAATTCTGCGGCCAGCATATACGGCTCGTCGGGCTGACCAGCGTACTTGTCGCGGACGTACTTGATGAACGGCCGAACGAGCACGTGGTCCTTTGTACCGGCTGGCGCTACTCACCCGCCACAGTGCATCCGCACGAGATGCTGCGCGTTGAGGCGCAACAAGCTGCGACCCTCCGGCCTTATTTTCGAATCCGGCAACGCGTTCACTTCATTGAGCAGCGCGTTTATGTTGTTACACGCCGTAGGCAAATCGCCACGTTCTAGGGCGCGGCGGGCGGCACGCTGCTTCGCT
>JBOHRF010000142.1:0-12040 GCA_050732575.1 Longimicrobiales bacterium
GGCTGCCGTATTTCCTGGTGATCGATGCGAAACGGGAAATGGTAGGACCATGAAACACATCACTGCCGGCAGACGATTCCCCTGGGCGAGGACCTGTTTGCTCCCGTGTCGGCCGTCCTGTTGAATACTATCGCCGTTCCCATGGCCGGTCGCCGGCGGCCGCATGCGTTTTCTTGCCAGACTCGGTGCATCAGCAATTTGGTCCATTGTGGGCGCCACATTGCTTTCCACGCTCGACGCGGATCCGCCGATCACCGCGACACTGGGCGCTTTCTTACTCATCGGTCAAAGTGCGGCCGTCAATCACATTCAGCGCTAACATGATTCTTCCTCTCTTACTCCCTTCCGGATTTCCTTGCCCGGTCAATGAATTCCTGGGTGCCAGGCGGCAGTACAAGGTCATCCGATATGGCTGCGATTTCTTCCGCCTGGCGCCACGCTTCTTCCAGGATCTGGAGCTCACCCTCGAGCGCACGTCGCTCGCGCTCCTCATGCAACGCCATCTCCAGTGCCAGGCGCGTCGACTTGGGCAGCTTGGCGATGCGGTGCTCGGTATCCCTGCCGTGGACCCGGACGTGCGTTGTCTGGATGGTCGACTGCACGAAGGCTTCCGAGCCGCCGCGTGCCTCGATCTGCCGCACTGCATCCTGAACTGCTGCCTTGTTGCCGCCCATGATGTTCAGCTTGGGCACAACTACGTTGGCGACGCGTTCGGCTTCTGCGCCGCGGAACTGCTCCATGCGTTTGCCTTTGCCTACACTCACGATGAGACCGCCCGGTGCTCCGGCTGGAATGATCCGGAGCGCCTCGATATCGGGGGTCTTTAATTTGAGTACGCGGCCCTCATCCGTGCGCAGTCGTAAACGCGTGCGGCGGTTGACGACGAGGTTCATGAGGTTGCCCGACTGGGCCAGAAAGCCGCCGCCCAACACGCCGGTCACAGCACCGCCAATGATCACACCAGCAATGACCACGGCAACGCCACCGCCCAGCAGGATGGTACGGCGGCGTCGACGGCCGAACTGGTCGCCGTAGCGCCAGGCGGCAAACTCGGGGCGTAGCGGCCGGCCGATGCGCACCAGCTCGAGTCCATCGCCCAGTCGTGCCAGACCGACCTGCTCTGTGGAAATCCGGGTGCGTGTGTCGTGAAACAAACGCTCACACGACTCGATGGCTTCCCAGCGTTCTTCTATAGGTGAGAGATTCCAACGCTCGCACTTGCGGCACACCACCCAGAGCCGGCCGCGCTCGGCATCGAAGGCCAGCCGACGTCCGACGGGGAATGTTTCAATGGACTCGTTGCTGCCCAGCGACTGGTTGCAGAACAGGCAGGTTGCGTACACGGGCAATCCTGGGAATGAATAATCGACCAACCTTGTACATGTTGATCGCTGGGCCAGCGACTGTAAAGGGCCTACTATGGCAGTACGCGGTGCAACACCGCTCGCCGCATTCCAGGAGCCGTCCGCTGAAACCGTTGCGCGCGTGTCTTGCCACCTTCGCCGCTCCACCACAATGCTTACCCGATGAATGAGCTTGCCGACTTCCTGGCTGCCGTGCGTCAAGGCGATGGGGTCCAGGTATCCGCACGGATCGGCGCCCACCCGCAGCTCGTGCGCGCCGCCGGCGAACACGACAAAACCGCATTGCATTGGGCGGCAGAATTGGACCGCATTGACGTCGCGCGAGTGCTGGTGAACGCGGGCGCGGACATCGAGGCCAGGACCTCGTGGGGTGCCTCGCCTCTCGATTGGGCCGCAACCATGGGCAGTGCACGCGTGGCCGAGTTCCTTCTGTCCCTCGGCGCCAGTGGCTTGAACCTGATCGTCGCCGCAGCATTGGGGATGCAGAAGGAAGTCGAGGACATCGTCGAATCCGGTGTCGACCTCTCCACGCAACGCAGAAGAGCGGCGCCCCTGACAGCCGACGACTACTGGCCGTCCGATTCCGCACACGTGCAGGGTGACGTGCTCTCCGATGCGTTGTACGGGGCCGCTCGCAATGGGCACCAGCAAACGGTCGAATACCTGCTATCACGTGGCGCGAACATTGATGCCAAAGGCGTGTTCGGCGCAACCGGGCTGCACTGGGCGGCGATCAACGGACATGCCAATACGGTGGAGCTGCTCGTCGCCCGGGGCGCCAACCTCACCCTGCGGGACGCCCGCTTCGACGCGACACCCGAAGGTTGGGCGGTGGAGGGTGGGCACCCGGACTTGTTTGCATTGCTGCGGGGCTGACCGATACCGCTATGTCGATGCGCCGGGCAACCCGATACCATTGCGTGCATGCGTACTCGAAGATCACATCTGCCTGGCGCGGCGTTTCACATCACAAGCCGCACGACCGGTCGTGAACATTGGTTCACAGACCAGGTCAAGAACGAGATCGTTGCCATCATTGCCGCATCATTGCCGCTCAGCGATGCGCACTTGATCGCTTATGCGGTGATGTCGAATCACTTCCATCTGGTCATCAAACAGGGCGCCCGATCACTTGCGCAGCTCATGCAGCCGATATGTCGCCGGATTGCGCTGGCGGTCCACAGAGTACACGGGCGGGAGGGCCACGTTTTCGAGCGATCGTTCAGAGACATAGCCTGTGTCGACCCGGATCATCTTCGGCACGCCATCATCTACACTCACAGAAACCCCACGAAGGCTGGGATTTGCAACGATGCCGGTGACTACGCGTGGTCGTCGCACCATGCTTACTGCGGCACAGCCGCTACGCCCTGGGTGCATGAGCGCTTCATGGTGCCGTTCCTCACGCCGGCTCTCGGGTTGTTTGCTCGAACGGCGAACGCGACCCCGGAAGATCTCTACGCCGGCTACGCGCGCTTCATGGCATGGCGGGACGAGCACGACCGCATTCCTGAGGCAGCTGGCCGCCCACCCGCTCCTCTTTATCCGTGGGGGGACACGTTCTGGGGGATGCACTTTTCTCGCGTCGCTTCTGCGTCCGGAACTCCGACAAAAGCGGATCTGCGCGACTTGGTGAACCACGTTCTGCGCGTGCAGGCACCCAATGTCGATATAGAATGGCTTCGTTTGTGCCGAGGCGGTCCAATGGCGACCATTCGCAACGCGGTCATTGCGCGCGCCATAGCCGCCGACCATCGGGGCGCCGATATTGCCCGCTATCTGAACGTGTCCGAATCGCTCGTTTCCAGAGTGGCAACCAGCCTACCAGGTAGACCTCGAGTGCGTTACGAATCGTGACCCATCAATACCACGCGCCGGATACGGGCATCGGCCAGCGATAAAGGAATCAAGGAATGCAAACACGTCCGTTGGTTCTCCTGCTCCTCACCGCATGCACGGGACGCATTGCCGTTGAAAGCAAGGACTCACTCATGACTGGCGTCCAGGCCATCTCATTCCTGGGCGATACGCTCCGCACTTTGCCACTGTCCGCGGAAACGCGCGCCCGTTATGAGAGGCAACTGGCCGAGGCGCGCAGCGCGTACGAACACTCGTCTGCCGATGCGGACTCCATCATCTGGTATGCGCGGCGGCTGGCCTATCTGGGCCAGCTGCGCGCAGCCATCGCGGTGTATACGCGCGGCCTCGAGCTCTATCCGGACAACCCATGGCTCTACCGGCACCGCGGCCATCGCTACATCTCGGTGCGCGAGCTCGACCCTGCCATTGCCGACCTCGAGCGTGCGGCAAAGTTAGTGGCAGGCAAACCCGATGTCGTCGAGCCCGATGGTCAGCCCAACGCGCGCAACACACCCATCGGCACGCTGCACTCCAACATCGACTATCACCTTGCCCTGGCCTATTACCTGAAGGGCGATTACGCGCGCGCACTGCCTGTGTATCGCCGCGATCTGGCCAAAGCGCGCAATGCCGACCGCATCGCATCCACATCACACTGGCTGTACATGAGCCTGCGCCGCCTGGGCCGCGAGGCCGAGGCCGCGCAGGTGCTCACGCCCATCCAGCGTGGCATGGACGTCGTCGAGAACCAGGCCTACTATCGCCTCATGCTGCTTTACAAGAGTGAATTGCCGCTCGACTCCGTGCTCACGGCAGGACCAGGTGGCGAGATGTCGGTTACCGATGCGACCGCTGCCTACGGCGTCGGCAACTGGCACCTGTACAACGGACAGCGCGCAGAAGCCCAACGCATCTTCCGCCGTATCCTGGCGGGCGGACAATGGGGCGCCTTTGGCTATATCGCCGCAGAAGTCGAGTTGTCGAGGAAGTGATGCGTGACGCGTGACGCGCCACGCGTCACGCTATTGCGTCCTCACTGGCGGCAGCGGCTTCGATCGATCTTCGTAGGGCCGTAGATGCTCTTCCAGGAACGCCCAGGTGCGGTTCCAGGAGTCGCGTTGTGCGGGTGAGTCCACGCGCTCGAGCGTCTCATTGTCCACGCGCCGGCTGAAGGCGTGGCCGACCGATCCGCCCCACGGGTCGGGATTCACGTAGATCTTGGTCTCGGCCAGGTTGGGCTTTTGCGCGCGCAGTGCCCAGATCAGCATCTGCGCTTCCTCGTAATTCACATCCTGATCGTTAGTGGCCACGTGCACGAGCAGCGGTACCTGCAACGTGTGCACGTGATAGAAGGGCGAGCGCGCCACGTATTCTTCGCGTTTCTCATCGGGCAGGCCCTGCACGCGCTGCATGGTGGCAAAGGATCGCTGATAGTTGGGTCCTTTGAAGGAAAGCCGGAAGATCAGGTTGGTGACGGGTACAATGGCGGCTCCGGCTTTGAACGGGTGCTGATCGCGGAAAATGGAGTGCAGCGTGATGAAGCCGCCGTGGCTCCAGCCCATCATGCCTACCCGATCGGCATCCACGTGCGGCAGCGTGGACTTCATGTAGTCGTAAGCGCTCATTGCATCATCGACTTCATAGCCGCCGTAGTCGATGGCCTCGTGGAATTCCTTGCCGTAACCGGTGCTGCCGCGGTAGTTGGGCGTGATCACCACGTAGCCGCGTTCCACGGCCTCACGAATGAACGGCCAATAAGTAGCGGTCATGTTTCCGTGCACACCACCGTGCACCATGATGAGACCGGGGTGTCCCTTGGCGCCCCGCTTCTGCAGGGGCTGGAACAGGTAGGCGGGCACATCGAGATCGCCGATCTTGCTGCGGTACCTGATGACCTGGAAATCGAGCACACCCTTGGCCCGCTCCGCAAACGTGGTTTCCGTGCGCAGCCGCGACTGCATCTGGCTTTCGTAGTTTGCTTCCGGATGATCTTCCGGGCGATTGCTGACAAAGCGCTGGCGCGCGCGTGCGGTATCCGTGATGACCACACTGTTGCCGCGGCCACCGCCGCGACCCTGACCCGCGCCACGACCCTGACCACTACCCTGCGCTGTCAGCGGAGCAACGACGCTCAGCGCCAGCAAAACGACGACGCCGGCCCGCGCCGGCACCCTGACTGGTATCACGATGCACCTCGTGGGGAAAGATGTGGCAGTATACCGGCGGCCGATCCCGGGCGCGAGTGCGCATCCGCCTTTGACGCGCAGTGCCCCGAACCATTAGGCTGCGAGACATGCAACGGCCTGACCATCAACGCATGCGGCCTGGATCGCTCGGACAGTGGGCCGGCGCCGGCCTTATTGCAGGACTGGCACTCCTGGCCGGGCCCGCCCCTTCACGCGCGCAGGACATCACCGTGCAGGGTCGCGTGCTGGAACAGGGCACCGGTGACCCGATAGCCGGCGCCTCAGTCGAGTTGGCCGGCGCGCCGCGCGTGTTGACCAATCGGAACGGTCTGTTCGCGTTCCCGAACGTGCGTGCCGGCAGCCACTCGCTCGTGGTCAACATGCTGGGCTACCATCGGCGGCAGCTCACGATCGATGTACAGCGCGATACCACGCTGGTCATCGAACTGACGGTAGAAGCCGTACGGGTCGACAGCCTGACCGTGCGCGCCCGCAACGTCACCCTGCGCGGCCAGGTGACGGATTCGGCCTCCCGCCTGCCCATCATGGATGCCGAAATCATGGTGGGCCGCGCACGTGCGGTGCTCGCCAACTCGATGGGCCGGTTCCGCGCCAACCGCATTCCTGCCCACCAGCCCACGACCGTGCTGGTGCGCGCGCTCGGCTATCTACCCATGCAGCTCAGCGTGACACCCGCGCGGGATACCACCATCAATTTCGCGCTCCAACTCGACCCCGTCGGTCAGCGCATGATTGCCGCGCAGATTCAGCGGCTGGAAGATCGTGCGAAGAAGATGCCGTTTCTCAATACTACCATGACGCGCGCCGAATTGATGGAGCGCCACTACAACTGGACCGCCGCCGATGCGATCGCGTACAGGACTCGCAGTTCGGGTCGGCAAATTATGTGCGTGTATATTGACAATGTTTTTCAGTCCGCCGGTCTGGCGCCGCTCAATATGTATGTGCCCGATGAGATCGAGCGCATCGAGTTCATCGATCGGGGCAGCATGGTGCGCGTGTACACGCGCGGCTACATCCAGCAGATGATGCGCGGGCGCGTGCAGCTCTACCCCATTGTGTTCGTTAAGGACCTGGGCCCAAAGGGTTGCATGTAGTTCACGCTCTCGCTCTCGCTCACGTTTTCGTTCACGAAAAAGGAACGGGAACGGCCGTGAACGAAAACGAGAGCGTGAACGTTAACGTGAACGGAATGGGTTGACATGGGCAAAGAAGCGAATTGCACGGCGCGCTACAACGGCGCAACCAGCGCGGGCAAGCTGCAGCTGGAGACCGACCACCTGGTTTTTCGAGGCGACTTTCGCATCAAGCTCACGCTCAAGGAATTGAAGCGCGCGGCGGCCACCAGGGGTCAACTGCGGGTGGAAGGACCGAACGGTGCGGCGGTATTCGAGTTGGGTGCCGTGGCGCAAGCGTGGGCGGAGGCCATCAACAACCCCAAGAGCCTGCTCGACAAGCTGGGCATCAAAGCGGAGCATGCGGTGTCGGTCATTGGTATCACCGATCGAGCTTTTCTGGATGACCTGGAGCGGCGGACTTCTCAGGTCACGGATGGCAAGGCGGTCATGGGCTCGGACGTGATCGTGTTCCAGGCCGATGAGCCCCATGAGCTGAAAGCGCTGGCGTCCCTGGCCAAATCGATGAAGCGCGACGGTGCCATCTGGGTGGTGACCCCCAAAAAGCGGCCCGAAATCGCCGATACAGTGGTCATGAAAGCAGGCAAGTCGGCCGGCCTGGTCGATGTCAAAGTAGCCCGGTTTTCGGAGACTTACACGGCCCTCAAGTTCGTGATACCAAAGGACAAAAGGTAAACCGTTACCTCGCCTCCAAACCCTCCACCCTCGGTCGGCGTCCTACAGAGGACCGCGAATCAGGAGCCGGTGTCCATACCACTCGTCGAGGCTGGCGATGCACAGGGAGAGCGTATCCCCGAGCTGGTTCGGCGCGCGCAGTCTGGTGAGCGTGAGGCCTTTGACCGGCTCTACCGCGAGCACGAGCAGCGCGTGTACGGCATCTGCCTGCGCATGAGCGGCGGCGCTTCGGAAGCCGAGCGCCTGACCCAGGACGCCTTCGTTCGACTGTGGCACCGCATCGGCTCGTTCCGGGGCGAAAGCGAGTTCTCGTCCTGGCTCTATCGGCTCACGGTCAATGTCGTCCTGGAAGACAGCCGGTCTGCTCGCCGGCGCAGTGCCCGGGTCGCGGCCGTGGACGATCTGTCCGCCTTCGATCGCGGCGCAGCGGGACCGGCCTTGCACACCGAGTCGCGTCTCGAGCTGGAGCGCGCCATTGCCGGGCTGCCGCCCGGCGCGCGCTACGTGCTCGTGATGCATGACATAGAAGGGTACAAACACGAGGAAATTGCCGAGCTCACGGGAACCACGACTGGCTCTGTGAAATCACAATTGCACCGCGCGCGCAAATTGTTGCGCCAGGTATTGACCCGATGACGCACCTGACCGAAGAGCAACTCAACGATCTGGCCGATGGCGCCCAGGATGCGTCTGCGCTCGTGCATCTGGACACCTGTGCCACCTGTCGTGACGAGCTGGAGCAGGTGCGCACCCTGCTGGCAGCGGTGCAGGCACTGCCGCGCGGCGTTTCACCCGCGCGTGATTTGCTGCCCGACATCCACGCTGCCATCGATCAGCAGCAGCTGATCCCACTTGTAGCCGCCAGCAAACCCGTGCGCACGCGCTTCCTCTCTTCCTCCCTTCCGCACTTCCGGGCTTCCTACCTCGCCGCCGCGGCTATTCTGCTGATCATTACTACCGCGGTGGTCACACGCGCTCTGATGCAGCGCGCGGAGAGCCACCCCCGTTGGGCGGACCGCGCGGCTACCGATGTCAGGTTGGTCGGCAATGACGTGCGCCAGCTGGAGCAGAAGTACGAGAATGCGATCGTCGAGCTGCAGGCGCTGATCGAAGCGCAGCGGGCGCGCCTGTCACCCAGCACGGTGCGCCTGCTGGAAGAGAACCTGCTGGTGATCGATCGCGCCATTCGCGAGTCGCGCGCCGCGCTCGAGCAGGATCCGAGCAATGACCTGATCAACGAGTGGCTGCGTACGGCGTACGAGCGCAAGCTCGACTTGCTGCGCCGCGCTACGGCAGTCACGGCCACATGATTTCGGGATCGAGATGAGAACCGCTCTAACACTTGTTTGCTTCCTGGCCTGCCTTGCCGATGTCACGGCCGCGCAAAAACAGGCGACCACGGCTGGTGCAACCGTGCGCACGGTCAGGCAGACGTTATGGGTCGCGCCCACCGGATTCATCCGCATCTTCCATCTGAGCGGATCGCTACGCGTGGAAGGCTGGGATCGCGACTCGCTGTCGGTGTCCGGCACGGTCAGTGTTCCTGGCCATGGCGAATTCGCCATCACACCCGGCAAGCAGGGCGCGCGCGTATCGCTCTGGGGCCCCGATGAGACGCGCGCGCAGCCATCGCAGTTGATCGTGCGTGTGCCGCGCCGCAGCCAGCTCTGGATCAAGACCCAGACTGCAAATGTGGTAGTCAGCGGTTTCGAGGGCGGTCTCGACGTGGCCACGGTTGCCGGTGCCGTGGAAGTCACGGGCCGGCCGCGCGAAGTCTACATCGAATCGATGGGCGGCGCCGCCAACCTGGTAATCGAAAGTCGTTCCGCCCGCATCAAAACAGGCACCGGCCAGATCACGCTGCGTGGCAACATTGACGATGCCACCGTCAGCACGGTGAGCGGCGCCGTGCTGGCCGATGACGTGCGCGTGCGTACTGGCCACTTCGAGTCGGTGGATGGCGCCATTCGTTTCAGCGGCGATCTGCTCGAGCCCGCATCACTCGAATTCATCAACCATTCCGGTGACATCGAGCTGGCACTGTCACCGCGCTCGCTGGCGGCCGTGAACGTCAGCACCATCACGGGTGCATTTCAGGATGATTGGGGCATTGATGCCAAGGGGGGGCCGGGCAAGCTGAGCGGCAAGGAGTTCAGCTTCATGCTGGGCAAAGAACCGCTGGCAGAAGTGATTGTCCGCAACTTCAAGGGTGCCGTGATCCTGAAACGCTACACACCCCGCAGAGGCGACTGATCGATTCTACGCTCTACTCAGTCGCCGGCTTGCCTAACTGCTGCTGAACACGATAACGGCCATTATCATCGACGCCCACCAGCGGCAGTTTCCGATTGGCTTCGAAATACTGGTAGACTGGCCTCAAGTTGGACCAGAACGTTTTCAGCTCACCGCTCATGTCGAAAACGCGGTTGAGCCGGTTCAACTCGAAGTCGTTCAGATGGGTCGGGAAAATGTGAACGGGGATGCGCAGCTGCCCGACATTGCGCGCTTCCACGGCCAGCCAGTACAACTCTTTGATGGCATCATCGGTCACGGCCAGACAGCCCAACGTGCGACAGCCGCCATGGATAAAGATATTGCCGCCCAGTTTGGCATCGCTGCTCAGTATCTGGTCCGATCGGTTCGGATAATCGAGTCGAAGCGATAAAAAGTAGTTACTCACCGGATTGAAGCCATCAATCGCGTAGATGCCTTCCGGTGTCTGGTTGTCACCCTGCGCGCGTTTGGGTCCCAACTGGCCGGAAAGTGCACAAATCGTGTAGCTCTTGAGCAGAGTGAACGTGTCGCGCTGGTCCGGCCGCGCCCACACTTCCAGCACCCGCTCGCGCTTGAATATCCGTACAAAGACCTCGGCGGCCGGGTACGACACACCGCGCTCAAGGAATAGCTTCTTCAGCTCGTGGCGCTTTTCCAGGCGGGCCTCGAGCACGCGCCGGTGGGCAAGCTGCTGTTGACTGAACAACGGCCGACTGGGCAGCACCGCACCCCGCGTCGAATCTGCCCTGTCACGTGCCATCTGGGCGCTGGCGTTCGCCGGCGCGGTGGCCAGGGTCAGCGCCAGGGCGGTTGCAACAGCCAGCAAAAGCGCGTGCGTCGGCTCGATGCAACCCGCGCGCACGCATGTCCAGATCGCGGCAGGACAGCTGAGCTTCATCTAGATCCTCCTACCAGGGCGTCGACCGCGGTTCAAACGTCAGGAATTGTGCCGTTGCTGCCGTTTTCCTTGTTAGCGGGACGCGCTCATCCTTCCGCACTTCCGCCGGCGTCCGCAGTTTTAGAAGCACCACTCGCACGAAAGCGACCATGAAAACCACTGCAGCGCTGGCCATTCTGCTCGCTATGGCTGCCCCCGCGGCCGCCCAGCGAACAAACGCCGTATTGCTCAAACCGGACCGCGTCTTCGATGGCACAGAGCCCGAACCTCACTCCGGCTGGGCCGTACTGGTACGCGGAGAACGCATCGCCGCCGTGGGCCCTTTGGCCCTGGTCGCCGCCAGCGCCGCCGGCGCCACGGAAATCAATCTCCCCGGCATGACGCTGTTGCCCGGACTGATCGAGGCGCATTCGCACTTGCTCCTCCATCCCTACAACGAGGCGTCCTGGGATCAGCAGGTCCTGAACGAGGCGCACGCGCTTCGTGTGGCCCGCGCCACAGTGCAGGCGCGCAATACGTTATTTTCCGGCTTCACCACGGTTCGTGATTTGGGATCGGAGGGTGCTGGATACGCCGATGTCGGCCTCAAACAGGCCATCGAACAGGGCATCATTCCGGGTCCCCGTATGATCGTGACCACGCGCGCCATCGTGGCCACCGGCAGCTACGGTCCCAAGGGCTTCGATCCGGAGTTCCGCGTGCCGCAGGGTGCAGAGGAAGCGGACGGGCAGGATGCGTTGATTCGTGTTGTACGCGATCAGATCGGCAAGGGCGCGGACTGGATCAAGGTGTACGCCGACTACCGCTGGGGACCCAGCGGCGAGGCGCGTCCCACATTTTCGGAAGACGAGCTTAAGCTCATGGTCGCGACTGCGGCCTCATCCGGCCGACCCGTCGTCGCGCACGCCAGCACGGCCGAAGGAATGCGCCGCGCCATCATGGCCGGCGTCGAAACCATCGAACACGGCGATGGCGCCACGCCGGAAATCTTCCAGTTGATGGCGCAGCGCAATGTGGCGTTGTGTCCAACACTGGCGGCCGGTCATTCCACCGCGCGCTATCGCGGCTGGAATCCGGACCAGGGTCCCGAGCCCGATCGCATCCGTCAGAAGCGCGCCAGTTTCCGTGCCGCATTGGCGGCGCGCGTTCCGATATGCATGGGCAGCGATGTGGGTGTATTCACACACGGCGAAAGCTGGCGCGAGATCGAGCTCATGGTCGACTACGGCATGACGCCCGCGCAGGCATTGATCGCCGCCACCGGCTTCAATGCGCGCATGCTGCATATGGCCGATCGGTTGGGCACGCTCAAGACCGGCCTGCTGGCCGACCTGATTGCCGTGCCCGGCGACCCCACGCGCGACATCAAAACGCTGCGCCAGGTTGCCTTTGTAATGAAAAACGGCGAGGTGTATAAGCGGCCATGACGGGAGTAACGGGAGTGTCGGGCGTATCGGGCGTGTCGGGCGTGTCGGGAACTGCAACAGAACAAAGAATCTGTTGCCCTCACCCCAGCACCCCATCAACCCGATACGCCCGATACGCCCGATACGCCCGATACGCCCGATACGCCCGATACGCCCGATACGCCCGATACGCCCGACACGCCCGACACGCCCGACACGC
>JBOHRF010000143.1:0-11932 GCA_050732575.1 Longimicrobiales bacterium
CGTCCAGTGCGTCGAGCACGAATACAACATCACCTTCTTCACGGACGTGCTCAATGCGAATCACGGAATCGGCGCCCTGCGGGATGGGGACACCCGTCATTATGCGAATCGCTTCGCCCGGTGCCACCGCGTGGCGCGGGAACTGGCCGGCCGCCACCCGCTCTACGACGCGCAGGCGAATGGGCGCCTGCGCACGCGCGCCACGCACATCGTCCGCGCGTGCGGCATAGCCATCCATGGCGCTGTTATCCCACGGCGGATGTTCGATGGGAGAGACAATTTCTGAAGCCAGTGTGCGCCCCAGCGCACCGCCGAGCGGAACCACCTCGGCCCCAAGCGGATGCACGGCCTGCACTACATGCTGCATCGCCGTGCGCACATCCAGCCAGTCCGCTGCTCGCGGCGCCTGACTCACGGGTGGGCCCCTCTCGACAACAACTCGGCTCGCGTCCGTTCTTCTTGCGTATTCACGTTCAAAAAGAGAAGGGCAGGATCACCGAAGGCACAGACTTCCGACAGCGGTAACCGGGCCACGATCACGGCATCGTGAAATCCAATCATGCGCACGTCACCTTGCTCCATGGACTGTTCGATGGCAGGCAGGCAACGTACGGAGTAGTAGGCGCACAGCGGCTCGAGTCCGCGCCGGCTGTCGCTCTCCGGCACGACCAGGTCGGGGATGGGGGACTGGTTCGCTCTCTCCAGCAGCCGAAGCAGCAGCGCTGCCGAGACAAACGGCATGTCGCACGCCACGGCCACAATGCCCGGTCGTCCGCTTTCCTGTGCACGCCAAAGCGCGGTGTGCACCCCACCCAGTGCACCCTTGCCCGGCATGCGATCCCCCCACACGGGGAGGCCGAGCGCTGCGTAGAACTCGGCATCGTTGGCGATCACGATGATATCGGGCACAACGGCGTGCACGGCATCGACCGCCCGCTGGATGATGGCCCGACCACCAACCGTGGCAAAGGCTTTGGGCTCGCCGTAGCGAGTGCTACGGCCTCCAGCCAGGATCGCACCCAAGGGGAGCGGCGGCCTCACTACGCTACGCTGGGAGGCGTTGGCTCGTGCACATACGCGTCCTTGCCCGGCGCACGACCGATGAGTGGCATGTTGGCAACGCGCGCAATACGGAGGGCGAGCGAAGTTGGGATCGAACGACTGGCTACCCAGCCCAACCGTGCTCGTGCGGCTTTGAGTGCGATCTCACCGCTGATGCGTGAGGTCAACAACAACCCGTACTGCGTAAGGTTCTCGCCGGCCATCATGGCCAGGCCAATGGTCTTGTCCACTGCGTTGTGGCGCCCCACATCGTGCACGGGATAAGCGATGCCTGCACCGCCGTACAACGCGGCCGAGTGCAAGCCACCGGTCTCCTGCAGGTCGCCCGCCGATGCAAAAAGCTGCGTAAACAGCTCGGCAAAAACCGACAGAGCTGGCGCTTCCGCTGCCCACGGCCGCCGAATGGACTCGGGCGCGCAGTCCAGGTAGTAGAGGATGCCGCAGCCGTGTTGTGCTCGATGCCGGCGTTCGGCTTCACCCGCCTGCGCGGCTGGTAACGGCAGGGCCACAGCGATCGTGCGAACGTGTTCGGCACCCGTGACACTTATGGTATGCACCGCGTCTCGCTCGACCACGTAACCTTCAGCCAGTAAGCGGCCTATGGCGTACGCTTCCAGCAGACCCGGCGTGCAGGTCCCCTGCAGCACGGAAGTGCCATTCACAGAAATGGTAACCGGGACTTCTTCGACGATGGCTGCTCTCATACATCGGCCGCAGCAAAGGCGCGCAACGCAGCTGCTTTGAGATGCGCGTTCACCTCCAGGCCCGGCCGCAGCGCCAGAGCCTGGACGCTGCTCCTGGTCACAACGGCGACCAGTCGGGCAGCCCCTTCCAATCCCACGCGCACCAGGCCACCGGCCGGTGTCAGTGTGGCCACCCGCAGGCGGACTACGTTGCGCGGACTGGCGAGGAAGGGAGTTCCTATTTCCGAGAGCACTACATCCTCGGGCCGGTAGCTCACATGAACGGGCGAGCCACGCGCCCACGCGCGCGTTTGCGGCACCAATAGCTCCGCACCGCTGGACAGACGCACGGCCATGAGGCCGTCCTCTCGTTGCTCTTCCACGCGACCATCCAATAGCAGCTCGGCACCTGTAAAGGCCGCAATGAACGGAGTGGCCGGATCCACTACCAGCTCGTGCGGCGAGGCGACTTGGGTTACGCGTCCTTCCTGCAAAACCGCGATTCGATCGGCCAACGAAAAGGCGTCACCCGGATCGTGTGTAATCAGGATGACGCTACGCGCATGTTCGCGCGTGATGCGGCCCAGATCCTCGCGCAGCGTTCGCTGGCTGCCCACATCGAGGTTGGCCAGCGGCTCATCCAGCAGGAGAACATCGGGTGCAAGCAGAAGCGCACGTGCCAGGGCCACGCGCTGCGCCTCGCCGCCCGACAACGTGCGTACATTCCGCTCTTCCAGACCGCCTAGATGTAGCGCTTCCAGAGAGTCGGCAATGCGCCGCGCTTGCTCAACGGCGGGTATTCCGGTTGCCCTCAGCCCAAACTCCAGGTTTCGTCTCACGGTACCCGAGAAAAGATAGGGCTGCTGGAACACGCCAGCCACGCGACCGCGCACCGCCTTGTCGCCAGGCCGCACCTCCCGGCCTTCCCAGCGGATACCACCAGCGTCTGGCCGCTCGAGCAGCAGCAGGATACGAAAGAGTGTCGACTTGCCGGCGCCGTTCGGACCCAGCACAGCCAGAAATTCGCCCGCATTGACGTGCAGTTGGTCGACATCCAAAACAAGGCGGCCGCGATATCGCCGCTGCACCGACTCCACTTCCAGTAGAGGGCGCTCGGTTGGCGTCACCACGGCCGCCGCCCGCGTTCGGCTTGTTGCATATGGGTCAGAGCAAGGTTGACCGTAAACGCGAACGCGAGTAGAACCAGTCCGAGGATCAGGGCCAGCTCGAAATTGCCACGTCGTGTTTCCAGCACAATGGCCGTCGTCATCACGCGGGTTGCGCCCTCGATATTGCCACCCACCATCATCACGGCACCAACTTCGGAAATCACCGCGCCAAACCCAGCCACTACGGCGGCCATGAGACCGAGCCGGGCTTCACGTACGTGCGCGGCCAGGGCGCGCCATCGGCTTGCCCCCAGTGCCGCTGCTTGCCAGCGAACGTCGGACGGCACCGCTTGCACGGCCGCCAGTGTGATGCCGGCCACGTAGGGCGCTGCCAGGATGGCTTGTGCCAGGATCATGGCTACGGGTGTGAACAGCAGCTCGAGCCGGCCTATCGGTCCCGAGCGCGAGAGCATCACATAAACGAACAGCCCAACCACGACCGGGGGCAACGCAAATCCCGTGTGAATCGACGCAATGAGCAGGCGCCGGCCAGGGAAGCGAAGCAACGCGGCCGCAATTCCAATCGGCATACCCAGCAATACGCCCACCACGAGCGCGCTCCCCGATACCCGTAACGAGAGTAGAAGTATGTCGAGCACGGTTCAGGCGCCCGTCGGCCGCTGCGCAGCGTGGCTGCGGATCGTCTCGGCAGGGCAGCATGAGACCCGAGGAGAACGCGCGTTCCCCTCGGGTCTGTCCGACTGCCTGACGCAGTATATCAGTGTTGTTCGCGTGACCAGGTTCCTTCTTGGACCGGTCGATCCGGTGGCTCGTAGGCGAGTCCTTCCTGAATGGCTTGCTGCGGATCGTGCGTGCCGTACAACTCCGACTGGGTGTCAGGCGTTAGATGCCGTGCCGAGTCCTCCGTACGCATGGCACCCGTCCCCATCTGTGGATCGCTCTGGAGTTCCTCGGCCAACTCCAGATCCGCAGCTTCAGCACGCTCGCCGCGCACCAGCGCATCCACTACCAGTCCATTGTAGACGTCGACTACCCCCAATACATCCGTCACTACGTGCTCGATTTGCTGAAGCTCCTGTTCCGTGCCTACGCGGCCGCTCAATTGTACCTGGCCGTTGCTCACGCGTACGTCCACCAGATCGGGATCGATTTCCGGATACTCGTGCAGCTCCTGGCGAACCAGATCTTCCAGATCGCCATCACTCATGTTCTCAATGTCGAATAGACTCTCGAAATCTTCATTCATGGCAGCGTTTCTCCACCGTTTCCAGGGCCACTTTGGCCGGACCAGGCTGCCACTCAGAACCGCACAGCAAAGCCCAGGCTGATTACGCCGTTCTGGATCCACTCATCTTCGGGCGTCTGCACACCCGCTTCTCCCACCAGAAATGGAAACGGCGTATTGGTCTTCCAAAGCTGATTGCGTGCATCCAGGCGCAAGGACAGCCGGTTGCCGGGGAACCATTCGATTCCGCCGCCTACGTGCGCGGCGAAACTCGTGCCGAAATCAAAGCGCACATCCGCTGGCACCCGCTCGTCCTCCACGCTCGTACCGCTCAAATCGAGCACAGCGCCAACGCCGAAGGCCACGAACGGCTGTAGTTTATGCCATGTGCGCGGGCCCGTCAGATTGAAGCGTAATGAAGCAATTCCGCCCAGCAGTGTCAGGTCGGCTGTGCCCACTTGCTCCCGCTCGTCGCCTGCCAACGTAGTGTCCCGGACCGGTCGCGTGCTCGGAAAGTAGAATGTCTCCGCTTCCACATTGAACGGCCCACTAAGACGAATGGAGTATCGCACACCCGCGGCCGCGCCGTCTTCCGGCCCCAGGCCCACGGTGCCGCGCGCGGTCAGGATGTAACTTGCAAAGGCACCGACCGTCTGTTTTTCATCGATGAAGCGATACGGTGAGGGTATCGACTGGCCCGCCGATGACCCCGTCTGCACCAGTAAGGCGATCGTCATCGCGAACAGGGAACCGCGCACCACGCTCATTCGTATTCTTCTTTCCGGTAGCGCAAAAAAACCGACGCAAGCTAGACCGCGCCCGGCAGGGCGGCAAGCAAAGACCCGGCTTACCAGGCGTAGCTCCCGGAGGTTCCAATGCGCCTGCGTTGACGCTCTTGGGTAACGTATCTTAAATTGTTGGACAACAAATAGTTGAGCCATCTGACTTGAGGATTTACATAACGTGTTGATGGCCCGTGCACTCATCGTTCATGTGCGGCGCTCGCCGCGTCTGCTGCCCGAGGTGATGGCGTGCGCTTGAGCTGGTGGGTCGTATTCCCACTCGCGGTCGCGCTGGCCTGTACCGAGCCGAGTGGGCCGCCCACGCAGCGGGTAAGTCTGCTGCTGCAGTCCGGTTCCGATCAATTCGCATTGCCAGGCAGCCAGTTGCCTGAGCCGCTGCAGGTCATGGCGGTTCATCCGGTGAGCAAACGGCCGGTCGCCAATGTGACCGTTGCCTGGCGCGTTGCAGCTGGCACCGGGGCCAGCATTGGCGTGATCAGGTCCGTGACGGGTTCGGACGGTGTAGCCGTGGCCAACGCACGCCTCGGTGCGGCGCCCGGGTTGTATACGTTCGAGGCGACTGCGGCCAGCTCGTCTAACGGCGCTGCGCGTTTCACGGCACGCGCCGTCATGCAGCCGTCCATCTCGAGCATCGCGCCGCGCACTGCCCATGCGGGCGACACGATCGCGGTCACGGGCACCAACTTCAGCACCAACGGAGCGGATAACGCGGTGCTGTTCAGCGGTGTGCGCGGTGTCGTCGTTTCGGCCAGCGCCACTCTCCTGCGCGTGGTTGTGCCTGGTTGTGTGCCCACGCGCACGGCTCGGCTCACGGTTGCTCTGGGCGCGGTGACCAGTGCGCCCGATTCGGTTTCCGTGCTCGGCATCCTGGTTGCTCCACTGCAATTGCAGCCGGGTCAGGCTCTGGTTTTGCGCACGGCGGCCGATCTGAATTGCCAGCGATTCGAGCCCAGCACCGGCATGCAGTTTCTGTTGATTCCGCAGAACGCGTCCGAAGTGATCGGTTCCTTGACAGGGTTCGAGTTGAACATTCTGACCGGCAGCGGCGCGTCCAGCTCGGTGGCCAGCCTGCAGGGGCAGCAGCGGGCTGATTTCGGAGCCACGTGGGAGCTGCACCTGCGCAACCGCGAACGGGCGTTTCAAGGTGTTTCGGCGGAGCCCATGCCCTTCGCGCTGCGTGTCACGCCACCCGAGCTGGGCGATCGCACCACATTCCAGGTCTTCGATCGTAACGACCGCTTTGTCAATGTCACTGCCGAGGTAAAGGCCATCTCGCAGCACGCCATCATCTACCAGGACGTGGATGCACCGGGCGGCGGCTTTACCGCCTCACAGTTCCAGCAGCTGGGCAGCGCGTTTGATGCACCGACACAGGAAATCGATGTTGCCGTTTTCGGCGAGCCGTCGGACATCGATGCAAACGGCAAGGTCATCATCTTGTTGACACCCATTGTCAATGAGTTGACACCCCGCAACTCCAGTGGCTTTGTGGCCGGCTTCTTTTACGGCTGTGATCTGCAGACACGGGCCCAATGCTCCGGCACCAATTCCTCAGAGATCTTCTATCTGTTCGTGCCCGACCCAACCGGTCGTCATGGCGATGCTCGGTCCGCGCAGGCGGTCATGAATGCGGCACTGCCCGTGCTCGCACACGAGTTCCAGCATATGATCAGCTTTGGTGCGCGTCGTTCATTGGATGCGCTCTGGCTCTCGGAAGGTTTGGCGCATCATGCCGAGGACCTGGTGGCAGATGAATATCGCCGCCGCGGCGACCTGGCCACGGCCACACTCTTTGCCTCCCCCAATCACACGCGCGCCACCCTGTTTCTGCGCCAGGCCAACAAACGGAGTTTGCTCTCAGAGGAGCTGCCCGGCTCGCTCGAGCAGCGGGGCGCGGGCTGGCTGCTGGTCAAGTACCTGGCAGGCCACTACGGCGGAAATACCCTTCTGCGCAACCTGGCGCGCAGCACTCTGGTGGGTGTGCCCAATGTCACGGCCGCGACCGGCCAAACCTGGAGCACCGTATTTTCCGATTGGGCGGTCGCACTCTACGCCGATGATGCACCCGAGCTGAACGGCGTTCAGCTCAACGCGCGCCACACGTTCAACAACATTAACATGCGCCAGACATTCAGCCCCACACCCAGCTCGACCTATCCATTGAGCCTGGGGGAAGGCGGTTTTTCCTCGGATATTCTGTACAATGGAGTTCTGGCCGCATCCGCGCAGATTTATCTGATGTTACGCGCGGCCAGTGCGCCACTCCGTCCCATCAATCTGGTCTTCAGCGGTCCGCGCGGCGGAGCGTTTGCCGCGGATGCCGCGCCGCAGCTGACCATCTTGCGCGTTCGCTAGTGCTGAGCGTTGTGATGGGCAGCCGGCGCGAATCTACGAGCGCTTCGACTGCGCGAGCGTTACGCCGCCAATGATGGTGGCAGCGCCTGCCAATTGCCCGGCAGTCGGCGTTTCTCCCAGCCACAGCCAGGCGACCACCAGCGCCGCTGCCGGCACCAGATTCGAATAGATCGAAGTGCGCGTGTTGCCCAGTTCGCGCACGCCATTGTACCAGATGAGGTAGGCGGCGCCCACGCTCAGCACACCCGCGTACGCCACCGCCAGCCAGATCTCCGCGCTCAATCGTCCCAGCTCGGCGCGCATGAGATCGGGCACGCCCACCAGCAACACCCCCGCCGATCCGATCCACAAGGTCCAGGCAGTGACCGGCACGGGTCCGTACCGATCCACAAGCCGCCGACTGCCCACCGTGTAGAAGGCCCAGGAAACGGACGCGCCCAGCATCAGGAGCGCGCCCACCACGGTGCTTCTCGAGCCGCCCGCGTTTTGCGCACCGAACAGAACCACCAAGGCGATTCCCGCCAGTGTCGAACCTACGCCGATCCACACCCTCGGTCGCACACGCTCGTGACCGAACCCGGCCGATAGCAGCGCGGTGATGAGCGGTGTTCCGGCCAACAACAAACTGGCCGTGCCGGCTCGTGTTTGAGCCAAACCAAAAATGAAGAACTGCTGATAAATGAGATTGCCAAGAAGGCCCAGGAAAATGACGCGGCCCAGGTCGGAAGGCGCGGGCATTGGCACCGGACCCGTGCGCCGCAGTAGTACTAGAAGTGCGGCCGAAGCAAGGGGAAAGCGCAGCGCGTTGAAGGCCAGGGGCGTCAGGTGTCGCAGCGCAATTTTGGCCACGGAGAAATTGATGGCCCAAATCATAGCCATGAACAGCAGCGCCACATGCGCAGTTACGCGCCGCCGTCGGCGCGCAGTATCGTCGCTTGGCCCGCCATCATTGCCTACGATGTGTGGCCCCACTCGTCTGGCCGCGCCGCGCGGTCGCCTCGCATCCTCACCGTCCGGAAGTTTTTACCATCGGCTGCGCAAGGCAAGTCGCCGCTTGCGGGTGCCGAGCGCAGGCCGCTAACCTTCCGCGCCACATCCCGGAGGTTCCCCTTGGTCGCAGCGGTCGTTCTGATCCAGGCAGAGCGCGATCACATCCCCAAAGCTGCGCGTGCCATCGCCGAGATCGAGGGCGTAGCCGAAGTCTACTCGGTAGCGGGCGATTGGGATCTGATCGCCATTCTGCGCGTGCCCGAGTGGGAGCAGATCGCCGGTGTGGTTACCGAACAGCTGGCGCGCGTGCCCGGCATCGTGCGCACCAACACGCTGGTCTCGTTCCGGGTTTTCTCCCGCAAGGACCTCGAGAGTGCGTTCGATATGTTCGAGTAGGCCATGAACCTCTTTCAAGACAAACACGTACTCGTTTTCGGCGTTGCCAACGAACGCAGCATCGCCTGGGGCATCAGCCAGGCGTTGCATGCCCGCGGCGCCAAACTGGGGTTCTCCTTCGTCGGGGAAGCGCTCGAGCGGCGGGTAAGACCGCTGGCGGAAAGCGTCGGCTCCGACCTGGTGCTGCCCTGCGATGTGACCAGCGATGAGCAGATCGCAGCTGCCTTCGAGCAGGTGCAATCCCAATGGGGCCGGTTGGATGTCCTGGTGCATTCGGTCGCCTTTGCCCAGCGCGAGGATCTGGAAGGCCGCTTTGTCGATACCTCGCGCGCTGGTTTCCGAACCGCTCTGGATGTCAGCGCCTTCTCACTGGTGGCACTGGCTCGTGCGGCCGAGCCTCTGCTCGCCCAGTCCAGGGGCAGCATCATCACGCTCACTTACTATGGTGCGGAAAAGGTCGTCCAGAACTACAACGTGATGGGTGTTGCCAAGGCCGCACTCGAAGCCAGTGTGCGTTATCTGGCCGCTGATCTCGGGCCCGCTGGTATCAGGGTAAACGCGATCAGCGCCGGTCCGCTAAAGACACTGGCATCGGCCGGGATCAAGGGGTTCAAGAGCATTCTCGGTTTCACGGCCGAGAAGGCGCCTTTGCGCCGCAACGTAACGCTCGAAGATGTGGCGGGTGCCGCCGTTTTCTTGTGCAGTGATCTCGGGGCAGGCGTGACCGGGGAGGTACTCTACGTCGATTCTGGGTACAACATTCTTGGAATCTGACCGGACCACGTTTCACTTCTTCAGTTAGACTACATCCACCCGCAATATGTATCTCATCGGTTGAGGCCTGGCCTTGAATTGCTGGCTTGATGAGCCACACCAATGCGAGAATCTGCCACTACCTCACAAGTGAAAGGCGGTCCGCTATGTGCGCGCCTCATCCGGCGGCCCATGCGCCTCGGGATCCGCTGCCGCGCGCACCGTCGCGGGAGCCGATTCTGCGCTGGAACGGCGGGCGCGATTGCGTTCGTACCAGCCGCGCGTGACTTCGGCGGCCACATCGCGTGCCCCCAGACCAAACGCAATGCCCGCAGCCAGCGCGGCCGCTCCCACTACCGCGATGAAGAAGACCAACACAATGTCCTGGGCGATATCGAGCTGTTCGAGCGCCATGAAGACTGCGAGCAGGATGACGGCGCCTTTGGCCGCGCGCGCCAGCGTGACGGCGCCATGCAGCCCGCCCGCGGAAGCGAGTACCAGGTCTTTCACGAATTCGCCCAGCAGAATGCCCAGCACTAGCACGATCACAGCCGCGATCACGTTCGGCAGGTAGGCGAGCAGCTCGGCGAATAGCGTGCTGACCGCTTCCACGCCCAGTGCACTGGCGCCCAGCAGGATGACCAGCAGCATCACGGTCCAGAACACCAGCTTGGCCAACACAGAGGAGGGATCCAGCTGGGTGCCCGCCCGTTCCAGCGCCTCGGTCACGCCGCCTTCGCGCATCCAGCGATCAAAGCCGATGCGGTGCAGCGCCAGGTCGGTTCCGCGCTCAACCATCTTGGCAATCGCGAAGCCAGCCATCAAAATGCCAAGTGCAGCCGCAAGCCGCGGCAGAAACGCGACGATCTGATAGATTCCTTCTTCGAGCCGTTCGGTCAGCGCCTGCGGCATACGCCTCCTCGAGAATGGCTGGAACCCTGGGGTGAACCCAGCGCGGGCGCAAGAGGCGGTTGCATGCATTTCGCAAGGAATGAACGCGATCATGAGACGATTCACTGATGAATCCGGGCAGGACTGGCAGGCGGACGTGCGTGAGGAACAGGTCGCGCGACATCACGGACGCTGGTACCTGTTTTTCGCGGGCCTGACCACGGGCGTTGTCCTGCCCGTGCCCGAACTTCGCTGGCAAACGCGCGCGAGCGCCCTGCGCGTCCTGCACACCATGTCGGAATTCGAGTTGCGTCGCCGGCTCAAGAACGCACGCGCTCGTTACGCCTCGAATGATGGCGCTTCCGAGTTCGAGGGCGCGGGTCGAGGCGTGCAACGCGCAACGCTCGGAGGGCCGTGATTCCAACGGTTAGCTCCGCCGCTTTTGACGATGCACGCGGCCGTGAATATCGCTGGACGCAGGATGCCATCTACCTGAATGCGGCCAGCTGGGGGCCGCTGCCGGAGTGCAGCCGTCGAGCCGGTGAGCTATTCGAGCGGCAACGCCAGTTGGGTCAGCTGCGCGATGCGGATCTGATACACGTGCAGGATCAGGCTCGCCACGCGGTGGCTCGGCTGATCAACGCGCAAACTGACGAAATTGCGCTCATGCCCAATACCAGCTCCGGACTCAATCTCGCCGCTCATCTGGCCACGCTGCGCGCAACCTCGGGTCGGCGCACCATCGTACTCAGCGATCGCGAGTTTCCGGCCAATGTCTATCCCTGGCTTGCGCTGCGCCGGCGTGGTTTCCAGGTGCGCATGGTGCCCACTACCGCTACCGGTATTCCAGATGAGGATGCGCTGGCCGATGCGTTAGCACTGCCCGATGTGGTGGCGTTCAGCTATTCGTTCGTGCAGTTCTCCACCGGGTTTCGTGGCGACCTGGCGCGTTTCGGTCGCATTTGCAGAGACCGTGATATTCTCTTTGTCGTCGACGCCATCCAGGGCCTGGGCGCAGTGCCACTCGATGTCCAGACCTTTCAGATCGATGTCCTGGCCTGCGGCGGGCAAAAGTGGCTCTGCTCACCCTGGGGCACGGGCTTTGTTTACCTCCGCTCGGATTTGTGCCGCACGCTCGAGCCCTACTTGCCTGGCTGGTTGGCCTATAGCGCCAGTCAGGACTTCACGCGCTTGACCGGGTACGCTTGCGAGTTGCGTGATGATGCGCAGCGCTTCGAGTTGGGTTCACAACCGTTTCAGGCCTGCGGCGCATTCGCCGAATCTGTGCAGCTCCTGCTGGCTCTGGGTGTGGCGCATGTCTACCAACACAATCTCGCGTTGCAGGACCGTATCGTATCGTGGGCGCGGGCCCAGGGTGATGTGCAAATCGTTTCTCATCCAACAGCGCGCTCCGGCATTCTTTGCATCCGACCGGCCGATGCAGTAACTGCGCATGGCGCGCTACTGGAAGCGCACGTGACGTGCGCGTTTCGAGAGGGTGCCATCCGCCTGTCACCTCACTTCTACAACAGCGCAGCGGAAATCGAACGCGTGCTGGCAACACTGGAGCTTGTCCTCGCGCCATGACGTCGGCCGAGCGCCTGATCGAACAGGTGCGCAAGGAGCTGGGCCTGGACCGCCGTT
>JBOHRF010000144.1:0-11842 GCA_050732575.1 Longimicrobiales bacterium
ACGCCCGCGAGCGAATGCGAGCGGCTATTCGGCGATGGAAACGGTTCCCGGGTAGCGCCTGGCAGCCAGAAACGCGCTGGGTGTAAAGCCGGACAGCTCACGGAACTCGGCGTTGAAATGGGCCTGATCGAAGTACCCCGCGTTGAGCGCAATCTGGGCGAGGGACGCATCCGCACGATGGACCTGCTCGAGGACGCGACGGAAGCGGATGATGCGGGCCAGGATCTTGGGGGTTACGCCGATTTGATGTTTGAACGTGGCTGTAAATCGTGTTTTGGACCAGCCGACGTGCTGGCGCAACTGCGCGATGGAGATGGCGCCCGCGTGCAGCTCGATCTGCCGAGCGGTCCAGGCGACCGCCGGATCAGCGCTTTGGTGTGCCATGCGGCTGGCAATCCAGCGCGCGGCAACGTACATCCGCTGCTGGGGCGTGACGGCTGTGGCGCAGCATTCGGCCAGCTCGCGCGAAGCGGCTCCTACCAGATCGTTCAGATCGACGGTGATGCCGGCCAGCTCGTGAAGCGGCTGGCGCAATAACGCGAAGGCGCCGGCAGGATGCAGACGCATACCAAGCACCGCACAGGGTTCGGGCGGTGCCTCGATCAGATTGGAGCGCAACAGTAATCCGGAAATGCAGCAGGTTGTAAAGGGCTCCACGCGCGTGCCATCCACCTGTCGATAGACAGGCCCAAGGTGCACGATCAGCTCAATGCGGCCGTCCGGAAAGATGCGCTCGCGCGTGTTGGCCAGCGCGCCCTCGAAGTACCAGAGAGAATCGACCACGCCCGCCAACTGCGGTGGACACCAGCGCGCAAACTGCCAGCGTCCCAGTGCAGAATCGTGATGCTCGAGCTGAATTGGCATGAGGCGAGGATCTCCGTCGTGCTTGTCCCGCAGGAAGTGTACGGCACATATTGGCGCGCGCCAACTTCGATGCGGAGGGTGAGGACATGACGATCAGGCGCCTAACACTGGTGGCGGTGGTGGTGTTCGCGGCAACCTTGACACAGCCCGTGCAAGCGCAGAGGCACTTTGTGCGTATCGGGTTTGGCGGCGGCGTGAGCGTGCCTACCAGCAATACGGCCGATGCATTGAAGAACGGCATCAACGGCCAGGCATTCCTGCTGCTCGATCCCGGTATCGGGTTCCCGTTCCGTTTCAACCTCGGTTATCAGAAGTTCGACTTCAAAGAGGCGATCCTGGGCACCGCCGTCACGGGTGAGAGCCAGATCCTGAGTGGTGTGGCCGGCTTGACGCTCAACCTCTTCAGTCTTGGACCGCTGCGTCCTTACATCACGGCGGGTGTAGGTGCTTTCAGTCTCAAGGAAACGACCGGTGAAGTATCCGAGAGCAACATGCGCTTCGGGATCGATGGCGGCGGCGGCCTGGCGCTGAAGCTGGGTCGGCTGGAAGCATTCGTTGAGGGCCGCGTGCAGAACGTGTATACGGAAGCCGGTGTGATTGACACGAAGACCATTCGTGCCATTCCCGTGACGTTCGGTATTCTGTTCTGATCAACGCCGGGGGTTGAGCAAAGCGCTGAGTCTGGACTCGACCTGAGCGCGCAAGGGCGCGGCTTCCTGACCGCCGCGCTCCCACAGGCGCAGTGCAATCGTGTAGTGACGCGCGGCCGCATCTGCCTCTCCGCGGGCGGCTTCCAGATCCCCAACCTCTACGGCTGCGCGGGCGGTCAAGAATCCCATCCAGCTCGTGGGCGGAATCAACGAGCGGTAGAGCGCTTCCGCATGGTCGGTTTCACCATTTGCCTTGAGCAGTTTGGCCAGCTGAAACCGAATGGCGGGCTCGGGCATCGACTCGAGCGCATTTTCCGTGTGGATGCTCCAGGAATCGTATGCGTTGCGCGCTGCGCGCAGCGCAGTCGGCAAATCACCGCGCCGGACAGCCATCCGTGACTCAATGTCAGCCTGCAGCGCCTCGCGATATTGCGCGGGGGAACCGCCAGCGGGCAGCGTTCCCAATGCGCGCTGATACTTGCGGGCCACCACGGAATCACCGAACTGTGCGTGAAACGCGCCCACCACCCAACCCGTCCACCAGGCGGGACGCGTGTTCAAATACGCGAGCATGGAATCCGAGGGGAGGTAACGCTCCAGCTCGCCCACCGCACGACGCGCTACGGTGAGATTCCCGGTTTCGGCCAGTGCAGACGTCGCCAGCAAGCGCAACACCGGCCAGAAGACGGCGGGCTCATTAGCGTCGTAAGCGCGCACCATTGAATCGGCGCTGATGGGTCGTCCCTCGGCGATGCGCAGCCGAGCATCCTCGCCTTGTGGTCGCGGCGGTGCCGTGCTGGCGTGAGCGCGCAGTGCAGCCAGCAATGCCTCGGCGCGTTCCGGGTGCTGCGACCGCAGCCAGCGGTAAGGTACGATCCATTCGCCAGGCGGCGCGGAGACCAGCTCACGTGATAACTCGGCAAATGATGCCTCGCTACCAGTAACGACCATCATCGCGCGCGCTGTGTTGCGCGCCATGGGGATATTCGGTCCGGCACTCAACAACCGATCGGCCAGCAACCGAATATCCATAGAGTCGGCCTGTTCGGACCTGAGCCACGCTCGCGCCACCAGTCCAGGCACGTAGTTGGGATCCAACGTGACCACCCGGTCGGCGGCCTGAACGGCCTCCTCCAGCGACGCTCCGTATTGCCAACCGTAGACCTGCCGCACGTAGGCAAGGAACGACCAGGCGGACAGGTCGGTGCTATCAATGCCGATGATGCGCTGCAGCGCATCGGAGGCCTCTTTACCACGCGTTTGTATGGAGGCGCGGGTTGCTTGCAGACGCAACCGGGTACGCTCGCTGACCGAATCGGCGTGACGCTCGGCGCGGTCCAGGAGCGGGAAAAAGCCGGCGTATGGCTGGCCCGTCATGAACAGGTGCCAGGACCGGATGGCAACGGCATCGACCAGCGCAAGCGCAAAGGTCGAGTCGAGGGTAATGGCGCGATCGATGGCGGCCGCGGCCGAATCGGGCAGCCCGCGCCGCATCGCCATTTTGGCTTCCAGGTACGCCTTCAACGCCTCGGGAGATCGGGTAGCGTTGGGCTCCAGCCGCGGTACGCCCGGCAATGCCGACTCATCCCAGGCCCGCGTGATCACCTGCACCGCCAACCGCTCCACCAGCTCGGTCATGTTGGCGCGGGCGCCACTCAGTGCAAACGTGTCCAGCGGTCGTGCGAAACGCGGATCGTAGACGCGCACGGAGAGTCGCACTTCATCACCAGCAGCCACGGCCGAGCCCAGGACGATGCGACGTGCACCCGCGGCGCGCCCCAGCGCTGACGCTTCCGTTGGATCGGGACTCGAGGCCAGTGCGTCAGGCCGCTCGCGCAGACCCTGCCAGAGCGCCCACGGATCTACCACGCGCAGGCCGGCGGTGCCATCCATGGTCGTCGTCAACAAATCGGCAATGCCTTCCGACCACTCGCCACCTTCCAGTCCAACCGCGCGGAAGGGAAACACGGCCACGCCGATCCGCCCATCATCGGTGCGTGGCTCACCCAGACGCGAGCGTACGGCGCCCAGACCTCCCGCTGCGGTCACCATCACGCCGATTACCACCAGCGAGATGATTTGCATGCGGCGCCGCAGGGCCGGCGCGTTCAGCACGGTGGTCCCGCTCGGCTTGTGCCGGTGCGCGCGCACAATGCCGTGGGCTGTTAGATCGAAGAACCAGGCCAGGATGAGCGCCAGAGGAAAACCGCCAATGGCCACCCAAACCAGCACGCGGAAGCTCCAGGCAGGAAACATCAGCGCGGGGAAAACCAGGTCGCACGCCTGCAGCAACACAAACGCTACCGCGCAGTAAACCGCTGCAACGTGGAAGACACTTCTGCGTTGTAGCTCGGAAGTGACCTGCTGAACCGGGTTGACGGTTGCTTCCATCAAATAGACGGCCCAAAGGAGGGTAGCCGCCATCCGCAGCGGCAACGATGCCGAAAATGGCAGCCCCCGATCCGTCCCAGCAAGTCCTAGCGATCAGATGTCCGCGCGCGCAGGACGGTAACCACGGAGTCCTCCAGCCGCCGGCTCACGCCGCGGGCAGGCAATATTCGGTCGGCCGCGTGCTCTACTACCAGCGTGGGGCTGAACGGTGCGGCCAGCCAGCGGGCCAGGACGCGATCCAGTTTGCGCGATTGATAGGGAGGATCGGCAAAGGCCAGGTCATAGGCGCCGGCCGGCAGCCGTTCGACAAAGGGAATGCCATCGCGCTTGAAGATGCGTGTGCGGCCGGGCGCGCGGACTTTCGCCACATTGGCCTTGAGCGCGTGCAGGGCCGACGGATGGTTCTCCACGAAATCACACGAACGCGCGCCGCGCGAGAGCGCTTCCAGTCCCAACGCGCCCGTGCCCGCAAACAGATCGAGCACGCGTGCATCCGCGATTTCATCCGCAATCAGCTCCATGCTCAACACGCGCAGACCTTCCGACGTGGGCCGCACCCGGCCCGCCGGAGAAACCAGCGCCGTGTCCGCCCATTTCCCCGCCACGATTCTCATGGGTAGTCAAACATACGATCCCCCACGATGCACACGATTCTTACGTTTCTTCTTACCGTTCTTCTTACGGTTTTCCTTACGGTTTTCCTTACTTCACGCGCTTGGCTTCCATTGAAGTACCCTCCTGCGTCACGGTGAAGCTGGTGGCTTTACCGCTGGCAACCGTGAAAACAATGCGAATGCCACTGTCGATGGCGGGTATGAACGTATCCTTGCCCTGATAGTACATCGGGAAGCCTTCGCCGCCACCCAAACGCGTCATGAGCTTGCCTTGCTCCGCGTAGACCACGACCGGGCCATGCTCCATCTGATACTCGCCAACATATTTTTGCAGATCGGCAACGCTGAGCGGCAAACTGGCCGGCGCCAGCTGGTTGACGACCCTCGGTGAGGGCTGCTGGTGCCAGATCTTGTTCACGATCTTCCACTGACCGTTGACCTTCAGCAGCGAGAGAAAATCGACGTAGCGAACCCGCGGCCAATCCAGCTCGGTCTTGGCAACTGCGGCACTTCCTGCAAAGTCGATGGAGAGGATGTTGTTTCTGTACTCTGCGGCATCTGCCATGGGCTGCTTGAAGCTGGTTTGCCAGGTCTCGACCGGGATGCGGGTCACGTCATCCCGGCCCGGACCGAGGAGGAACGCCTGCGCATGAAACGCCTGCGCAAGCAGCTTCTGATCGCCCTTCATCATGCCGTCGAAGTAGGCCTGCACAGTCGCGCGGATGGCTGCTTCGTCAGCCGCGCGCGCCGTGCGATCCTGCATACGCCAGCCCGCCAGCGCCAGGGTTGGAACCAGGAGTGCGAGTATTGCCTTGCGTGACATGGATCACCTCGTGGTTGGAGAACCGCGCACGATCCGGCGCAACAAGGGTTACGACAATGAGTCAGGGCCTGGCGAGGATGCGGTTGTGATGAGAGGCCGGACGAAGGGGAAAACCGGTGTGCGCTACTTCAGGGCTGATGGCCCGGCCTCCATTTGATGCTGCAGCCAATGCTGGGGATTTGCACGGCGGAGATGGGCCTGCCCGCCAGCACGGCGTCCAGCGCACCGCGCAGATGGGTGCCGGTGACGGGAATCCCATTGGACGGTCGACTGTCATCGAGCTGCCCGCGATACACCAGCTTGCGCTGGCCATCGAACAGATAAAAATCGGGTGTGCAGGCTGCTTTGTACGAGGCCGCCACGGCCTGCGCCTCATCGTAGAGGTAAGGGAACGGATAACCGGCCGCCTCTTTTTCGGCGCGCATTTCGTTTGGCCCGTCAGCCGGGTATTGCTGCGCGTCGTTTGAGTTCACGGCCAGTATGGCAACACCGCGCGAGCGGTAATCGTGGCCCAGGCGAGCCAGCTCCGCGCGCACATGTTTGACGAACGGACAGTGGTTGCAGATGAACATGACCAGCAAGGCGGGTGCGGCCGCGTAGTCAGAGGTCGAGTGCAGTGTGCCATCCGGATCGGGCAGCGTAAACGCGGGCGCCACCGTGCCCAACTCGAGCATCGTAGATGATGTCGCCGCCATACTCACCCCCCTGCTTATCCCCACCCTGCATCCGGCTCATCGGAATGCGGCCTACTGCCACGTCTGAAACCCGTCATGCCTTCCACCCGTGATCGCAGCCGCCATGATGGTTGCACCGTCCACCAGGCGCGGCCCGGGTCGTGATGTGTAGGAGTTCGCGTCCATGAGCGTGATGGGTACGCGCCGCTGCCGAAGCCAGGCCGCGACCTGCGGGCTGTGATCCAATTCGTGACGCGCGCGTTTAATGTCGAAGCCACACGGGATGACGAAAACGTGATTGAACTGGAAACCATCCAGCTCCTCCAGCGTGACTTCACGCGAATGAGCTCCCGGCTCCGCGCCTACATCCACGCCACCTGCAAAATCAACCAGTTCGGGTACCCAATGACCGGCCAAAAACACCGGGTCTACCCACTCGATCGTGAGCACGCGCGGCGGCGGTTCGCCGTGGCGCTGGGACTGGGCACGCTCACGGATGGTGGTAAGGCGATCTTCCATCCAGTTGGTCAGACGTTCGGCCTGATCGCGCGCTTCGTTTGTGGCCAGGTGCTCGCCCAGGCGCAGAATGTCGTAGATGACGCCGGCAATGGTCCGTCCGGCCAGCGTGATGATCTCAGGGGCGGGTTTGAGGGCATCGGCCAGGCGGCGCACCGCGCCTTCGCTGACTGCACAGACTTCACACAGTGCCTGCGTGACGATCAAATCGGGGCGCAGCGACCGAATCTCTTCGGCGGCTACAACAATGGTTGTTGTGCCCTCGGCTCGAAGGCGCGCGTCGATTTGTCGGCTGGTTGCGCCGGTGTCGAGCACGGTCGTGGTGACGCGAGGCAGGTCGCGAATGGCGGCCGGATAGTCGCATTCGTGCGAGATGCCGACCAACTGATCGGCAGCACCGAGCTCGGCCAGAATCTCGGTTGCGGCGGGTACCAGCGAGATGATGCGCATCGATTTGCCAATCTATGCAGTTGCTCGGCTCGCGAAAGAGTTGGAGTGCCTCGACATGACGCCCAGCAAGTGGCACTTTTAAGATTGGAAAACCAGGAGTCAACATGGCCAACGAGTCGCTGACCGTAACCGACAACCGAACCGGCAGGCAGTACGATCTGCCGATTTCGTACGGAATCTACCAGGACGACGGCGCCTACATTCGCGGCACGGATCTGCGCAAAATCAAGGCATCCGAACAAGACTTCGGTCTGCTTTCCTACGATCCGGCCTTCATGAATACGGCCTCTTGCCGCAGCGCAATGACCTACATCGATGGCGACCGCGGCATCCTGCGTTACCGCGGTTATCCCATCGAGGAACTGGCCGAGAAGAGCACGTTCCTGGAGGTTGCCTTCTTGCTGTTGGTTGGTGAGCTGCCCAGCGCGGAGCAACTGGCGCAATGGCAGTGGCACATAACGCATCACACCTTCCTGCATGAAAACGTAAAGAAGTTAATGGATGCGTTTCATCATGACGCGCATCCCATGGGCATCCTGGTCAGCACGGTGGCGGCACTATCCACATTCTATCCGGAGAGCCGGCAGGTACTCGATTCCGAAGTACGCATGAAACAAATCCACCGGCTGATCGCCAAGCTGCCCACCGTCTCTGCCTTTGCCTACCGTCACAGTGTGGGATTGCCGTACGCGTATCCGGACAACGATCTGAGTTACGCAGGCAACTTCTTGAACATGATGTATCGGATCTCGGAGCCGAAGTATGACCCCGATCCAGTCCTGGAACGCGCACTGGACGTGCTGTTCATACTGCATGCGGATCACGAGCAAAACTGCAGCACCAGCGCCATGCGCGGCGTGGGCAGCTCGCAGGCCGATCCCTACGTTTCCGTGGCCGCGGCTGCCGCTGCGCTTTATGGTCCCTTGCATGGCGGTGCCAACGAACAGGTGCTGTTAATGCTGCGCGAGATTGGCAGCACGGATCGGATTGGCGAATACGTGCGGCGCGTCAAGCAAGGTGAGATGCGACTGATGGGCTTCGGCCATCGCGTGTACAAGAACTACGATCCGCGCGCCAAGATTCTGCGTAAGATGGCTGCACAGGTGTTCGAGGTCACGGGCAAGAACCCGCTGCTCGATATTGCCGTCGAGCTGGAGCGCATCAGCCTGGAAGATGACTATTTCGTGACCCGCAAGCTTTATCCCAACGTGGACTTCTACTCCGGCATCATCTACCAGGCCATGGGTTTCCCGGTCGAGATGTTCCCCGTGCTGTTTGCCATTCCGCGCACGGCCGGCTGGCTGGCGCAGTGGAATGAGATGATGATGGACAATGAGCAGAAGATCAGCCGGCCGCGCCAGATCTATACGGGTGCCGACCAGCGCGATTATGTTCCGCTTGGTAGACGGAAGGAAGCCAGCGTTCCCGAGGGTCTGATGGTTGGGTAGTTGTCTCCTGATTCATTTTCCCGCATCTGAACCGGCTGAGCGGAACAAATATTGACAATCTGCGGGGTGCGGGGCATCCATTGTGTCCCTCCCCGCAGATCCTGGGCCCTACGTATGTCTGTCAACTACGGTTTACGGTTCGAGACCATGGAGTCGGCTTTCGTTTCCAACGAGGACGCAAGTCTGTTCGTTCAGCTTGCGCAGGCCTATCGGGATGCCGGCGACTATGACCGCGCATTCCGCATCCTGCGCCGCGGGATCGAGCAACATCCAGGGTACGGACCGGGTTACGAAATCCTGGGGCGGACGCTGCTCGATCGCGGACGCGTAGCCGAATCGGCTTTTTGCTTCGAGCGGCTCATGGAGATCGATCCCAGCAATGCCATTGCACGGGGTGCACTGGACGAAATTGCAAGGCGTCTCCGTGAGGCGCCGGTAACGCGCTCAGCGCCACCGGCCGCAGCGCCTTCATCACCTGTGGCGATGCCCTACGCATCGCCCAGTGCACCGACTCGGCCGCCGTCGTTCGATGGCCCATCGCTGTGGCCGACGCCCGATCCTGGCGCCGGATACGCACCGTTCCCGCCGCTGCCACCGCCGCCGGCGCCGTCCGCGCCGCCACCGGAAGCTGCGCGGCCGCCGGCACCGCCATCATGGTCGGGACCCTTCCCGCCACCGGTCGTGCCGCCCGTACAGTCAACGAATGCGCCGATCCGACGGACGCAGGAAGATCGGATGCCCTGGGAGTCCGAATCGCCTGTGCAGAATGGAGTCGCCTCCACGGCATCGCCGGCGTTCAGCCCGCCGCCGGCAGCCCCGCCCAGTGCACAGCCAGAGCCACCGCCGGTCGCGTCAGCAGCACCGCCTGCGAGCACGCCGCCGGTGAGCGCGCCGCCGGTGAGCACGGCGCCGGTCGCAGCACCGCCCGTCAGCGAACCGACACGGCCGGTTTCGAGTGTGCCAGCCGGTCCGCCCGCGGTCGCCCTGGAAGCCGAGGTGCTGGAGGCTTCTCTGAAGCAGGGTCAGGCGCAGGACCAGACGGCGGAATCGGCACGCATCTCGGGCTTGCTCGATCCAGCCGCTGTTGCGCTTTCCGATTTGTTGGTGGGTCTGGTCGAATATCGAGACCCGTTCTTCCGTGGCAACACGAGCCTGACGCGCCTCCTGGCCACCGCCATTGCGCGCGATCTCGAGCTTCCGGAAGAAGACGTCAACGCCATTGCACTGGGCGCCGTACTGCGTGACCTGGGTCAGTTCCCGCTGCGCAGTGTGCTGAACCGACCCGGCCTCGAGCTGCCGCCGGGTGCACGGAAGAACATGGAAAGGCACGTCGAGACCGCGCTCGACATGCTGACCGGGATTCAGCTGCCCGACATTACCCGGGACACCATCCGCTTCCATCACGAGCGGTGGGACGGAGCCGGCTACCCGGACGGACTGAAAAGCGAGGCCATTCCGCTCGGTGCCCGGATTGTCGCCGTGGCCGACTCCTTCAGTGCCATGATCTCGGCTCGGCCACACCGCCTGCCCAAGCGCGTACCTGCAGCCATCGAAGAACTGCGCGCAGGCGCGGGCACGCACTACGATGCGCGCGTCCTGGATGCGCTATTGCACGTGGTCAATGCCACCCATTGGCGGGGCCCCGGTTTCTCGCTCCGGCATCACGTGCTGATTGTCGATTCGGACGAGGCGCGCGCCATGGTGATCGCGACTCGACTGTGCTCGCATGGCTACCTGGCGGAAGCCACCTTCAACGTGGCGGCCGCGCAGGAACGGCTCGAGCACGCGCACATCGTGGCGCTGATCATCTCGAGTGACCTGCCAGGCGAGGAAGAGGCCAGCCTGCTGCGTCAGGTGCGGGAGACCGCGCGCATTGCCATGATCCCCGTCATAATGACCGATACCGGTGTCACTGAGCGCGTCCCGCTGCTCGAATCCGGAGCCGATGTCTGCCTCAACCGCGGCGCCAGCTTCGAGGAACTGAAAGCCACGCTCGAGGCCTTCCTGCGTCGCGAAGGAAAGACCGTTCCGCAGGGCGGCGCCAGGTCGGTGGATGCCGGTTGGTCACGGCTGCGCGGTGACATTCACGACTTCCCGCTCAACTGGTTGATGCAGGTGCTGCACTACGACTCACGAACAGCGGCCATCTTCATTGTGAGTGAGCGCGATGAAGGCGTGATCTATCTCGATCGCGGCACGCCGCGTCACGCACAAACGCGTTTCCTGAGCGGCGAAGAAGCCTTCCGCAACATGCTGACCTGGAAGAGCGGCACCTTCAGCGTAGATCCGGATGCACGCACGGAAAACCAGACCATCCGACTCTCACTCATGAACCTGCTCCTGGAAACCGCTGTGGTGGAAGACCACGCCAGTTTCTTTGGCCAGGTCCAGACGTGACGCGTGAGGCGTGACGCGATACGGGAGCGGCCGGGGTGACCCGGCCGCTTTTTTTGGGAGGGTCTGCGACTCGAAACGGATTAACGGACGTTGCTGTTCTGTAGCCCAATACCACTATTCTTGACGGAAGGCGTTGTGGCCGTTCGTTTACCAGACGCGCCGGGTATTGCCGGATCGTTGGTGTTGACGAATTCCGGGCTCAATCGTTCTACAAAGAGCGCGCATAGACGGGAGCCACACTACAACCGGAGGGAATCCAGTGATGTCCAAACGCTGGCAATTGATTGGGCTGGTCGCCTTTGCACTTCTACCTGGTTGCTCGGATTCGACTGACCCCGCCAACGACACGCGCACGGTACGCATGTTGGCCGCGACGTTCAGTCCGGCCGAAGTCACCGTCACGGTCGGTCAATCGGTCACCTGGACGAACGATCTGGCCATCGCCCACACCATCACACCTGCCAACCCGGCACAGGCAGGCGCGTGGACCAATATCATTGTGCCGGCTACGACCGGCTTCGCCACGGCAGTTCGCATGGACGTGGCGGGCACGTTCAACTACAGCTGCACACTGCATGCAGGCATGAACGGTCGCGTCATCGTGCAATGACCAGCACCACGTTCACGTTTTCGCTCTCGTTCACGCTCACGGCTGTTCCTGGCAACGGCCGTGAACGAAAACGAGAGCGTGACCGTGAACGTGCGCAGTTGCCTCCGTGTAAAACAACGTAACTTCTGCCGGCGACCACGCCCGCGTGTACGGCCACCATCCTTTCCACTACCAGATTGAGCGCATTCAGTTCATGGGCAGTGACTGGTTGTCATGCGTGGGCACGGCCGTGGCCACGTCCGCGCTCACCATGAAGCCCGGGCTCGCTCCCAGGTAGGCCGGAGCATCCAGACGGGGGCCGGGCTTGTACTCAAATTGTCCAGGTGTGCTAACCGCGCGTTCTAATGGCTGGGCCGTGGCGCGCCACCTACAACTGAGCCTTCCTAGGAAGGATGTTTTAACGGC
>JBOHRF010000145.1:0-11785 GCA_050732575.1 Longimicrobiales bacterium
ACGATCCGCAAAACGCACCGAACTGGAACCAGCGGACGTGCAACTCGCCCGTGTATTCGGGCGTTGGATTGAAGCCGCCAATGTCGGTGCCCCAAAACGGCAATCCTGAAAGTCCGGTATTGATGCCTACAGCGATGTGCGTCTTCAGCGTCTCCCAACGTGAGCGCACATCACCCGACCAGATGAAGCCGCCGTACCGCTGAATGCCAGGCGATGCATTGCGATGAAGCGCAAACGAGCGCTGGTTGGGACGGTAGAGTTGCGGTCCTTCCCAGTACATGCGGTGGCGGTTGAGCCGCGAAGGGCCATCGAAGCCATCGCCTTGATCCGGCCACCAGCCATCGACACCCACATCCATGAGTGCTTTGTGCACCGGCCAGTAGCAGGCCACCTGACGCTCCGGCGGCCAGCGATTGTCGGGCGTGCGGCCACTGGGCAGCGGCTGCCCTTTGCACGCGTAGTTCACGGAGCCCAACAAACTGCGTCCTTCAATCACAATGTGAACGATCACCTTGAAGTTCTGCGCGTGCAGCTGATCGAGGATCGCTTTGGGATCGGGGAAATTGGTGGTATGCCAGGTGAACTCGCCGTTGCGCGTGTTCCAACCCGAAGGCGCGAACTCGGTGCCCAGATAAATGAGCGCTTCGCAGGGCAGCTTTTTTTCACGCATCGTGCGCGCCACGCCCAGGATCTCATCGGGCCCCGCCAGTGTGCGTGATGACTGCTGGTAGCCGAAGGCCCAGCGCGCGGGCAGCTCGGGCAATCCCGTGATGCGTGCATACTCGCGCATCATCTGCTTCGGATCGCGCGTGCTGACCACGAACACATCCAGCGGCAACATGGTATCCGGCCGCGGACTGAATTTGCCCAGCGGGCCCGTGCAGTCGAAGGCACCGTACGGTTGGTGAATGAACATGCCCCAGCCGCCATCCGTGCCGAGCAGCCACTGTACGGGTGCGCGCGTGCCGTGCGTGGCCAGCTCGTAGCCGCCCTGGCCGTTGCGCATCTCATCGCGAGAGCCTTTGCGATCGAACTGCGGACCGCCTTCACCCAACCCGAGAAGCGGACCATCGCCCAGCAGGAAGGAAACATCGGGCAGTCTTTCGTCCAGCGTGAGCCGCTGCACGATTTGTCCGTCGCGCGTTTCCACATGCAGGGTAGGCGGTGCGGCCGTGAAGCGGACCACCAGCTCGCCCGCGCGCACGCGTGAAAGCGCTGATGCGGCACGTGCCCGGGCGCGTGCGTTGCCGGCTTCTGGCTGATCCAGCGCGCCGGTGAGCGGCACGCGAACGACACTGCCATCTGTGCGGGGTTGCACGGTCAGGCGGACGGTGATCGGACTGAGCGACGTGACTGCGATCTCGACCGGCTGCCCTGCCACCATGATATCCGCGTTTTGACCGCGGATGATGCGAGGCATCAGCAAGCCGGTACCGGCCAGGCCGAGCCGCTTCAGGGCGGCCCGGCGCGACATCGGTCGTGACATGTCAGACCAGGACGGTGGCGCGCGCTTCCAGCCTGGCGCGGATCAGAGCCAGCGTCTCGTTTCGCTCCTGCCCCGCAAGTGGCAGACGGGGCGGCCGCACGGTCTCACTGCCTTTGCCTACCTGGGTCTGCACGAGTTTGATCAGTTGCACGAATTTGGGCACTGTGTCCATGCGCAGCAGCGGTAAGAACCATTCGTAGAGCCTGCGCGCTTCGTCCACGCGGCCATCGCGGCCCAGTTCGAACAGGCGGACCGATTCCTCGGGCAATGCATTCACGAGTCCGGCAATCCAGCCATCACCGCCCATGAGTGTGCTTTCCAGCACCATGTCATCGAGACCGGCGAATATGGCCATGCGCTCGCCCAACAATTCCCGATAGGCCGTGAGCCGGCGTACATCGCCACTGGAATCCTTGACTGCGTGCACGTTAGCGTGGCGGTCGGCAAACTCCTCCACATCACGAGCGGAAAGGTCGGTGCCATACGCAATGGGATTGTTGTACAGCATGCAGGAGAGCGGAGTGGCGCTGATCACGGCCGAGAAATGCGCTTCCGTTTCACGCCAGTCGCCCAGATAAACGTAGGGTGGCAGCACCATCAGACCATCACAGCCGGCTTTCTGTGATGCTCTGGCCAGGGCCACACATTCGCCCGTGGAGAGCCCGGAGATCCCGGCCACCAGGGGCACGTTGGGGCCAATGGCGGCGCGCAGTATTTCCAGGATGCGCACCTTTTCCGGGAACGTGAGCGTGGCACCTTCGCCGAGTGAGCCGAGCGCGACCATGCCCGTGCACCCATTCTCAATGAGCCAGGCAGCATGCTGGGCCAGGAAGGCCTCATCCAGTGAGCCATCGGTGTGAAATGGCGTGGTGATCGCCGGAAACACGCCTGCCCAATCGCTCTTTCTCATCATGCGCTCCCAGAAAACGTGTTTGCCATCATCGACTCCAAAGATTCGCCAGCGACCCAACCGTGGCCGCAGCCACAGGTGGTCGCACGGAATCGCTGTCCCAGCCGAACAGGAACGCCGTGGCGGCGCCGCACACACGGCCCTGACACGGACCCATACCGGCGCGCGTGTAGAGTTTGGCCTCGCGCACCGATGTGCAGGCCGTCAGTTCCGCGTAGCGCACATCCTCACACCGGCAAACCACGGTGTCTGTGCGCGCCAGTTTGCGCAGTTCAGCACGCAGCTCGAACGTGTGCTCCAGCTGCGCCGCGAATGCACACTGCGCGCTGCGCTCCCGGCTCAGAGCGCGTGCGCCTGCCCTTTCACCTGCCGCGGCCAGACCGACGATTTGTCCTTCCATCAGCGCGGCATCAACACCGCCGATCCCCGTGGTTTCGCCGGCGCAATAGATGCCGGGCTGCGAGCTCTGCTGCAGCTCGTCCGTGATCGTGCTGCCCGTCGCATCCAGTTCACAGCCCGCCAGCCGCGGCAGCTCGGCAGCCGGTACCAGGCCATATCCCACACACAGCAGATCGCAATGTAGCGAGCGGCTGTGTACACCGTCCGTGACCGCCACCTCCTCCACTCTGGCTCTGCCGTCTGCGCGCGTCACCCATTGCCCCGCGTGATAGGGCGTGCGCAGGAAGGCCGCGCGGTAGCGAACGGCGTCTGCCATACGCGCCGGTGTGCGCCACAAACCAGCGGCAAAGCGCGCCAGCCGGGTCCGACTGGCCTGTTCCAGCACCATGCGCAGCCGGGCACCGCGCCGGGCGAGAAGAGCCGCCACGGGCAGCAACAACGGGCCCGAGCCGGCCACTACGACGCGCGCGCCTCTGACCTCGAGTCCGCTCTTGAGCAACGCCTGGATGCCGCCCACGCCTACCACACCGGGCAACGTCCAGCCCGGAAAGGGCAGGAAGCGCTCGCGCGCGCCCACGCACAACGCGATGGCGCGTCCGGTATAGGCTGCGCTGCCCTCGGCCATCTCGACCGACACTGTGAGATCGGGTCTGCAATCGATCACGCTTGCGTTCGTGATCATCGTCGCGCCGGAGCGGGCAAGCCGCGCCAGCCATTGCCGTGCTACCGCGGGCAGCTCGGCCGGGTCGCGATGACGCCAAATCTGGCCGCCCAATCGAATGCCCTCATCGAGCAAAACCACGCGCCGACCACGCTCGGCCGCGCTGGTTGCCGCCGCAATACCCGCCGGCCCGCCGCCCACCACGATCAGGTCGGCGTGCTGGGTGTCACTCACCGGTCGAAATCTCCATCCCCGGCGCAACACGTTGCAGACAAGCCCGGCGATGCCGCACACCATCGATCGTGACCCGGCACTCGTAACATGTGCCCATACCGCAAACCGGGCCGCGTTCCTGCCCTGACACGGATCGGCGGAACGTCCAGATGCCGAGCTGAATCAAGGCCACGGCAACCGTGGCATCTGCGCGCGCCTGCACGGTGCGGCCATCGACGCGCAACTCGATGCTGCCCGACTGCATCACGCCGCCTCGGCCACCAGCGCGCGCACAGGACTGTACGCACCGGCATCGAGGACCGGCACGCGACCCACGATCATGTCCGCGAGCAGGCGCGCCGTGCCCAGTGCCGTGGTGATGCCCAGCCCTTCATGACCGGCCGCAATCCACACACCCTCCTGCGGCTCCCACGGACCGATCAGAGGCAGCTTGTCGGGCGTAGTGGGCCGAAAGCCGGTCCAGGTGCGAATGGCCGACAACGCGGCCAGCTTCGGTGTGAACTGCAGCGCACGCTGCAGCATACGCCGCACGATGGATCGGTTGATCGATGCATCCCAGCCCACCAGCTCGCGCGATGAGCCGATCAGAACTTGACCCGTACGGCGCGGCTGCAAGTTGAACGCAACGGAAGCCGCATCCATGGTGTGCGCACTCTTCAGGTAACCCAACTCCACCAACTGGTGCCGGCAGAAGTTGGGATACCGATCGGTAATGACCAGGTGTCCCTTGCGCGGCACAATGGGCAGCTCGGGTGTCAACAGCGAGGCGGCGGCTCCCGCCGCATTCACCACGATGTCGGCCTGCAGGCGCTGGTCCTGGGTAACGACGGTATGTGCCTCCAGCCGCTCGACCCGCACGCCCGTGCGCAGCGCGCAGCCGCGTTTCAGAGCGCGATCGAGCAGCACGCGCGCAAGCCCGGGCGGGTAGAGCACGCCATCGTCGGGCACGCGCAGCGCGCCCGCCAGCGGCCGCAGATTGGGCTCGGCCTCAGCCAGTGCCTGGGCGTCCAGAATCTCCACAGCCACGCCCCGTTGGCTGTAATAGGCGTGTTTCTCGCGCACGATCTGGAGCTGCTCCGCATCTTCGGCCACCCACAGTGTGCCCGTGCGCTCGTACTCGGCGCTACCGGTCAACTCAGGGCGCAGCGCATCGAGCAGGGTTCGCGAGTACGAGGTCAGCTGGAACTGCGCTTCCGAATCATCCATCACTACGATGTGGCCCATGCCCGCGGCCGTAGTTCCACCACCCGGCAATGTGGCATCGAGCAGCGTTACTCGCAGACCTGCCTCGCTCAGCGCATCGGCCACGGCCGCACCGACCACACCCGCACCGACGATGATGGCGTCAGCCATCAGCCGGCCGTGAATCCGGCGCGAAACGGATCGCTGGCATGGAAGCGGAGTCTGCTTTCTCCGGTCACATGGGCATGACCGCGTACGAACGGCAACAGCTGGCCCTCGTGCTCCTCCAGCCAGCCGGTGAACAGACCGCCGGTCACACTTTCCTGGCGAAAGTGTTCGCCCGGCGCCAGTGCACCCTGTGCGTGCAGCACGGCCAGCTTGGCCGACGTGCCCGTGCCACAGGGCGAGCGATCGTAGGCGCCGCCTGGACACATGACAAAGTTGCGCGCGTCGGCACTGCGATTCGTGGCCGGTGCGGTCAGCTCGATGTGATCGATCTCCGCACCCTCGGCGCCCGTGATGCCGCGCTCGCGCAGAACGGTCAGCATGGTGCGCGTGATGCGTGACAACTCATCCAGATTGCCCAATTCCAGCGCGGGCCGTTCCAGGTGCGTGATGAAGAACCAGTTGCCGCCCCACGCAATGTCGCCCACCACACGCCCAATGCCCGGCACATCGACGCTCACGTCGCGCGCAATGCAGTGGGCCGGCACGTTGCGTATGGTGACCGATCCATCTTCGTGCAATCGTGCGCCCACGGTGCCGACCGGCGAGTCAATGGTGATGGCGCCCGCACCGATGCGGCCCAGATGCTCGAGTGTGCGCACCACGCCGATCAGGCCATGACCGCACATGCCGAGATACCCGACGTTGTTGAAGAAGATGACACCGGCCGCAGCATCCGCCGTCACGGGCTCCGTGAGGAGAGCGCCTACCAGCGCATCGTGACCACGCGGCTCACAGACCACGGCACTGCGCAGATGATCCCAGCGCGCCCGCAGCTCGTCCCGGCGATCGGCCATGGACCGGCTCTCCAGCGCGGGCCAGCCGCTCACTACCACGCGCGTGGGCTCACCTTCGGTATGGGAATCGATGACCTGAATCTCAGCAGGATAGTGCTGCTGCCGCCGCTCCAGCACGGGCGCAGTGGCTACCGTCATGGATTGATCTGCACCGTTTTGATTTCCGTGTAGAACTCGCGCGCTGCACTCCCCTGCTCGCGTGAGCCCGAGCTCGAATCTTTCATGCCGCCAAACGGTGCGTGCGGATCGACACCCGTGGTATCCGCATTGACGCGCACCAATCCCACTTCAATGCGGTGGATGTAATCCAGCGCGGCGCGCAAATCCCGCGTGAAGAGCGCTGCGCTCAGGCCATAGCGCGAAGCGTTGGCCAGCGCGATGGCTTCCTCGGCATCGCGCGCACGCAGCGTGGCCAGTACCGGACCAAACAGCTCTTCCTGCGCCAATGCCGATGTGGGATCTACATCGCGCAGAACCGTGGGCTCGAAGTAAAAGCCATGCTCGAAGGCGGGATCGCTGGGTAGGCCACCGCCCCGCACACGCTGGGCCGTGCTTCCCGCCACCGCCGCCTGCAATCGCGCGCGTGAAGCCGCGTCGATCACCGGCCCAATGGCACACGCGGCATCGGTGACCGGACCCAGTTTGAGCGCGGCCACTTCCGCTTGCACGCGTTCCAGGAATTTGTCCTCCACTTCCTTCACCACCACGGCCCGGCTGGTGGCCGTGCATTTCTGGCCGGCAAAGCGCATAGCGCCCGAGGCCGTCAAACGCGCCGCCAGATCGAGGTCCGCGTCGGGCAGCACGATGACCACGTTTTTGCCGCCCATTTCCGTTTGAAAGCGCACGTTGCGCGCCGCGCAGATGGCGGCCACGCGCGCGCCCACTTCTCCCGAGCCGGTAAACGAGACCGCGCGCACGGCCGGTGCCGTGAGCAAGGTGTCACCAATGCGCGAGCCCTTGCCCAGAATGACGTTGAAGACTCCGGCCGGCAGACCGGCAGCGTGCGCCGTGCGGCCCAGCAGAACCGCCATGTGGGAAGCCTGCTCGGCCGGCTTCAACACCACGGTGTTGCCGAAGGCCAGGGCCGGCGCCGCTTTCCAGAGCGGAATAGCAGCCGGGAAATTCCAGGGTGTTATAAGCAGGACTACACCCAGCGGCTCGCGCAGCGAGAACTGCAATGCGCCTTCCACCTGCGGCGGAATCACTTCACCCAGGGAGCGCACGCACTCACCCGCGTAGTAACGCAGGATGACGACACACCGGCCTATCTCGCCGCGCGCCTCAGCGATCGGTTTGCCTACTTCCCGCGTGAGCGCCTGGGCCAGCGCTTCTTTCTCCGCTTCCATGACTGAAGCCCAGCGATAGAGATGTTCGGCGCGTGCCGGTCCGGTCAGCTTGCGCCATGCGGCGCCCGCCGCTTCTGCAGCCGCAACAGCGGCCTGCGCATCACGCGCTTCACCTTCCGGTATGCGACCAATGACATCGTTGGTGTCCGACGGATTCAGGTCCAGTACGCCCTGGTCTAGGGTACTGGCGCGGAACTGACCGCCAATGAAACTCTGGAGCACAGCGGGCAGGGTGGCGGTAATGGTGCTCACGATTGACCCGCGCTTTTACGATGCTCACGCAAGAAATCGATGAGCGACGCGCATGCGCTCTCCACGTGCGCACGCATGCGCTTGGCCGCCAACTCCGCGTCACCCATGGCCGCGGCCGTGGCAATCGCCTTGTGCTCATCGCTGGCGCGCACTTCACCGTGCGTGAGCGTCAATTGCAACCGCGTATAGCGGTCACTCTGATTATGCAGCATGGACAACACGCCCAACGTGAGCGGACGCTGTGCTGCAGCCAGCAGGGTCGAGTGAAATTCCCAGTTCAATGCACCCCACTCGGCAACATCTCCAGCCTCGAATGCAGCGTCGTACGCTTCCAGGATGGTGAACGCCCGGTCCAGGACATCAGGCGTGAGATTGGGCACTGCCTTGCGCATCAGGTCGGACTCCAGAAGCGCGCGCAGCTGGAACAACTCCACGATTTCATCCAGGGAAAGAGTTGAGACCACGGCGCCCGCGTGCGGGCTGAAAGTCACCAACCCCTCGACCTCGAGCTGGCGCAACGCTTCGCGCACCGGGATCCGACTCACACCCAGCTCCGCGGCCAGCGCATCCTGCCGCAACGGTGAGCCCTCCGGATAGTCGCCGCGCAGGATGTGCTCGCGCATCTGTTCCACGGCCAGGTCGACCACGGTCTTGCGCTGCACGCGCGCGGGCTTGCTGGCCCGTGCAGTGCGGGTCACCGTGGGGACCGGCCCGGCCCGTTTTTGCCTTCTCATCACTGTGCTGCTCCCGAATTACCAATTCCGCCGAACGAATACAGAGGGATACCCATTGAGACCAGATAACGCGCGGGTATCGGCATGTGCAGGATGGTGCCGCGTACCAGCTGGCCAAATCCGCGGCGGTCCATCCAGGCGCGTGTGGGATCGGAACCCGCCAGCTCGATGCCCCGTTCGTACACCAGCGCATCCAGGAGAGAGCCACAGGCGCCCGTCCGGGTGCGTGGCACGCAGCCCGTGGATTGCGCTACACCCTGGGCCGTTACGGCGGGCAGGCCCGGATAGGTGACCGTGCCGATACGCACGTCGCGGTTGCGCGAGAGATTGATCAACCGTGCCGCTTCCGCATTGTTTCCCGTGCGCAGGTACGCTTCGGCACGCAGCAGGTTGTTCTCATCCACGGAAATGAACTTCACCTGGCCGGTATTGGACGAGCCCGCGTTTCGGTACCATTGGTAAGCCGAGAAATTGTACGTGCCGCGCGTGGCATCGAAACCGTTGTTGTCCGTGCGATAGCGGAAGTACAATCCCGCCGCGGTCGGCGAGGTACCCGTGATGCGACGGTCGGGTGTACGAATGTCAAAACGGACGCGCTGCTCCAGCGGCGCTGCCAGCCAGGTCTGGTAGCTGCCTGCCGTGTCCGCCGGTCCAATCAAGTCATAGTGCGGCCGGATGTTGTCGGCCGGACCGGTGCCCTGCAAGCGAGCCCAGTACGTACTGGTCAGGACGCCGGCGGCGAGGGTGGGGCCGAAATCGTAAGTCACACCAGCGGCCGTCGTGGAAATGACCTTTTGCCAGTTTACGGCCGTGCGTTCGGCCGGTGTGCGTGCCGAGTAGACGAGCAGTCGCGCAATCAATGAATTGGCAAACTGGCGGACCTGCCCTTTGGTCAGCGCCTGGCCATTGACCCAGGTGGCGGGCAGCGTGAAATCGCCGACTGCATCCAGGTCGCTGATGGCTTCCTCGAGCACACCCACCGCGGCCGCCACCACTTCATTGTACGGCCGCAAGTGATCCACCTCCCAGCGCACCAGGTCATCATAACCGCCCGGCAGAACCTCGCCGTGCGTGTAGACCGCGCACCGGTCCATGATCAGACCGCAATAGCCCAGATGCATGCCTTCCATCACCTTGCCCCAAACGCGCGCCCGAATCGTATTGTTGGTCGCCACCGTGGCGTTGGGGTCCAGTGTCATGATGACCAGCTGGTCATTGATAATGCGATGCAAACCGTCGATGGCATTGGCCAACCCGCTGTTGTGCAGGTCCCACGGCGCGCGCGGGATCCACACTTCATCGGCCAGCGGATCGTTCTTGAGCATGACCCGCGGTTCCGCGGAAGGCTGGAACTGGCGGAACAGCGACGTACGGGCAAACTCGTTGGCAATCACCGGATAATACGGCCAGATATCGCCATTGGTGTGTAACCGGAAAAAGATGGGGAACGCGCTGCGGATCACTTCCTCCACGGCGGCGGGCTGCTGCAGCGCCCGTTCCGTGTCGGGCAGGTTCTCGTTCACCACGTCCAGGTCCTGACACGCGCTCAGTCCCACGGAGAGCAGCGCAAAAGCCAGGATCGATCTCTTGTATGTGCGCATGATGCGGGTGCCTTCCTAGAACGTGATGTCCATGGTGAATGTCAGGGTTCGCAACTGCGGGTAGCTCAGCGTCTCCACACGGGAAAGCGCCCGGCCGGATTCCGGATCCAGACCGCTGTAGCCCGTAAACGTGTACAGGTTGCGTGCGGTCGCGCCCACCACCAGGCTCTGCGGCGCCGCGTTGCCCAACACTCGGTTCAGTTGTGCGTTGGTGAAACGATAGCGCGCAGACAGCGCACCAATCTTCAGGAACGTGCCGCTCTCAATGAAGGCTTCATTGAAACGGTTGCTCGAGTACAGCGCACGCTGATAGTAGTCGACGGTCTTCTTGGCGCCGTCCGGCTTGCCCGTTTGATCCAGGTCGGCGTGGATCAGGTTGTTATACAAAGACTGCTTGGCCATGTTGTAGACATGGCCGCCGATCTGCCCGCGCAGCTCGGCATAGAGGCCCCAACCTTTATAGCGCAGGTCGGGCGTGAGGCCAAAGTTCAGATCCGGAATGCTGCTGCCCAGCTTGTAGAATTTGGCAACGCCGAACTGGTCGACATCCAGGATCGGCTCACCCCACCGATAGGTAATGCCGTTCACGACCGTCTGGGTGCCCCACAAATTCCTGGCCAGGCCGTCCTGCGGTGCGTTCCCGGCACCCGCCCACACCAGGTAGCCTTCATCATTCACCTGGTATTCCGAGGCGGTTGACTGCAGCCAGGCCGGCAGGTCGTTGGCACCGTGCAGGAAGCGCGCGCCCCAGAAATCACCGCGACTCTGGCCATTGCATGAGTACTCGTGGTTGGAAAGCGAGGTCTGGATGGTGTGACCGAAGAAGCAGGCGCGACCCCAGTCCGTAATCTCGTTGCGCGAACGGTCGGCTACGGCACTGAGGTTCAGTACCCAGTCATTGCCGGATGCCAGACGTGCATTGATGGTGGCCTCGTATGTGTGACCCTTGATGCCACCTGCATTGCCGATGATGCTGTTGAAGCCGAAATGGTGGGCACCGGCAAACCAATGATCTGATCACGCGAGAGCTGCATGGCATAGACCAGCTCGACCGAAAGGCGGCTGTCGAACATGATGGACGTGATGCCGAATTCCTGCTCACGCGTGTAGTGCGGCTTGAGCTGGGCGTTGCCCGCCGTGTTGCGCGACAGACCCGAGGTGCGGCTCACGTTCCACAGCTCGTATTGCTGATTGAAGCTGGGCCGGCCGCCCGCGGTCCCGATCGAGTAGCGCAGCACCAGCTCGTTCACGTGCGGCAGGTTGAACCATTCTTCCTGTGAGATGCGGTACGAGACCGCGCCCCGATAATAGGTTTGCCAGCGGTTCAGCGGACCGAACAGCGAGCTGCCCTCTCGGCGTACCAGGCCATCCAGGACGTAGCGGTCCTGGTAGTCGGCGCCCACGTTCACCATGTACGCATTGGCGCGGATGTCCTGGGCAAACGACTCGATGGTTTGCAGCGTCGCTGCAGCATTGAGGGAGCGCACGCCGTCCACCACGAAATCACGGCCTTCCGCTTCCACCGTTTCCGTGAATTCGCGCTCGATGCTGGCGCGCGCTGTGCCGCGCAGGCCCAACTGACCGAACTGGCGCAACGCGGTGGCCGCAATCGAGCCATTGTACGCGTCCGTGCGCTGCGAGCGCAGGTTGAGAATGCCCTGCGACGGAATGTCCTGCGTCACCGAGGTAGGCACACCCTTGGGCGTGTACGACTGATCGTTACCATCGGCGCGGTCGTAGCTGAGCTGCGTGTCGAATGTCAGCCAGTTCATGGGACTGAAACGCAGATTGCCGCTGGCCTGCGTGCGCGAGCGCTCGTTGAAGTTGTCACGCGTCTGCACCACGAACAGCGGATTCTCGACCGCCACCGTGGAGTCCGGCTGCTGCACGTACTGACCATTGGCATCACGGGCGGACAGATCTACAAAGCGCGGGAAGGTCAGACCGGTGCTGTAGGG
>JBOHRF010000146.1:0-11731 GCA_050732575.1 Longimicrobiales bacterium
GGCAGCTATTTCAATGTGGCCCGGCGTGCAACTAGCGCAGGTCGACATCTGGTTTCCACTCGCACCGTATCGCGCGTTCGTGCAAAGTGCCACCTGGGACCAACTGCCTGATCAGACGCGCCCTGCGCCTCACCTTCCCCCCCTCAGCACTTTCCTCCTCCTGGTGGGGCGAGGAGGAGGAGGCCCCTACGGATTAAGATTAAGGTCAGGATCAGGATTAGGGCCGCGCATTCTGACACCCTGATTTGCTGGGAGAGCGCACATGCACGCGGTGACTATCGCACTGCGGGTCACGCTTTTCAGCATAGCGGCCGCCGCGGCAAGCCGACCTACGGCATGTCCAGCACGTGACGCGTGACGTCTAACGCGTCACGCAGCCGAACAACCTTGAGGTCTGTCCAAGGCACAGAGTACGGACAGGAGCACGAGTCCGCCTACCATAACGATCGACGACCTCGATCGATTGAGAGTGGCCATGATCAATCGTGAGCAGACGAGCAGTGAGCGCTGGCTGAACCGCTGGGACGCACTGGCCATGTCGGGAAGACTCGCGCTGCGTTCGTTGCGGCGCACACCCGGCTTGTCGCTGGGCGTGATCCTGGCCTTTGCGCTGGGCATTGGCGCCAACAGCACAGTCTACCAGGTGATCGATCGGCTGTTGTTGCGGCCGCCGCCGCATCTGCGCGAGCCGGAATCGCTGCACATGCTGGCGGTGCACTTCAATGCGCAGCAACTGGGACGTGAAATCACCAATCCCATTCGCTCGTATCCGGAGCTCAACGATTATCGGGCAGCCCGTAGTCTGGCCGGATTGGCCGGCTTCAACTATTCCGTGCACGAGCTGACACTTACGCAGGCTGCTGGCGGTCAACGCATACGCGGCATGAGTGTGACGGGCAGCTACTTCAACCTGATAGGTGTGCGCCCTGCGCTCGGACGCCTGCTCGCGGAATCGGATGATCGCGTGGGTGCGCCGCATGTGGCCGTGCTCAGCTATGGGTTCTGGCAGCGGCAATATGGTGGCACTCAGGCGGTGCTGGGCCAAACCGTGGATTTTGGGCAGGGGCCGCAGACCATTGTGGGCGTGTTGCCGCACGCGTTCGCGGGCGTTCAGCTGGCACGCGTCGACATCTGGTTTCCGCTCGCACCGTATCGCGGCTCCGTGCAGGGCTCAACCTGGGACCAGCAGCGCGCAAATCACTGGCTCAACATCGTAGTGCGTTTGCGTCCAGGCGTGCAGGTGCAACAGGCGGAAGCGGAGCTGAATGCCCTGTTTCGCTCGGCGTACCAACAAGAAATCTCGACCGGACGATATCCGGCCGATAGTCGGGTGGTTCTGGCATCGCTTATTCCGGGCAAGAGTCCGCTGGCGCCGCCCGAAGTTGGCGTTACCCGCTGGCTGGCGGCCATTGCTCTGGTCGTGCTGCTCATTGCCTGCATCAATATCACCAACCTGTTACTAGCGCGTGGCGTGCGCGAGCGGCGGTCTCTGGGTATTCGCCTGGCGTTGGGAGTCACGCGCACACGGTTGATCGGGCAGACGCTCGTAGAAGTCACGCTGTTCGCGCTTTTGGGTGGTGCTGTGGCGCTACTGGGCGCGCGTTATGGCGGCACATTCCTCCAGCGCACGCTGCTGCCTGATTATGCCTGGGACGCGTTTGGCTGGAGCGGCAGCGTGGCCTGGATCACACTGGCACTGGCGCTGCTGGCCGGTCTGGTGGCCGCACTGTTGCCCGTTCTGCAGCTGCTGAGGCCCACGGTGTTGGCATCCTTGCGCTCGAGGCCGGGCAGTGATACGGGCATGCAGACGGTGCGCCTGCGCGGTGCACTGGTGGTCACACAAGTTGCGCTTTCCGTGACGCTGCTGGCCGGCGCCGGACTCTTTCTCAAGAGCTTCCGCAATGCCACGAAATGGGACCTCGGCATCGATCTGGAACGGGCCTGGTTCATTGCGCTGGACATGCGCGAATTCCCGGAAGAAATCAACGCGTTCTACAAGCGCGCGACCGACGAGTTGCGCGCCGTGCCCGGGGTTGCGGCCGCGGCCGCATCCTCCACCATGCCGCTCTTCCAGCGTCACGGCATCCGCTTCCGCGCGGAGGGCTGGGATTCCCTGCCCGGCCGGGTCATGGTGCATGCCGTACAGGGCGACTACTTCGCCGCGCTCGGTCTGCGCATCCTGCAAGGACGCGCCTTGAGCGACGCGGATGTTGCCGGTGCACCGCTGGCCACCGTGGTGAGCAGCGAGATGGCACGTGTGCTCTACCCGGCAGGTGCACTGGACCGCTGCCTTTACATCGGGGCCAATTCCAACAGCTGCACGCGGATTGTCGGTGTTGCCGAAGGTGCACTGACCGATGGTGTGGGCGGTGCGCCGGCCATGCAATTCTACCTGGCCTCGGCTCAGCATCCAACGGCCCCTCAGCTCTGGGGCTTCTCCGTGCGCGCGCAGCCTGGCGCTGCTCCCACACCGGTCGTGGATGGCGTTCGCCGCTCGTTGCGCGCGCTGGCACCGGGCATTCGCTGGGTCGAGATCACACCATTTGCCGAGCTGGTCGAGATGCAGCTGCGGCCCTGGCGGCTGGGCGCCACGCTGTTCACGCTCTTCGGCACATTGGCGCTCATCGTGGCCGTGCTCGGATTGTACGCGGTGATGGCATTCGACGTGTCGCAGCGCACGCGCGAGCTGGGCGTGCGCGCCGCGCTCGGTGCCTCACCCCGCGGATTGTTGCGCCTGGTCGTGCACCGCTCGCTGTTGCTCGCCAGTGCCGGCGCCGCGCTGGGCGTGCTCATCACGCTCGCACTCGCGCCGCGTCTACAGGCCCTGTTGTTCCATGTGCCGGCACGCGACCTGTCCAGTCTGGTGCTGGTCAGCGCAACGTTGATCGGGGCAGGTGTGCTGGCCGCCTGGTTGCCCGGACGGCGCGCCGCGCGCAGCGATCCGTTACTGGCATTGCGCTCCGGCGAATCGTGAACGACACCGTGCTTGCTCGTGCTGGGCCGTTATTGCCGGCTTTCTACCGACTTGTCTTCAACCGTTGCAGGAACTCCCGCGCACGCGCATTGTGCGGCTCCAGCTGCAACACGCGCTCGAAGGCGGCAATGGCTTCACTCACCCTGCCCGTCTGCTGGTAGGTTTCGCCCAGACTGTCCCAGCCGTTTGCATAGTCCGGATGCACGCGCAGGTTGAGCCGGAACACACGCAGGGCCTCATTCGGCGCGACCTGCGCGCAGCAGGGGCACGCGCGCCTCTTCTATGCGCAACGCAGGTGTGTTCAATTCTCGTAGGAGAAGCCCATCATCATCGGACATGTCCATGCGGCATTAGATGGCCTCCCCCGCGCCGGAGTTGTAAAGGGGACCTTCCTCCCTTCCTCTCGTCCTCCCTTCCTCTCTTCCGGCCTTTCTTACCCGACCACGGCGGTGGCCTCGACTTCGATGCGCGCGCGTGCTTCCACCAATCCTGCTACCACCACCACGGTCATGGCCGGATAATGCCGGCCCAACACTTCGCGGTAGGCCGCGCCCAATTCCTCGAGCCGGGCCAGGTACTCAGCGCGATCCGTGATGTACCAGGTGAGCCGCACGATCTGGTCGGCCCGACCGCCGGCTGCTGCCAGCACGGTGATGACGTTGCGGAATGCCTGGCGCGCCTGCGCGACAAAGTCATCACTCTCGAAGGCACCCGTGGTGGGATTCCAGCCGATCTGTCCGGCCAGGGCAATGACGTGACCGTGCGCAACGATCGCATGCGCATAGCCGGACGGGCGCGGCCAGCCAGCGGGCAGAATCGCTTCCGCGTTGTTCATCATTCTTCCCGCAGCTTGAAGCGCTGCAACTTGCCCGTGTCCGTGCGCGGCAGCGTGCTCACGAATTCTATGGCGCGCGGATACTTGTACGGCGCAATCTGCGCTTTCACGAAATCCTGCAGCTCCTTGATCAGATGATCGGCGGGCGCTACGCCCGGCTTCAGCACGATAAACGCTTTTACGATGAAGCCGCGCTCATCATCGGGCGCACCCACCACGCCACACTCCTGCACGCATTCATGCTCCAGCAGCACATTTTCGACCTCGGGTCCCGAGATGTTGTAGCCGGCCGAGATGATCATGTCGTCCGCGCGCGCCTGGAACCAGAAATAACCATCTTCATCCATCAGGTACGCATCGCCGGTGAGATTCCAGCCCTTCTTCACGTAGCTACGCTGCCGTTCATCATCGCCCAGGTAGCGACAGCCGGTGGGACCGCGCACGGCCAGTTTGCCGATCTGGCCAGGCGGCAGCTCGTTCATGTCATCGTCGACAATACGAGCCTCATAGCCAGGCACGGCAGTGCCGGTCGAACCCGGTCGTATGGCCGCGCCGGCCGCGCTGATGAAGATGTGCAGCAGCTCGGTAGCACCAATGCCATCAATGATCTCGATGCCGGTAGCACGCTTCCAGGCCTGGAACGTGGCCAGCGGCAGTGCCTCGCCTGCCGATACACATTTCTTCAGGCTGGACACATCAAAGTCGGGGAGCCGGCCCAGCATGGCGCGATAGGCGGTCGGCGAGGTGAATACAATGCTGGGCCGGAAGGTCTGGATGCCTTCCAGCAGTTGCGGCGGCTGCGCCTGCTCGAGCAGCAGTGCCGAGGCACCCACGCTCATGGGAAAGAGTACCAGCGCACCCAGGCCAAACGTGAAGGCAAAGGGCGGTGAGCCGCAGAAGACATCATTGGCCCTGGGTCGCAGGACGTGGCGAGGCCAGCAATCGCAGATGGCCAGAATGTCACGATGGAAATGCACGGTGCCCTTGGCACGACCGGTCGTGCCCGATGTATATGCGATGATGGCCACATCATCGGCGGCCGTATCCACATGGGTGAAGCGAGGCAGCTTGCTGGCCATCAGCGCTTCCAGCTCACCGTTGCCGAACAGTGTAACGGGCACCGATCTGCGGCCGGGCTGAGCCAGCGTTTCCTGCAAGGCATCCGCGAAGCGTGCATCCACGAGCGCCAGGTTGACCTGCGCATGATCCAGGATGTAGCGCAGCTCGCGCGGGCGCAGCAGCGGCATGGTGCACACCACGATGCCACCGGCCTTGAGCACAGCAAACCAGCAGGCCGCTTGCAGGGCGTTGTTAGGCGCACGTAGCAGTACACGATGGCCGGCGACCAGGCCCAGGTCCTCTACCAGTACATGAGCAATGCGGTTCGCCGCCGCGTACAGGTCGTGATACGTCCACTGGCCGCCGGGAAAGTGGAACACGGGGTGGGCACCATGGCCGCGCTCGATGTGCAGGTCCAGCAGTTCCGCGGCGCAGTTGAGCCGGGGCGGATACTGCAGTTCGGGCAGGGTAAACTCCAGTTGCGGCCACAGCTCCGCGGGAGGCAGGTGATCACGCGCGAACGTATCCTGATGTGCGCTGTGCGCGACATCCGGTTTCATGCGCCCCCCCTGGCCGATTCTTCTTTTTCCCTTTTCTTCTCATCCGCCAGTAGCTGATTGGCAATCACGATCTTCTGGATTTCGCTGGTCCCTTCATAAATTCGCAATGCGCGAATCTCGCGGTACAATCGCTCCACGGTCTCGCCGACCACTACACCGCGCCCGCCGTGCAACTGCACGGCCGAATCAATGACCTGCTGCGCCTGCTCGGTAGCAAACAACTTGGCCATGGCGGCTTCACGCGTCACGCGCGCCGCGCCCGCATCTTTGGTCCAGGCAGCGCGGTAAACGAGCAGCGCTGCCGCATCCACGGCGGTCGCCATGTCGGCCAGCCGGGCCTGTGTCATTTGCTGCTCGGCCAGCGGCTTGCCGAACTGTTGGCGCGCGCGCGTGAACGACAGCGTTTCGGTCAGGGCGCGGCGCGCGAAGCCCAGTGCCGCCGCGGCCACGGTCGTGCGAAAGACGTCCAGTGTGGCCAGCGCGATTTTGAGACCGGCACCAGCCTCGCCGATGAGGGCATCGGCAAACACATGGCAACGATGGAAGACCAGACTGCCCAGCACGTGCGGCGCCAACACTTCCACGCGCTCGCTCACGCGCAAACCGTCGGCATCGGCGTTTACCACGAACGCGCCATAACTCTTTTCACCCAGCTCGGGCAGACGACAGAACACGATGTAATGGTCGGCAATGCCCGCATTCGAGATCCAGGTCTTTTCGCCATCGATAGTCCAGCCATCACCCTGCTTTTGAGCCGTAGTCCTTAGCGCACCAATGTCGGAACCGGCCTCGCGCTCCGAGATGGCAAAGGCGGCAATGCGCTCGCCGCGCGCCACGGGCGGCAGGTATTTCCGTTTTTGCAGCTCACTACCGAACAGCGTGATGGGCCCCGTTCCCAGCCCCTGCATGGCAAAGGCAAAATCGGCGAGCCCCGATTGATAGGCGAGCGCCTCGCGAATCAAGCAGAGCGAGCGCAGGTCGAGCCGGTCCCGTTCCCCACCGAATGCCTGCGGCACCACATAGCGCAACCAACCGGCGCGCCCCAAGGCACGCACCCAGCGCACGGCGGCCGCATCGATCGCATCCGAGGCCGCATCCGTGCGCGCATCCTCGTCCACGCTCGCCGCCCAAGCCGTGACTTCACTGGCCAGCACTCGATGGGAATCGTCAAAAAAAGGCCAACCCAGTTGTTCCACGTTCAATTGCCCTCGAAGGCCGGCTTTTCCTTGGCCACGAACGCGCGATACGCGCGCGCAAAGTCTTCCGTCTGCATGCAGATGGCCTGCGCCTGCGCTTCCGCTTCGATGGCCTGGTCAACACTCATGGCCCATTCCTGATGCATCTGGTTCTTGGTCATGGCATGCGCGAAGGTGGGACCGCCAGCCAGGGAAAGGGCCACATCGCGCGCATCGAACTGCAGCGATTCCGGTGTTACGACGCGATTGTAGAAACCCCAGCGCTCCGCTTCTTCCCCACTCATGGTGCGGCCGGTGTAGAGCAGCTCACTGGCGCGACCCTGGCCGATGATGCGGGGCAGCAGCGCGCATGCGCCCATGTCGGCGCCCGAGAGTCCGACGCGCGTGAACAGGAAAGCAACCTTGCTGCGCGCGGTACCCAATCGCAGATCGCTGGCCAGGGCCAGGATGGCGCCCGCGCCCACACAAACGCCATCGATTGCGGCAATGATAGGCTGCGGGCAGTGGCGCATGGCCTTGACCAGATCGCCCGTCATACGCGTGAACGCCAGCAGCTCATCCATGCGGCCCTTCTCCCGCCATTGCACGAGCGGTCCAATGATGTCGTGCACATCGCCGCCCGAGCAGAAATTGCCTTCCGCACCGGTCAACACGACCACTTTGATATCCGTGGCAAATTGCAGCTGGCGGAAGGTGTCGCGCAGCTCGGCGTAGGACTCGAAGGTGAGCGGGTTCTTACGTTCTGGCCGCACTAACGTGATGGTCGCGATCCGGTCGCTGACCTGCCAGCCAAAGCTCTGCGGGTTCAGCTCCGGCGCGCTGATGGTTCGATTCATTCCGCGTCACCTGGAAAGAGAGATCTGACGGGCCCCAAAATGCGGTGGCCGGAGGCGGACCACCACCACGTTCTCCCGTTTCGGCCGGTCCAGATATGGCCGGCGCCTGGTCTCAGTTTTCGGGCAGGGGTAAACGGACGCGGGAAACCGTCGTATCCGAGGTGCTCAGAAAGCGCGCGATCTTGATGCGTTGATGACCCGCCTGCAACGCGTGTGCAATGAGCGTTTTCCGGATCGCAGAGACAGGCCTCGAGCGCATGCCCGCGCGGATCTGATCCAGCGTGATGACTGGCGCCAGGTCGGCCAGTGCGCGCGCGACGATATCGCTCAAGTCACGCTGAGTGAACGCATCGGGCGCGGGCGTCACACTGAAGTTCGCCATCCAGAACTCATCGGCCGGCGTTACGCCCGGCGAATGCGGTCGCGGATCATCCGGACCGAGGTTCTTACACGTGTCATACCACGCGTAATAGTCAGCGTAGTCCTGCTGCGGCGTTCGATCGGTCAAACCGGATGCGAACAGATGGACTGCGGGCCGCAGCGCTAGGATGCGAGATGCTTCGGGGGAGGCCGTGCGATACGCGAAATCCGACGACCACGCATAGTCACACGCTTCTGCGCACATGCCGGCCTCGACCGGATTGCGATGCGTGTACATGATTGCGTTTCGCAGGTGCGCGTCATCGCGACACGGCGTGTCAAAATACCGATACTCCATGACGTAGCCTTTGCGCTTGACGCGGCGATGGACCGCATACGCGGTACGCTGACACAGCGGATGCATCAACTGGGATAATGGAGCAATCCCTTGCCGAACCACCAGGTGGATGTGGTTGGTCATGATGGCGAACGCCAATAGCAGCGCATCCGTCTGCTTCAGTGCCAGCGCAATGATCTCCAGGACTTCAGGGCGCAGCTCTTCAAACCAGAACTCGCCGTTGTGCGTGCGCGCTATGATGTGAAAGGCGCATCCGGGCAGGTACGAACGTTTTCTCCTTGGCATGCGCCACGATAGTTGCGGCTGCGGGGCACCTCCATGGCAGGATTGGCCAAAACGTGGCAACGTGGTGGTGGTCCGCCCCCTGCCCCCTGCCCCCTGCCCCCTGCCCCCTGCCCTGCCCCTCCCCCCCTACGTGCAGCTAACCCGCCGCATCGGGAAGTCGAAGCTGCGCGGGCCGTTGGCGCCGGGGCCTTCGGTGCGTGCTACCAGCGAGTCGGCGCCCAGCTTTCGATAGATAATGCGCTGCGGGAAGTCATGGGCGAGGTTCTCGAATACGATGGTGTTGTCCGTGATGGACGCGCTGGGGAACGACGCTTCTTTCTGTCCCGAGGGAACGGCCGTGTAAACCAACTTGCCGGCTTCGGCGCGAATGCGCACCTGCTCGAAGTCGCGCACCTTGCCTCCAACCACGGTACGGCTGCCACCCAGCATCAGATCCCCGGCGGGCGGCATCCACATCTCGAGGATCATGCGGTTGCCGGCGCGCAGTTCCCAACAGCCGGCCAGCCAGCGCGCAGCATCCAGAGACTGTGCCTGCTGCGCCGCTGTGGGAACGGCGCTGAACAGGCTCAAGCCGACCATGATCAATGGTAGTCGCATGGCAAACTCGCTGCTGAAGACATGAACTAGCTGAGTATAACAGCGGGATGTGCGGCAGTATTGCACGAATGCGACATGTTCAACGTCTATGTGACTTCACCGCCGGCAACGGCAATGGCCTGGCCTGTCATTGCAGCAGCAGCAGGCGAACACAACCACACGACCGCATGCGCAACTTCCTCCGGTCGAATCAGCCGGCCAATCGGGATCAGGCGCTCCATTCTCAGGCGCGCCTCATCGGCGGAAAGGTTGCGCGCGTGAGCGATGGAGTCTACGGCGCGCGCGCTCATCTCGCCCTCGGTGTAGGCCGGGCAGACCGCATTTACGGTAATGCCGTGGCGCGCAACCTCCGCAGCCAGCGCGCGCGTGAGTCCGATCAGACCGTGTTTGGATGCGCAGTAGGCACTGATGCGCGTGTATCCCTTGAGACCCGCGGTCGATGCGATGTTGACGATGCGGCCCGATTGCGCCGCCAGCATGCCCGGCAGTACAGCCTGCGTGCACAGGAACGCGCCCGTGAGATTGACCGCCAGTGTGCGCTCCCACAACTCGCGTGAGGTATCCAGGAATGATGCGCCCTCGGCCACCCCTGCGTTGTTGACCAGAATGTGGGCGGCGCCCAACCGTTGGCGGGCCGACTGAAAGGCACGTTCAATGGAAGTGGCATCACCCACATCACACGCGACCGTGTGCACCTCTACCTCGTCCTGGTTGGCCAGGTGCGCGGCTGTGTCCTCCAGCCGCTGGCGATCGCGGCCCATCAATGTCAGGTTGCAACCCTGGTCTGCCAGTGCACGGGCAATGGCTGCGCCCATGCCATGCCCACCCCCGGTGACGATTGCGTGGCTTCCGCGCAGGCTGGATTCATTCATGCGCGGGAAGCTAGGATTAGCCAGAGAATCGGCAACCGCGGGACGGTATGGCCGAGCCGAACAAACGTCGGGTGATCGTATTCCTGTGGCAGGTTGTGTTGGCCGGCATCGGCGCCGCATTCTGGCGCGCGCGTTGGGCCGCGCGCGGATACCGAGAGTGGCAGGCAGCCCGCGTGAGCGACCCCTCGGTTGCTGAGTTGCATCACGATAGTCTTGTGATCGAAACGGCGCTCGCCGTCCTGGCCGCGGGCTGCGCCTGCGCCGCGCTCATCTCGCTCGTGCGCCGGCGCGCGCGCCGCTCAGCGAACCGATCATGAAAACACCCTCGCCCGCACAACAACTGGACGCGTTCATCGACCGCTACTCTCCCGAGATAAGCGCGCAGGCGCGCGCGGCGCTGGACCGCATGCGCGCATGCCTGCCCGGCGCCATCGAGCTGGTCTACGACAACTACAATGGTTTGGTGATCGGGTTCGGTCCCAACGAGCGCGCATCGGAAGCGATTTTGTCGATTGTGTTGTACCCGCGTTGGGTCAGCCTCTGCTTCCTGCAAGGGGCAAAGCTGGCCGACCCGCACAAGTTGCTGAAAGGCAGCGGCAAGGTCGTGCGCACCATCACGCTGACGGGGCGGCCGACCTGGAGACACCTGCCGTGCAGGACCTCATCGCGCGGGCACTGCAGAATGCATCCACGCCGCTGGATCCAACCGGCTCGCGCCGGCTTGTGATCAAGTCCGTATCAGCCAAACAGCGACCGCGCCGATAGGTCGGCGGGCACCGGACGGTCACGTACCTGAGTAGAGTCCAAGCGTTACGGGATGCGGGGAGTCAAGTGCATCCTCAATGCGCAACCGAACCTGACGCACTTGCGCGGGGGCAAAGCGGTCGAGCTTGCGGTAACCAATGGTCATGCCGCTGGAGAGCGTGAACCAGGCACCGCCGTTGGATCCCTCCAGCGTGTAGCGCGCAACGAGTTGTCCGCGCGAGATGTCCTCACGCAGATCGGCAATGGACACGCTGATCGTCCGGCCCAGATCCAGCTCGAGCAAGCCCGTGCGCGCGCCAGTCGCACGCCATGCAGGCGTGCGGCCCCCGGCGAGGTTGGTGCGGAAGAGCGCCCTGAGACGCTCGTGCATGCCCTGCAGCCGCGCCACATCCACATCGTGCAGCAGACCGTCGCGCGTGGGCGGTACGTTCAGCAACAACTTCGAGTTGCGACCCACCGAAGTGAAGTAGAGGTCTACCAGGTTGTCGATCGAGCGTACGCGCGCATCTTCTGCCGGATGATGAAACCAGCCGGGCCGTATCGAGACATCGGTCTCACCCGGTTGCCACACAGAACCGGCCGGATCACCGTGCTGCAGCATGCGCATCACGGCATCACCGCTCAGGCCGGGCACGGGTACCACGGCCGGATCCACAGTTGACCAGTTCGGATCGCCGGCGCTGCCGCGCTCGTTTCCGATCCAGCGCACGTCCGGCCCTGCATCAGAGAACATCACAGCATTGGGCTGCAGCTTGCGCACCAGGCCCCAGACGCGCGGCCAATCGTATTGCTGCCGCCGCCCGTTCGGCCCCTCGCCGTTCGCGCCATCAAACCAGACTTCGTGAACGGGGCCGTATTGCGTGAGCAACTCTGTGAGCTGATCGCAGTACAGATCGTTGTAGCGCGGCGAATCGCCGTAGGTTGGCTCGTGCCGGTCCCACGGTGAGAGGTAGAACCCGACTCGCAGCTGCTCGGCGCGACAGGCGTCCACGAATTCGCGCACCAGGTTGCCGCGGCCCTCACGCCACGGGCTG
>JBOHRF010000147.1:0-11676 GCA_050732575.1 Longimicrobiales bacterium
TCAACGGTGCCCCCCGTGTGACCCAGCCCGCGGCCGCTCATCATGGGCACCACCACACCCAGGGAGGCGACCAGCGGCGCCAGCACGAGCGATGCCTTGTCGCCCACACCGCCGGTCGAGTGTTTGTCGATCTTGGGTCCGGTCACATGGGAGAGATCGAGCACGACGCCCGAGGCCAGCATCACCTCGACCAGAGCGCCCAGTTCATCGGGGGTGAAGCCGCGGATATACGCAGCCATGAGCAGGGCAGACATCTGGTAGTCGGGCAGACGGTCTTCGGCGTAGGCGCGGAAGAATGCGCGCAACTCGTCCGGCTCCAGCTCCTGGCCGTCCCGCTTACGGCGTATTAGCTGATAGGGAATCACTCGGAAGCGAAGCGACGACGCCCCGCGCGTAATGCCGAGTTGAACTCGTCAGACCAGTCACCCAACTGCTCACGCGCGCGTTCCTGCGCACTCACCACGCGGCGCAGCATCTTGCGGCGCGTTCGCTTGCCACTCGCTGGCGCCGCCAGCAACGCCAGTCCGGCGCCCAGCATGACCCCCACGATCAGACCGGTCACAAACGGGACCGTAGACTTCGGTTCGTCGAAATACATCCCAGCCTCCTCAACTTCACAGCAATGTACGCGTGCCCTCCACGTCGGCCAAACACCGGGCGCGGCTTCGCTAATTCCAGGGCTGGCCCGGTCTGGCATTCCTTCTGCAGTTTGGTACACCGTGAACTACGTCACCGTACCGCAGCAGAGAGCCGCCACCGACGTGCCGGGCCGCATCCTGGTGGTGGACGACAACAGTGACAATGTCGAGATCATTGCCACGCGTCTCCGTTTCCGCGGTTATGAGGTCCTCGAGGCCACCAACGGTCGGAAGGCCTTGGAACGAGTCAAGCAGGACGCGCCGGACCTGATCCTGCTCGATGTCATGCTGCCCGACATCGATGGTTATGAGATCTCGCGCCGCATCAAGGGTGATGAAAACCTCCCCTTCATTCCCATCATCCTGGTCACGGCCCGGGACTCGACCCAGGACAAGGTGGCCGGTCTCGATGCGGGCGCGGATGATTACCTGACCAAGCCCATCAACTTCCCGGAGCTGGAAGCGCGCGTGCGCTCCATGCTGCGCATCAAGCGGCTCCAGGATGAGTTGGAGGAAAAGAACACCGAGCTGGAGCGGCTCAGCATCAGTGATGGCCTGACCGGACTGTTCAACCATCGCCACATCTTTGGCCTGCTGCACGAAGAATTCGAGCGCGCCAACCGCACCAGTGAACGACTCACGGTCGCCATGTTCGACCTCGATCATTTCAAAGCCGTGAACGACAACTACGGCCACCCGGCCGGCGACCGGGTGCTCGAGCAGTTCGCGGAAATCCTGCGCGAATCCGCACGCGAAATCGATCGCCTGGGCCGCTACGGCGGCGAGGAGTTCGTAGCCTTGCTGCCCGACACGGGCATTGAAGATGGCATTGTCTTCGTCGAGCGCGTACGCCGAGAAGTCGCACGCCGGCCCTTCATGATTGGACGGGATGAACCGTTGAGCATGACCACATCGTGCGGTGTCGCCACCTATCCGCACGAGTTGATTCACGATCCCGAAACGCTGGTGCGCCTGGCCGATGAAGCGCTCTATGCCGCCAAAGCAGCCGGACGCAACCGCGCCATGCGCTTCGACGAATTGCCTGAAGAAGTACTCACTCCCTGACTGCGCTTTTCACCGTTCCTCACCGTTTATACATTCGTTCGCTTCAGGTCGTTTCAGCATAGAGAGGTTGGACCTTGGATCTCGCCGTTCTGGCCGAGCGCGCCACCGAGCTGCGCCACATTCTGACCGTGGCCAGCTACCAGTATTTCGTGGAAGACGCACCGCGCATGTCGGATCAGGAGTACGATCGGCTGCTGCGCGAGCTGCGCGAGATCGAAGCCGCTCATCCCGAACTGCAGACACCAGACTCGCCCACGCTGCGCATTGGCACCGAGGCATCTGCGCAATTTCAGAAGGTGCAGCACCTGGCGCCCATGTATTCCATGGATAATGCGTTCGATACGGATGACCTGCAGCGCTGGGAAGATCGCAATGCCCGTATAGCCAGCGAGGTGCGCTCGGCCGGCTACATAATCGAGCTGAAGATCGATGGCGCGGCCGTTTCGCTGCGCTACGAGAAGGGCGTGCTGATGCGCGGCGCCACGCGCGGCAATGGTGTGCTGGGTGAAGACATCACGCCCAACATCCGCACCGTGCGCGAAGTGCCGTTGCGGTTGCGTGGCGAGTCGATTCCATCGGTCTTGGAAATCCGCGGCGAGATCTACATGCCGTTCTCCGGTTTCCGCGAGCTGAACGAGCGGCGCGCCGCAGCCGGCGAAGGCACCTTTGCCAATCCGCGGAACGCGGCCGCAGGTGGGTTGCGCCAGCTCGATCCGCGCGCCACTGCCGACCGCCCTCTGCGCTTCTTTGCGTATCAGGTGCAACTCGATCCAGCGTCGCCCCAGAGATTGGCCGCCATCACACAAGAGGACGTACTAAATCTTTTGCAGTCGTGGGGCTTGCCGGTCAATCCACAGCGTGCAGAGGCCCGTGACCTTCAAGGTGTGCTCGAGTTCGCCCAGCAGGTGGAGCGCACGCGCGGCGATCTCGACTATGCGATTGACGGCATTGTCGTGAAGGTGAGCTCGCTGCGCCTCTGGGAAGAGCTGGGCGTAGTGGGCGGGCGCGATCCGCGCTGGTCCATTGCCTACAAGTTTGCGCCTGATCTGGCCACCACGCGCCTGCTTGGCATCGAGATCAATGTCGGCCGCACCGGTTCGCTGAATCCGTACGCCGTGCTCGAGCCCGTCATTATTGGCGGCGCAACCGTGCAGCGCGCCACACTCCATAATTTCGAGGATATTGCGCGCAAAGACGTGCGCGTGGGTGATCTCGTGCTGGTCAAGCGCGCGGGCGAAGTCATTCCGCAGGTCGTTTCTCCCATTACCGACCAGCGCACCGGAAGCGAGCAGCCATTTCAGCCGCCCACCGTCTGTCCCGCTTGTGGCTCGGTGGTGGAGCACCCGCCCGACGAAGTCATGATCTATTGCCCAAACAGCTCGTGTCCGGATCGCATCCATTGGGGAGTGGTCCATTTCGTTTCACAGGGCGCCATGGACATCCGCGGACTGGGCGAGCGCACGGTCAAACAGCTACTCGAACACGGGCTGGTGAACGACTATGCCGATTTGTATCACTTGACCAGCGAGCACCTGCTCCAGCTCGAGGGCTTTGCCGAACTGTCCGCCGCCAACCTGTTGGCCGCCCTGGCCGAGTCTCGCAATCGGCCACTCTCCCGCTTGCTTTTTGCCCTGGGCATCCGCCACGTGGGCGCACATGCGGCACAAATCCTGGCGCGCCATTACGGCACACTTGAAACTCTGGTGCAGGCCGGGCCCGATGATTACGCTACCGTGCACGGTATTGGCGACACGACCGCCTCCGCGCTGGGCGCGTTTCTGCAGGATGCGGGGAATCAGCGGCTGTTGCAGCGCCTGCGCGAGACCGGTGTAAATACAACGGAACCGGTCGAGCAGGCGGCCGAGCAGCCGCTCAAGGGCAAGACCTTCGTGATTACGGGTACACACGCCTCGCCGCGCAAAGAACTGCTCGATTTGATTGAACGTCATGGCGGCCGGGTCACAGGTAGTGTCACACGCGCCACGGATTACCTGGTATTGGGTGACGATCCGGGCTCGAAGGCGGACAAGGCACGCGAGCTGGGTGTGAGCATGATTGATGAATCGCAGCTACGCGCCCTGGTGGCAGCACTACACTAGCAGCAACTGAGGAGAGTCAAAACATGAGTCGTCCTGGCTCACGCCCAGCGGAACTCGCACTGCCTGTTTCATCGCTGGCAGCGCTGCGTGCAGCGTTGGCTGATGAAGTAGGCGCTGACGCGGCTGCCAACGCATTGCGCGCCGCTGGTTATGCGGCCGGAGATGGAATGTTCACCGCGCTGACGCAACCGTTTGGCGGCGATGGCGAGGCGGGTCCGGGCTTCGATAGTGTCAGCGCCAACACCTTCTGGCGCCGCCTTTCCGAGCTGTTCTCAACCCGTGGTTGGGGTACGCTGGCTCACGAACCGGTGCACCCGGGCGTTGGTGTGCTTCAAACCAGCAACTGGGTGGAAGTGGAGCTGGATAGCGCCACCCGACCGAGTTGCTATTTCACGACTGGACTGCTGGCCAATTTGCTCGGCCACGCTGCGGAAGCCGAAATCGCCGTGCTCGAGGTCGAGTGCCGTTCGCGCGGCGATGCACGTTGTCGCTTTTTGTTCGGCGCACCGGTCACGCTGGAGGCGCTGTACGGCCGACTGCGTGCGGGTGAGTCCGTTGACGAGTCCATCGAGTCACTGGTGTAGGTGGATCGGATACTCGGCATCGACTTTGGGAGCCGCCGTGTAGGGTTGGCCCTGAGCGATCCGACTGCCACTATTGCGCAGCCCTTGCCCACGTTGAAACGACGCATCGGCAAGCGTCCCCCCGTAGCTGCCATCGCCAGTCTCGCGCTCGAGCAGCAGGTCAGCGAAATCGTCATCGGTTTGCCACTCACGCTGGAGGGCGAGGAATCAGAATGGTCGGCCGAAGTGCGCGCATTCGGCGCAAAACTCGCAGAACGGACAAGTGTGACTGTTGCTTTTATCGATGAGCGGATGACTTCGGTCGTGGCCGAGCGTACCGTGCGCTCGCTGGGACTCAAGCGCTCCGAGCGCGAGCGCAAGGAACGGGTCGATGCTACGGCCGCCGTGCTCATCCTGCAGGCCTACCTGGATCGGAGGCCGCGTGGCTAGGTGGACGGGACTGGTTGCCCTGGCCACCGCATTGGTGGTCGGCTGTGCCCAGCCGACGGGCGAGGTTGTGCGTGTGCACGTGCCACCCGGCGCGGCCTTTTCACAGGTGACCGACACCTTGAGCGCACGCGGCATCATCCGCTTTGCACCCGTTTTTGTTCTTTACGCGCGGGCCACCGGAAGCGCGCATGTGGCCCGGCCCGGCACGTATGGCTTTCGCCGCGGTGAAGCCTGGTCGCAGATCCTGGAGGACTTGCGGGAGGGCCGAACTCTGCGCGCGCGCTTTGTGATCCCCGAGGGGTGGAATCTGGATCGCATTGCCGCCCGCATTGCCCATTTCACGGAAGGCGATTCGGCGGCCGTCCTGGGTCAATTGATCGATTCCGCCTTTGTTGCCCGCTTCGACGTGCCGGGCCCCACGCTGGAAGGCTATCTCTATCCGGCCACCTACGAATTCGCCGTCGATATTCCGATCGATTCGCTGGTCGCGCAGCTCGTCGGCCGCTATCGACAGGTCTGGACCGCGCCCCGCCGCGCCCGTGCGGATTCCCTCGATTTTTCAGAGCGCGAGGTCGTCACCCTCGCCTCGATCGTGGAGACCGAAGCCAAGCAACGGACGGAAATGCCGCAAATCGCATCCGTTTATCACAATCGCCTCAAGATCGGTTACCCACTGCAAGCCGATCCCACGGTTCAGTATGCTCTGGGCCGGCACCGTACGCGGCTGTTCCAGGGCGATATCCGGCGCGTCGAGGAGCATCCCTACAACACGTACCGCATCCGTGGACTCCCACCCGGCCCCATCGCATCACCCAGCGATGCGGCCATCGACGCGGTCCTGAGTCCGGCCCGCACCAACTTCCTCTATTTCGTGGCAAAGCCGGATGGCACCCACATCTTTACGCGCTCTCTGGACGAGCATAACCAGGCCAGGCGGATTGCCCGCAGAGCCTGGGACGCTGCCCAGGTGGGGCGGTCGAGATAGGACTCGCAACTGACGCCGGTCTGATCCCCAGCTCCATCTTCATTGCCGCCTGATGTTGACGGGCGAGAGCGCAAAGCCGTACGATCCATTACCCGCGCTCGCGTGAGCCCCTCGGGCCAGCCCGCGCGGACGAAGTGCATACGTTCCGGGCGGTAGTACGCACAGCCTCAGCTGCGCCAACCGTTCAGACTCAGCCTTCGGACCAAACACTCGCCCCGTCTTAGGTCGAACTTCTGCTGGAGGAAATGTGATGCCAACGCTCCCCCCTTGGCCGCTACCGGAATTCGTGCGCGGATATCGAAGTCGAGGATTGGCCGTTCTGCTGGTTTGTGGAGCCTGCGCGACCACTTCCAGTCCAGCCCTCAAGTCCGCGGGTGAGATCCCGGCCCTCACGACACGACTGGCACGTGATACTACCGACTATCAGACGCGCACTTCCCTGGGTGTTGCGTATCTGCAGGTGGGACGCGCCGACCAGGCCCGGCCGATACTCGAACGCTCGGTTGAACGCCGCCCCAACGACCCCGTCGCCGTCCTGCACCTCGGTCTCTCGTACGAGGCGCTGCAGCAGTATCCGGACGCGCGGCGCCTGTACGAGCATTACCTGAAAGTTGGCCGCTCCCGCGAGCTGCGCTCTGATTTGAAGCGCCGGTTGGTGTTGCTTGAGCGCCGTGAATTAGAGCAATTCGCCAGGCGCGCAGTGGAGGAGGAGTCCCGCTTGAGGACGGCGCCGCCGCGCGAGCGGACGGTGGCCGTGTTTCCATTTCAGGTCGTGTCTACGGACGCCAAACTGCGGCCATTGGGTCGAGCGCTGGCCGATTTGCTGGTGATCGATCTTTCGCAGACCAGCAGGGTGACCGTACTCGAGCGTATGCGCGTGCAGCTGCTGTTGGATGAGCTGGATTTGTCGGCAAGCGGGCGGGTGGATTCCGCGCAAGTCGTGCGCAGCGGCCGCATGCTGAGCGCCGAGCGCATCGTACAGGGATCGCTGGGCAGTCAGGCCGAAACGGTGCAACTCAACGCGGCCATCGTTCAGATGCCCACGGGTCGAGCTGGTACGGGCGCGCTCTCCGAGACCGATGCCCTCAATCGGATCATGGCCGCGGAGAAACGGTTGGCCCTTCGGATTTACGAATCGCTGGGCGTATCACTCACCGTGGCTGAACGGGAGCGCGTCTCCCGCCAGCCCACGGACAACCTCAACGCGATCCTTGCCTATGGCATTGGCCTCGAGGCACTGGACGCGGGCAATTACGCGCGCGCCGCACAGCAGTTCGATGAGGCTGCGCGTCTGGATCCAAACTTCACATTGGCTAAGGAAAAGGCCGAGCAGACCCGGCAAACCGCTGCGGCCGTTGCGACCACCACCACGCGTCTGGTTGAAAAGGCCAGCTTCGAAGGGACCCAGCCCGGATCGACCACCGCCAACGTGCTGCAGCAGAATCCTTTCAAGCGCGATCCCGTCGCCGAGGTGCTGGGCAATGAAGATGTACGTCGCAAGACCATCATCGAACTCATCTTTCGACGTCCGAACTAGCGAGGAATCATGACTACCAACAAGAGCCTTCGTTCCTCGCTGATCGCGCTCGTCGTGCTGCTCGGCACGACCGGTCCTCTGGTCGCCCAGAATACGGGTATCCGAGTCGGTGCGGGCGCCAGCTTCGAGGGATTCGTATTCGACAATCGGAAAGCCGTAGGCATGCATGGCGTAGCGCTCGCGACTGCACCGTTCGCTGCGCGCTACACCGGTCCCGTGATCGTCGAAGTGGCGGGCAGTTATGCCCACGGCCTGCTGGTCAGCCCCACGGGTGACCTGAGCACGGTCACCGGGTTGACGGACACCAGTATCATGCTGTCTGTGCCGCTGGCCAACGAGCGCATCTCGCTGACCGGAACGGCGTTTCTGCCTACCGGAAACGCCAGCCAAACCATCCAGGAGGCGGCCGTGGCCGGTGTCATCGCCGCCGATCTACTTCCCTTCCGGATCTCCAATTGGGGTACGGGTGGCGGTTTCGACCTGAGTGCCTCGGTCGCCGTGCCTGTGGGTGGCTTTGGCATTGGCGCGCGCGTCGGTTATTCAGCCGCGCGCGAATTCGAGCCGTTGGCCGGACCCGAGGTCTTCTCGTATCAGCCGGGCAACCAGACCTACGTACGCGTCGCTGTCGATCACTCGATTGGCGCCACCAGCAAAGCCTCGCTGTCCGCCACTATGCAGCGTTTCAGCGATGATGCTTTCGATGGCGAGAATCTCTATCGCTCGGGTGATCGGCTCGAAGTATTGGCCGCACTCGATCTCGGCGCGGGCAACAGTGGAAATGCATCGTTGTATGCCGGCGTGATGCATCGCTCCCAGAGCGCGTTCCTGGACGGTTCCGAAGACTTTGCCGCTCAGGACCTGATCGTTGCAGGCGCGGGCTTGCGCCTGCCGTTCGGCAATTCCGCGTTCCTGCCCTCAACCGATCTGCGCGTGTTCCGCCGCGAAGACGGCGTTGGACAGGGTTACCTGGTTGGTGTGGGCGCTTCGTTCGAGTTGGGCGCGTTCATCCCCACCATCCGCGGTCGCGTGGGCAACCTCGTAGTCAACGATCAGTCCCGCTCTCGCCTGTACGGCGGCGAGGTCGGGCTGGCTGTGCGACTGGGGAGGTGACTATGAGCGCACGAACCTTACGCCATCGCGCCATCCTGATCCTGGCCGCTGCGTGCGGCCTGGCCGGATGTGAAGACGTATTGTTGCACGATCCCGCACCGGCGCCGGCCGTGCTTGGACTCGCATTCTCGTTGACCGGTTCTTCGGCCGCGGGCGGGCCAGCCGCTGCGTATGACAAGGCCGATTCGGTGCACGTTGCCGTGTTTCGCGCATCCGACTTTATTGGCTTCGAGGAGAACTTCGGCGAAGACCTCACACCCATCAACGCCATTCACTTCAGCTCGGCCAGCTTCACACCCGCGGCCGAGAACCGCATCCAGATCGAGATCGACCTGGAAAGCGATGCCGAGCCGCTGGTCATAGTCGGCGCGCTGAGTCGGGCCCGGCAGCCGCTGTTCGCCGGTACTGCCATAGTCAGAGCGCTGCGCGGCGAGACCACCAGCACGGACGTCAGCCTGATCGCGATCCCGGACGAGCTGAACGTTGCGAGCGTGCCGACCATCACGTCGTTGGGAGACACCGCGCGCATCAATGCCGTCGTGCTGTTTGCTACCGGTGACACGATTCCCGGACTCACCCTCAACTTCAGCAGCAGTAACCCGCAGGTCGCAACGGTCGACCTCAGCGGTCGCGTCGTGGCCCGCACGGAGGGGCAGACCCAGGTGACCGTGACCGCGGCCGTTCAGTTCTTCTCGCTGTCGCGTGTTGTCAATGTGACCGTGACCGCCACCGTAAACACGATTGATGTAACACCAACGTCGGCTACCATCGATGTGGGCGGCTTTGCCCAGTTCACGGCCGTGGCGCGCGATCGCAGGGGCAATGCCCTGGTGCGCACGTTTACCTGGTCCAGCTCGGCACCTGGTGTTGCTTCCGTCGATCCCAATACCGGTCGTGTTACCGGCCTGACTACCGGAGCCGCTACCATCACTGCGCGCAATGGCACGGTCACGCGCAGCGTGAACGTGACAGTGCGCGTGAGCAACAGCGTGGTCAGCGGTCGAGTCACACAAGCCGTCACCAACACGGGCATCGCGGGCGCTACAGTCACTGCGCTTTCCGGACCAACGCAGGTCACGGCACTGACCGATGCGCAGGGCAACTACACGTTGACCGTGCCCTCCAATCGGAACTACCTGTTCTCGGCCACCGCCACCGGTCACGCCCGGCAAGAGCTCACGCAGTTCATTGAGGCCGCGCAACACACGATCAACTTCGCGCTGTCCCTGACGCACAGTCGCATTGGCGGCCTGGTCACCAATGCTGTAACCGGCTTGCCCATCCCGAATGCGACCGTGGCCGCATTCAACGGCGCGACCCTGGCCGCCTCCGCGAGTACGGATCTGAACGGGAGGTATGCCCTGAGCGTGCCTACCGGGGTGACGTACCAGGTCGCTGCCGTCGCACCGAATTACATTCGGCATGATGCCAACATCACGGCCGTGGCAGCAGAACATCTGTTGGACTTTGTGCTCTCGCCCGTGCTGGCGCAGGGACAACTTCGCGTGGTGCTCACCTGGGGCGCCGATCCGGTCGACCTGGATTCCCATCTGTTCGGGCCCATATCCCAATCGGTAGAGCGATTCCACGTCTTCTACGCCGCCACCGGCAGTTTGACCGCATCACCGTTCGCTCTGCTCGACATCGATGACCAGACCAGTTTCGGACCGGAAACCATCACGATCGGACAGACCTTGATCGGTCGCTACACCTACTCGGTGCACCACTTTGCCGGCGCCAGCAACATCGCAGGGTCGGGCGCGCTGGTACGCGTGTTCCAGGGTGCACAACTCATCGCCCAGTTCACACCGCCCAATCTGCCCGGCTCTATTTGGAACGTGTTCCGAATCGATGTCGCGCCGACCGCGGGGCCACCGATTATTACCCTGACACCGACTCAGACCATGGGTGATACGTACGCGGGTTCACCCAATGAGTCAGCGCGCAGGGTGGTTGGACTGCAGGCAGAGTTGAATGATGCGCAGCGCAAGATCGTGGAAGCCGCGCGTCTGTATCGCAAAAATCAACACCCACCCAGGTAGCTGCGGACAGTCGGGCAATCGGATGATTCAATCCGATTGCCCGACTACCCGGGCGTTCCACGCTCTTGAGCACGCCTCTCGATCTTCGTGTGATCGTCATCACGGATCGCAAGCTGGCTGCCCCTCGCACAGTCGAGTGGGTCGTGCACGAAGCCCTGGCCGCGGGCGCGCCCGCCGTTCAACTCCGTGACAAACGAGCCTCGAGTGCCGAACTGTTGTTGCAGGCCGCCGCGTTGCTCGAATTGACTGCGCGGCATGATGCGCGGTTGTTCATCAACGATCGGTTGGATGTCGCCCTCGCCTCGGGCGCCCAGGGCGTACATTTGGGTCCGGAAGACCTGCCCATTGCGGCCGCTCGACGGGCCGCGCCTGCACTGCTGCTCGGTTTCTCTACTGACTCTCCCGAACAGGCGCAGCTGGCACAACGCTCCGGAGCCGACTACATCGGGTGTGGCGCTGTCTTCGGCACAACGTCCAAAGCAGAAGCTGCAGATCAACAAATCGGCCCTGAGGGTGTGCAGCGCGTAACACGGGCCGTGCACCTTCCCGTAGTCGCCATTGGCGGCATCACACCCGACAACGTTCAGCAGCTTACCCATACCGGCGCCGCGGGCTGTGCCGTGCTGAGCGCGGTCATGACGGCACAGCGACCGGGTGAAGTCGTACAGCGGCTGCTGCGTGCCTTTCGTTGACGAGCAGGCCAGATTGGTGAAGGAGAAATGCAACCAAACAGCCAGGAACGCGACACATGGATTGGCTGACTGACCCGCAGGCCTTGATCGCATTGGGCACGCTCACCGTGATGGAGATCGTGCTCGGCATTGACAACGTCATCTTCATCTCGATCCTGGCCGGCAAACTGCCATCCGAGGAGCAGCGCAGGGCACGACTCACCGGGTTGAGCCTGGCCATGTTCATGCGCATTGCGCTGCTCGCCTCCATTGCCTGGATGGTTCGCTTGACCGAACCCCTCTTCGGCTGGTTCGGTCACGAGTTCTCGGGTCGTGATCTCATCCTCATTACCGGTGGTCTGTTCCTGATCGCCAAAAGCACACATGAAATCCATCAGAAGCTGGAAGGTGAGGTGGGCGCATCCGAGCGGCGCGTGGCCGCCACCTTCCGCAGCGTCATCATCCAGATCCTGCTGCTCGACATCGTGTTTTCGCTCGACTCGGTCATCACCGCGG
>JBOHRF010000148.1:0-11624 GCA_050732575.1 Longimicrobiales bacterium
GCGATTTGAAACCGGAAAACATCCTGCTGCGCGATGGCCAGCCACTGGTCAGCGATTTCGGCATCGCGCTGGCGATGTCCGTGCCATGGGATGCGGTGACGATGAACTCAGAAGTGGCATGGATGGCTCCGCGTTTGCCGCGCCCGGCCAGACACATCGACCAATTGCCAGATGCCCCATAGGGTGCTCAATCGCCCAGTCGCGCCACGCAGCTATCGTGGTTGAGATGTTGTGCCCGCACTCGTAACGGATCGCCGCTCCGCCAGATCGCGGAACGGCCGCGCCTGCTCCCGTTATGCGCTCCCGCTCCCGTTATGCGCTCCCGCTCCCGTTATGCGCTCCCGCTCCCGTTATGCGCTCCCGCTCCCGTTATGCGCTCCCGCTCCCGTTATGCGCTCCCGCTCCCGAACATGGTGAACCGAAAGCATGGCTCTCTTTGTCGGACAGGCTCTGAACGTCCACGGCGTTCCCGGGAACAGCCGTGAACGAAAACGGGAACGAGAGCGAGAACGTGAACGGATTCAGCTCTTCAGGGGTCTGCCATTCGGTGTGTGCGGTTTGTTCACTGGCAGCCACAGCGTAAAGGTGGAACCCTTACCCACGCGGCTCACAACCGTGATGTCGCCACCGAGCACGCGGGCCAGAGTTCGGCTGATGGCCAGGCCGATGCCCGCGCCGCCTTCTCCCGCAGGTTCCAGACGTTTGAACTCCTGGAACAATAGCTTCAACTGCTCAGGGGTGATCCCAGGTCCGGTGTCTGTGACGTGTACAGCGGCCCAGCGGCCGGGGCCAGGCGCGCCGTCCCCCTCGCCTGCGTCGACGCGCACAGTCAAGCTGCCGTTGGCTGCATATTTGATGGCATTCGAGATGAGGTTGCCGAGGATCTGACGGACGCGACTCGTGTCGGATTCGATGGCGGGGAACTCAGCGGGCAAGTCGGTCTTTATGACCATGTCTCTGGCTTCGGCCTTGGCTCGGTACTCTTCCACGACCTCGAGTGCCGCTTTGGTCAGGTGCATCGGTCCCGGATCGATTTCGATCTGACCTGCTTCGGCGCGCGCCAGCTCGAGCAGATCTTCGGTCAGGCTCACCGCTCTCCCGATGGAGCGGCGTACGTTCTGCATCATGCCGCGCCACTTGTCGCTCAGCGGCTCTACGATTCCTTCATCCAAAAGATCCAGATAGCCGTTCGCTGCCCCGAGCGGCTCTCTGACGTCGTGAGAGAATCCCCTCATGAGCCGCGCGCGGCTCTCGGTCACGCGCTCCAGCTCCATTCTCCGCCGCTCCGACTCTTCCATGAGGTACGCTTTGCGGAAAGCGAGTGCGGCCAGATCCCCAAAGGTCAGTACTCGTGCGATCTCGTCCTGCCGGAACTTTCCCTTGCGGGGCGCGCGGATCAGGACCAACACGCCAATCGGTTCGCCGGCACTGAAGAGCGGTAAGACCGCGGCCGAACAGTCGGCGCAGGCCGCAGCCAGATCATCGGGCAGGTGATGGCCCGCTTCCGAGAGTCGTTCAATGTTTGTGGGCTGGCCACTCGCGACCGCCAGTTCCGCGAAGGAGTCCGTGTAGGGCAACCGACGGCCCAGCGTCATTAGCGGTTGGCCCGCCATTGCTGCGACTTCGATTTCGCCCCGTGCGCTGTCGATGCGCTCGACCAATGCACTGTCCGCGTTGGCCGCCTCGATCGCGCGTTCTGCAATACGCTGGATGACTTCTTCGGTCGTAAACGCGGAGCTCACCGCAGCTGTCGCTTCCCGCAATGCGGTTTCCTGCTGGGCCCGCCCCTCCGCCTCGCGGCGCGCGTCTTTGCTGTCCCGATGGAGTAATGCATTGTCAATGGCGGCAGCAGCGCGGCGAGCCAGTTCTTCGGCCACTGCCACATCATCCGCATTGTACAGGCGGCCCGACTCTGCATGCGCCAGCCAGATCAGGCCGAGCGTTCGGCCGCGCGCGATCAGCGGGACGAGCATCAACGAGCGCGGAGCGAGTGCGCGCATCAAATCGAGCTGCTCGGGGCTCTCCGCCATCTGCTCGAGCCACGAATCGGTGACTTCCGCCACCAGTTCCGGCATGCCCGTGCCGAGTATTTGGTAGGCGCGCACGGAAGCGCCCGGATCGGAAGGAAACCGCTCGTGAAATTTCCAGGCGAGTTTGGTCTTGTTCGCGTCCACGTGCGTGACTTCGCTGGTTCGCACCGCCTTACCATCCTCGCGCAGCATGATCGCGCACCAGTCGGCCAGCTCCGGCACGGCGATACGAGCTACGTTGCCCAGCGTTTCCTTGTAGTCCAGTGAAGTAGCGAGCACTCGACTCGCCTCGGCCAGGAACCGCTGTCTGCCCTCGGCCGCTTTCCTGGTCGTGACGTCTTCGGCAATGCCTACGATGCGCGAAATCTCACCCTGCTCATCACGAATCGGAAAGCCGCGCGCATTGATCCAGCGCAGGCCGCCATCAGGTCGCACAATACGGTACTCCACCTCGTGCTCGTGGCGGGTCAATGCATCGAGCGCCACTTCGACCAGACCACGGTCTTCAGGGTGAACCAGCTCCAGAAACGCTTCGGTTTGGCGGGACAAGGTGCCGACCGGACAACCCATGACCTCCTCGTAGGCCGGGCTGACGTACAGCGTTGTGCGCGTGCGCGGATCGAGGATCCAGAAGATCTCACGAATGTTCTCGGCCAGCTCGCGGAACCGTTGTTCGCTTTCGGTCAATTGCTGCAGGAGCAACACGCGGCCCAGCGCGGCCGACGTCATATCACCCAGCGCGCCCGCGAACGCCAGGTCACTGCTCTGGTAGGCTGGTTGATCCGGTCCGCGCACCAGCACTAGCACGCCCAACACACTGGTTTCCGTGGCAAGCGGGACGATCAATCCGGTACAGCGACGAGATATCGAAGTCAGATATGGTGCCACCGAGTCAGGCAGCGTCTCCAGCCGAGTCGGCCACTGAAGCTCGCCCCGCGCAACGGCCTCCTCAGTGAGCGATTTTGTGTAGGGCAGGAGTGTGCCGGGCGCCGGCACATACCGTCCGGCGGCAGCCATGACCTCGACTTCGTTAGGCTCAGCTTCTTCCTCTGCTCGTTCGATGTAAGCGCCCCGCGCGTGCGCCTTTTCCAGGCCGTTGACCACCACGGACTGCACCACGTCTCGAATGCTCCCCGCGGCTGCCAGCGTACGCGCCATCTCATGAAGTGCTGCTTCCTCCGTAGCTCGCCGCTCCGCTTCTTCAGCCATAACCGAGCGGCGCGTGAGCGCGCGTTCTACGATTGCACCGGCCAGCGCGATCCCGAGAATCAGGAGTGTCGTCAATGTAACGGCCAGCGCGAGCTGGTCTGTGGCCAGCACGTTGTCGTGCAGCAAGGGAACGTGGGTGCCGGTAGGCAGGAACGACATGGCGCTCATGGCCGTGTAATGCATGCCGGAAATGGCCAGACCCATTAACACGCCGCCCGCCAGCCGGTGCAGGACGGCGCGACGGCCCATTTCACGACGGAATCGGAAGGCCAGCCAGAGAGCAACGTAAGACGCCAGGGCGGCAATGACGATCGATGCAGCAACCCGACGCGCATCCCATTCGATCAGCGCGGCCAGATGCATACTCGCGATGCCGATGTAGTGCATCCCGCAGATCGCACCGCCCATGATCAGCCCTGCGGCAATCAGGGTCGGAACCATGGGTCTGGCGCGGCTGACCACGAGTAGCGCGATGGCCGAGCCAAAGATCGCTACCACGACCGACAGGATGAGCAACGGAACGGTGTACGAAACCGGAACGCCAGGCAGCCGGAACGCGAGCATGCCCACGAAATGCATGCTCCAGATGCCCGTGCCCATGGCCAGCGAACCGCCGGCGAGCCAGGCAACCCGCGCCTTCCCGCGCGCAGCGACCACACTGTTGGCCAGGTCCAGCGCCGTATAACCTGCGAAGATCGCGATCAGAACCGAAATCGCGATGAGGATCGGATTATACAGACCGTGCGTCACGTTTCCTCAACCGACCATTCGCGCTTCATACTCCGGGCACGAGTCTCAGGGCCGTCGGTACGTGTTCAACATTGTCAAAGCGCGTGCCATGCAAGTCATGAAATGGTCACGGATCATGCGCATGGGCCCGAAGTAACGGCTGGCCCGTTTCCCGAGGGCAGGGAATCTCGGCCTCTGGATCGTCGACGGTGATGGTACCAGCCGGGTGCCTGAGTCGGTATCTGGAACGGTTGCGGTGTAATATTCAGAGCAGCGCAGCGATCGCATTCATGAGCACGCCGATCAGCACGGTGTAAAACACGAACGAAACGAGTGACTGGATCAGCACCGTACGGCGCAGCGTGCGGCTCTCGATGTTCGTGTCAGACGTGCTGTAACTCGTGCCGATGACATAGGAGAAGTAGGTGAAATCCCAGTAATCAGGCTGCGCATCTCCCGAGAACCGAAGTCCGCCGGCGACGTGGCCACCGCCGGCCGGATGGTAGTAGAAGCGGGCATAGAACAGGGCAAACACGGTCTGCAGCAGCAGCCAGGCACTGAAGACAGTCAGTACACAGAGAAACACTTGCAAGCGGAAATCACGGTCATGCTGCTGGACGCGGAGCAGCACGAAAGCCACGGCCAGCAGGCTCACCAGGCAAACCACGAGAGTTCCCGCCAGCACGCGGTAGCGCCCCTCAGCTTGACGCTGCGCATGCACGCGTACTTCTTCCGGGCCCTTGCCGCTGATCATGACGACGCATATGGCCAGGAAGCCGAGCACGCCCGCATTCCAGGCGATCAACAGCCTGCCAAACGGCTGAACCTGCTGTGGCAGAACGAGCGCCACGCCAACCATGAGCAGCAGCGCCACGACCACGCGCATGGTCGCCGTGATTTCGCGGTTTGCTTTCATCCCACTTGTTTACCACCAGCCCGCTATCGGCAGCACTCCAGCCAGGAGTCTGATGCGGCCCCGACAATGGGAAGAACACGATAGGTCGTGGAATTGAGAACGGCCCCGAGACTTTGGTCTTACCTCAAAGTGCTGCCTGAGGGGTCATGGCCGAGGCTGACTTACACGCGTCAACGATCACTCGGATTGAGGGGCCAAAGCGCGTGACGCGGTTCGGTGTCGAATCTCCGACATCGCGTCGAGCTTTGCCGGTCGCGGTAGGGAAGCTACTGGACTGTGGTGGGTGCGAAGTTCATGCGGCGCAGCAGATCCGCGAAGCGCGCTGACTTGCGCAGAGGATCGAGACGGGGTCGCGGTCCAGGTAGCTGAGCATGGTGGATCCCTCGTGGTAGGCGCGCTCGAGCAGGGCGAGGGCCTCGTCGTTGCCGCCCAGCCCGTTCAGCACCAGCGCGATCAGGTAGGGCTGTGTGGGGCCGCCCGCGTTGCAGTTTGCGCAACGACTCGCCGACTTCCTCTCTTACAAGATCGTGGACGCGGTAAGCGAGGACCATCGAAGGAGAGCACGAGATCCAGTGACGCGCGTGAAAGCCAAACAAACCATCCAGCGATCGCGTTAGCTGAAGGACCATCTATCGAGGCGGGTCCCGCAGCCGACTCATAGCGACTTCAAGAACGCGATCCCGTCCGGCGGCGTAGTCCGCCCAACTTTGCTCCACGACCACATCGGGCTCCAGGGACCCGACATTCAGGTCGGCGAAGTAGGGCCGGAACTCGGGATAATCCCGAGGCGAGTAAGCATGGAATCCGTTTGCGTAATGCACCGTCAGTCTCGAATTGGGTAATACGATGTTGCCACCTTCGGACCACATATCCAGCTCGTCACCCACGGGTTCCCCTATCACAGTGGCGCCCGCCAATGTCTTCCACTGAACCGCGTGCGTGATGCCGGCCGAAAACGTGGCACGGCTGGTCAGCACGAAGACCGGTGTGCCCTTCAGCATGCCGGCCAGAGTTTCCACCAGCGGTGTACCCACGCCGGCATCGCCACCTGTGTTGAACCGGAGATCAACCACGAAGCCCTTGACCGTATGCTCCTTCAGAGCACGTGCAACACTTTCGATGAAATCGCTCATCGGCTTGCCCGGCATTTGCTGCGCGCGGTTGTACTGCAGGTACAGCACCGCGGCGTCGGGCAGGTACTCGAACCGGTAGTTCTCGTGAACGTTGCGCAGAAAGAGCGGCGCCCTGCCCGCGCTGAGTGCCGGGATGAAACTCGAGTCAGGATGCGGAAACGACGGCGCAAGGTCCCACCATGCCTCGACGGGTGCCGTGGAACGGCGCAACGGGAGCGGCGCGAGGGTTGCGGTGCGCGATGCTTCACCGCACACAACGGTCAGCGGAACGTGATCGGTATCACGGCTCACACCCGCCCCATACAGAACGTCGGAACTCGTTAGAAAGTACGCACTCATGTAGCGTTGCCAGGACGCATTCCCGGCTTTGATGTCGCGGATCATGCGGAAGGCCGAATCCACGTCGGTTTCAGCCACTGCGATCACGCGGCACCCGAGCAAGTCGCGGTGGCCGACCTGCGCACGCACGACGCGAAGTTCATTGCCAAACCACCAGACCCGGATCGGAAGGCGGCGCACTTCGGTTCGGTTTCGTGCGAAGTATAGGCGGGTGTGCGCGTTGCCGCTCAGGGCGATCGCGCGAGCCAGCTCGACCATGATTTTCGCATCCGGAAGCCGATCCACCGCCTCCTTCAGTTGCTCCACACGCGCGCGCGCTGCCGCGCGCTCGGCATTGCTGAAGCTGCGGTCATACCGCAGAAAGCGGGTGAGCACGACATCGAGATCCTGACGCCATGCGTCCACCCGGTTGGCCGGCGGCTTCAGGTCTGGAATTGGCTCGAGCCAGAACGGAAGCGTGCGCGTGCCGGTGTTGACGACACCTGTGATCATTTCCCCCAACCGACGGCCCGCAAAGCGGAGGTTCTGCGCGCCCTGGGTGATGACGAACTCCACGGCCGTATCGCCGGCCGAGATACTCTGCAGGGCCAACGGTATCGGCGCACCTCCGCTCAACGTGGCCGCGCGACCGTTGAAATCAGTCATCATGACAATCGGACGACGGGGATCTTCGATGACGCCTTCCCACGTTCCGAGTTGCACCGTCTGCGCGGAGCCGAGCCTGGCCATGCCCATGTACAGCACGAGAGCGAGTGCCATTCGACCACCACTCATTGCGAACCTCCCCGTACGCGAAAGCGTGTTACCCATTTAGACAGGCACGGAGGCAATGGGGTTTGGAAGCCGCAGAAGCGAACCATATCCGCCGACTTCCCAGGCTCGTGAGCAGCCCTTCCTAAACCCTAACCCTCCCCGGGTCAAACAGCGGAAGAATGTGGGGATGCTGGAGTTTGGCCGTGACCTCGATCTCTTTGGGGAAAAGCAGAATCCGTGAACGTAACGGATTAGCTGGTCACTACTCGGCTCGGAGTACGTGCAGAGGATCCTACGCCGGCCGCGCGTCGGGCCGGGATCCAGGTGGCAATCGCGGTGACCGCGAGCACGAGCGGTGCCATCACGAGGCTGAGAGCCGATGCGTTGGGGAAGGGCAGGAGGAACTGCGTCGATAGAAAGCGCAACACGACGATGCCGAGCGGCAATCCGATGGCAAGTCCGATCAAACCGAGTTTTACTCCGCGATAGAAGAACAATCCAACGACTTCTCTGATGGGCGCCGAGAGCAGTACGAATCCCGATTTCACGCGCGCGCTGGCTGACTGCGAAGGCCACGATGGAATACAGTCCGATGGTCGAGAGGAATAACACGAGCAGGCCTGCAGCTGCCGCACTACCCGACGCTCGCAATGAGTTGGCCCGGCGGCTGGCTTCCAGCGCTGACATGGTCTGTGCGCTCACCAATGGGGCGTTGGGCGCTTGCAAATGGGCGACCGAACGGATCAGGGGAATCATGGGAGCGGCCGGCTCATGTGTGCGGATCAGCAGCCGGCCGGCGATTGAAACCATACCGGGCGTGGACTCCGTGATCGGCGTGTAGGACGGAACGTCGCTGATGCCGGGCTGACTGAAGGCGGAATCATTGACTACCCCTTCCACGACCAGAGCGCTCGTGTCGCCGCTCAGTTGCTCCGCCCGAACCAGCCGCCGGCCGATTGGATTGGCCGGTCCAAAGAGCCGTTGCGCCGCCACCGTACCGAGTATGACCGGATGGCCGTGATCGACATCGTAGTCGTTGAAGTCGCGACCGCGCATGATAGGCCGATTGAAAAAACGAAAGTAGCCGGGCGGCGCCGAGGACGTCCTGACTATGGCTCCTTCCCCCGCGTCGACGCCGGCCGGCCGATCGGCCGGATGTACCACCATATGGCGGCGACTGCCGCGGCGCGACGGTGTCACGACACCGACTACGCCGGGCAGAACTGCGAATCGTTCACGCAGCCGGAGCAGCTCCAGTTCAGCCTGCGCGAGTGGCAGTGCGCTGGGATCGAAGTCCGCGACCACGATATGGTTCTCGAGTGCGGGTGCTCGCGAACGACCGTATTGCTCGAGTACGACCATCATCGGGGCGCCCAGTCCGACCAGCATCGGCTGCGTGCAGGCAATTTGGGCAACCACGAGCCCCGCGTGCAGCCGTGATCGCTACGCCACTACTGAGGCCGCGGTATTCTTCAACACATCGGCAACCGCCAACCGGGTGGCGTGCAGTGCAGGCGAGGGCTCCGAACAGAATACCGGTCGCAACGGCAAACCCGAACGCGAACAAAAGCACGGTCCAGTCGAGGGTGAGCGGCACGTCCGGGAAGCGCGTGCCGAACGCGCGATACAAGGCCCAGAGAATGCCGATAGCGAGGACTCCGCCCGCGGTCGCCAGCAATATGCTTTCGGTCACCAGCTGGCGAACCAGTCGCGCGCGCGGAGCGCCGAGTGAAAGCCGGATCGCGATCTCCTGACGACGAGCAGCGGCCAGACCGACCAGCAGCGTGCTGACGTTGGTGCAGGTGACCACCAGAATCAGCAAGCCGATCACCGTGATCGCGCCCAGCACCGCCAGGTCTTCAATACGATCGCTTTCGGTCTTGACCTGGTCGTTGCTCGCGAGCAGGGGAACCACGTCAGCGGAGTACGCGCTGGTGGCGAAAGCGGTATCTTGCTGAAATGGCGCAGGCCAAACTTCAGGTCGGCGACCAACGATTCGATCCACCGGGATTCCCGCGCGTCGCGCGCCTGCTTTTGCAACGAGTCGATGGGAGAGCCTTTCTCAGCGGTTCATTGGCATGTGCTACTGCTTCTTGAGCGCATCATAGCGCTGATCCTCCAGCTGCCACTGGAAGAGCGGGAACTTGCGCACGCGCGGCCACACTTCGTCGAGTGTTTCGCCCTGGTAGACGACACCGTTTTTCACGACGTAGCGGATCTTTGCGGCATTGTTGATGTCGGTCAGCGGGTCCGCATCCAGCACGACCAGGTCGGCGAGTTTGCCCGGTTCGATGGAGCCGAGGTCACGCCCCAAGCCGATCGACTCTGCGCCGAAGAGGGTAGCGACACGCAGCGTCTCGAAGGGCGTCATGCCGCCTGACTGCAGCATGCGCAGCTCCCACTGTGCGCCGAGGCCCTGTTGGTTGCCGTGGCTGCCCAGTCCTGAACGGCCGCCCGCGCGCACGATGTCACGCACGCCGCGCGCGATGCCGGGGAAGTTGAAATCTTCCGCAATGATCCGCTGGTGGCGGCGCCACTTGCGATCGACTTCCTCGTGCGGTACGAAACGGCGGATCTTCGCGTCGCCGTGCATGTCCGTATGGTCGCGCCAGAAGAGCTCACCCTCGGGACCACCGTACGCGACGATGAGCGTGGGCGTGTACGTGCTCTTCGACTGGGCCAGCAGCTGCACCACGTCCTTGTACAGGGGCACGACCTGGATGCTGTGCTCGATACCCGTGTAGCCATCGATCGCCATGGTCATGTCGGCCTTGAAGTCGCCGGCACCTTCGTTGGTCGCGTTCATCTGCTGCGAGTCGGCGGCCATGCGGATCCACTGCCGTTGAATGCGCCTTGGCTGCAAGTACTGCTTGAGCGAGTTAGCACCTTGCTCCTTGTAGCGCTTGACGGTGTGCAGGGCATCCTCGTAGCTCGAGATGGGCGTGTTGGTGCTGGTGAGCGGAGAGGCCGTGCCCAGAAGCCGCGGTCCCACCAGCTCACCCACGTCCACGAGTTCTTCCCAGGCGAAGGTCATGCGGTTGCCGCTCGGGTTGCGCGTCGTGGTCACACCATAGGCGAGGTGATTGGCGATGTTCCACTCGGCCTGGGCCGGCATCTCACTCCCGGTCTGCGGGTGCGCATGCGCGTCGACCAGGCCGGGGATGATGGTCTTGCCCCGCAGGTCGATCACTTTGGCGCCGGCGGGCACGGTCACGCGGCCGACCTGCTCGATGCGGTTGTTGCGCACCAGGATGTCACCGCGGTCGATGACCTGGTCGCCCTTCATGGTGACGATGCGGGCGTTGCGCAGCACGAGCGCGCCCTGCGGCATATCACGCGGAACCGTCACGCTCACGTCGAACTTCTCGGGCTGCCAGTCTTCCCGTTTGGTCGAGCGCAGCACGCGCTGGAGCGGAACGCGGTAAAACGTGTGGGCAAAGCTCCACGTGATCGTTCTGCCGCCATCGGCCCAGCCCGCGTAGTTCGCGCCCTCGATGGTGAGGCGACGTCCGGGCAGTGCAGGCGTAGTGAGATTGATGTCTATACCGTTGCCGACATCGGTGAGCTGCACGACGTAGGCATCATCACGATCGATGACGAGCAGCCACTTACCGTCCGGCGAAACTTTGGCCGTCACCAGAGACAGTTGTCCTGTGCCGGTCGTAATTCGTGCGTGGGTGCGCTTGTCGGTGCCGTCTATCTTCACCGACACGAGCCCCATGGGCGGCGGGCCCGTGAATGCCGCGGCGGGTTGCGCAGCGGGTTGCGGCTCGAGGTAATAGACGCGTTCGCCATCGGCCGCTGTTGTTACGACGCTTGGTGAGTTGCCGCCCGAAAGCAGAATGCGGTTTGGCTCCCCGCCATTCGCCGAAATCCAGGCCAGCTCGGGCACACCGCAGCCGCGGCATTCGGGTGGCGCCTGACGCCGGCCCTGGTAAATGATCTTGTTGCCATCAGCGCTCCACGTAATCGAAGAGTACTGTCCGCCGCGCGGTGTCAGCTCAACCGGCGCGCCGCCCTCAATGGGGACCTTGATGATCTGCGCACCGGTCGAGTCGGCCGCGGAGACGAGCGCGATCCAGCGTCCATCCGGCGAGATGGCGGGCGCATATTCGCGGCGGCTGCTGTTGGTCAGCCTGCGCGGTGCGGTCGAGCTCTTCACTGCGGTCTGCTCGTTCGCATTGCCGGCGCCGGCCATGGTCGCGACTGCGCCCAACTCGGCGACGTACACCTTGCCCGCACCGGTAAACGCGACGCGCTTGCCATCGGGCGCTTGATTCACCCATAGCAGCTCACGCAGCGTGAGCGGACCATCCTGCACGCGCCTCGGGTGCATGAGCATGGGCGCGAGATCGAGATCGACCTGCGCAGTGAACGGAATGATCGAGACCTGCCGGGTCGCCACGTCTACGCGCTTGATCTTGCCATCCCCCGTGAACACAACCGAGCGCGAATCCGGCGTGAAGCCGTAGCCCGGCAGAATGTCGTTCGGTGCGTAACCTTCCTGGTCGTCGC
>JBOHRF010000149.1:0-11514 GCA_050732575.1 Longimicrobiales bacterium
TCCATTCTCTCTACGCGCACCGCAACCGGCCAGCTGCGCTACACGCTTGCGCTGCAGCTAGCCGTGATCGACACCGCGCGCCAGACCGTGACCCATTCGGCGGATACCATCAGCTTCCTGCTGGCTGAGCCGCTGGCCAAGGGAGACCGCTTGAGCCGGCATGCGCTGGTTCGCGCCGCACCCACCGACTACGCGTTCCTGCGCCTGGTCGTGCGTAATCTCGAGCACGACAACAATGGCGCCACGCGCACCGAGCTGATTCGTGTACCCGCGTATGCGGGTGATACGCTCATGGTCAGTGACCTGGTGCTGGGAGGGGACGTGCAGGGCGGCAACTTCGAGCGGGGCGGCCGGCGCATCGCGCTGATGCCCTTTGCACGTTTCACGCAGGGCCGGTTCCGCATCTTCTACGAGCTGTACAATCTGCCGGTTGGTACGACCTACCAGACGCAACTGCTGGTGCAGCCCGATAGCGGCCGGCCGCAGGATGGTCTGCGCACGGATTTCCAGGATGAAGCCGCGCCCGACTCCGATGGTGTTGTGCGCGTGCTGCGCACCATGGGCACGGAGCTGCAACCCGGCCGCTACCGGTTGACCGTGCGCATTCGGCTGCCCAACAATCGATTTGTCGAGAAGACGCGGCAGTTCATTGTAGGAGCCGGGAGCTGAAGTAACAGACTGAAGTAACAGACTGAGGTATTAGGATTAGGGGGAGGAAATAGGGTGGTAGGGATTGTCGCCAGCGATCGGTTCCGCGGGTGGCGGGCACGGTTGCGCGGGCAGCATCGGTCCCTACCACCCTACTTCCTCCCCCGAATCCTATTCCCTCGATTCGTTCGCTGTCAGTCGATTGTTGTTCGCCCCTCGGAATAGCGGCTGAGAATGGGATGCAGATCGAGCGGGTCATTGATCGTGTATTCATCGGCAACCAGACCGCGCGCGGCCATCAGGAAAGGCCAGGATTGGCGGCCGCCCATGGCACCGTGCGCGCCCACCTGATCGTCGAAGCAGATGCACTGATCCTTTTCACGATCGTAGGCGCCAAACAGAACCAGGTCGCCCGCATTGTGCTGCGCGACCAGCTGGGCAATGGCGCGCCGCTCGACCCGACTCTCGGCATAATCCCGCAACGGGTCCTCGCCTTCCAGCACTTCCAGGTCACCTTCCGATGTGACCAACGCGCGCCCATTCATGGTTTCCACGTGTGCACCATCGAGCAGGCGCGTGATGACCACACCAATGCCTTTGTGGGCGCACAGGAAATAGTAGAGAGCGCGCTTATCGGCATCGCTACGAATTTCATCGAGTGCCAGCGGCCGTTTCGGTTCGGTCCAGTACACGTGTGCCAGTGATGACGAGTAGGTGACCACAATTTTCTCAGCGCGCTGCACCTTGACGTTTTCGGCGAACAGCGGGAACAGGCCGTAGCGCGAGCGCAGCCACCGGCCCAGCCGCAGTCCGAGACGGCGCGTGGGCGGCGAAGATGTGGCGGAAACCTCTTCCAGCTCGGAGATGAGGAATTTCATGGCATCTTCATCGGCCATGGCGTAGTCGCCCATGCCAGCCATGACCAGCACGCCGTGCCGGGCCGCGGCAATGATCGTATCCCCCAGCGTTTCACCAAAGATCACGCGATACGGAATGGATGGTGTCTGTCCGTGATCGCTCAGGATGTAAACGTCATACGGGCGGCCGGGAAGACGACGGACCAGGCGCATGATTTGTCGGATGCGCCGGTCCACGCCGCGCACGCTGGAAAGGGCAGCCCGTGAGCCGGGTCCAAAGTGGTGCGCGTATTCATCGTAGACATTGTAGGTCGTGTAGATGGCGGGCACGCCAATATAGATGTCGAGCAGCACGGCCAGCGTCTGCAGCTCGCGCAGGATGACGTTGGTGCCAATGTGCAGGAAAGGCAGGTACCAGAAGTAGAACGTGTATTGTCCGCGCACCTGCGCGACCAGCCGTTCCCACTCTTCACGCATGTACTGGACGGCCGCATCGACGAACATGCGGATGGTACGATAGGGATGCAGAAGTAGCAGCAGGCCGACTCGTCCGCCGCCCATTTTCTGGAGGAACGCCTGCGATTCGCGCGCGGCCAGCGTGAACACGGCGCGCGCCGCGCCGCCATCGTATATGTTGACGTAGCCGTGCCCGCCTTTCAGCACACCTTCGGCCGGCAGCCGGTCGCGGATGATCTGCACGTCATCGACTTTGGAGGCGACGACCAGCCGGCCATCCTGCTTTTCGTACCAGCGGAAACCGGGAATATTGGCCTTGGTACCGAAGAAGATGGCGGCCTGCGCGGCCGGGGTGGCACTGGGCAGGCCCGCGGGGTATTTCCGTAGCGACCAGCCCCGCTTCTCGACCAGGCGCCGCAGTGTGGGCGCATAGCCCTTGCGCATGGCCCGCTTCAGATCATCGTGAGCCAACGCATCGATCTGGATGACCAGAAAGCCGCGCCGCTCTTCTTCCCGGCGGCGGCGACGCTCCGAGTGGAAAGGGAAGTATTTTAGTCGGTAATACCAAGCGTAGAGCCGGCGCATGATGCGCCGGTAAGCACTGTCGTTGGGAGACGACATGGACGGTTCGATAACCTTTGCGATGGCGTTCGTCGCCGGTCTGTTCTCGTTTCTTTCACCCTGCGTCCTGCCGCTGGTCCCGAGCTATCTCGGCTTCATCACCGGCATGTCGCTGGATGATCTTCGTGCGGGGAGCAACCGGAAGGCAATACTGGTGCCCACTCTGGCCTTCGTGGGCGGGTTCAGCGTGATCTTTCTCCTGCTGGGCGCTTCCGCCACGTTGCTCGGGCAGCTGTTCCTGAGCTACCGGGATTGGATCGCGCGTATCGGTGGCGTGCTCATCATTCTGTTCGGTTTGCATCTGCTGGGTGTGTTTCGCTTCGCGCCCTTCCTCCGTGAGCGGCGGTTGCAGCTGGAGTCACGGCCGCGCTCTGCACTGGGCGCCGGGCTGGCGGGCTTTGTCTTTGGCGCAGGGTGGACGCCATGTATTGGACCGGTGCTGGGCTCGCTACTCACGCTGGCAGGCGCGCGCGCCAACATGGGCAACGCCATGTTCCTGCTGGCGTTCTACTCGCTCGGGCTCGCCTTACCCTTCCTGGCCGCAGCCCTGGCCACGGGTCGGTTTCTCAATAAATCAAAGGGCTTGCGCCGGTGGTTACCGGCAATCGAAAAAGCGTCTGGTGTTGTTCTGCTGATCGCCGGAGTGTTGCTCGTGAGTGGGAGCTTTACCGTGTTGTCCGCGTATTTTGCAAGGTGGACGCCGGAGTTTCTGTTAGAGAAGCTGTAGAATCAGGATTAAGGTGAGGATTAGGATTAGGAACCGATTCTCATTCCGCGCGTAGCGCAATCAGTGGATCAGCACCCGCCCGCACGGCCGGAGCGCGGTGCGCCGGTGTGCTCTCGTTTCTTTCACCATGCGTCCTGCCGCTGGTCCCGAGCTACCTCGGCTTCATCACCGGCATGTCGCTGGATGATCTTCGCGCGGGCAGTGACCGGAAGGCAATACTGGTGCCCGCATTGGCCTTTGTGGCCGGCTTCACCCTGATCTTCCTGATCATGGGCGCATCCGCCACCATGCTCGGGCAGATGTTCCGCCTCTATCAGCATTTGGATTGCACGCGCAAGCGGCGTGCTCATCATTCTGTTCGGTTTGCAGCTACTGGGTGTGTTCCGCATCGCGCCCTTCCTGCGCGAGCGGCGATGCAGCTGGAATCGGGGCCCCGCCGTGCGCTGGGCGCCGGTGTCGCGGGATTCGTCTTTGGCGCGGGCTGGACGCCCTGCATCGGACCCGTGCTGGGCTCGCTTCTCACACTGGCCAGCGCACGCGCCAGCATGGGCAATGGCATGTTGCTGCTGGCCTTCTACTCGCTCGGCCTCGCCTTGCCCTTCCTGGCCGCGGCCATGGCCACGGGTCGGTTTCTAAACACATCAAAGGGCAGCGCCGCGGGCTGCCGGCCGTGGAAAAAGCGTCGGGCGTGATTCTGCTGATTGCCGGCGTGCTGCTGGTGAGTGGCAGCTTCACGGTGTTGTCCGCGTATTTCGCCAGATGGACACCAGAATCTGCTGGAGAAGTTGTAATACAACGCGATTATAGTTCCATCCTTGACCAATTAATGTCGGGGGGTAGCTTGGCGATGATTGTCCCACGAGCCAAGCGCCCCCTATGCCCGCACCACCCATCAAGATCCTGCTCGTAGAAGACGAGGAAGACTTCGCGTTCGGACTCAGGAACAACCTGGAAATCGAGGGATTCCGCGTGGGATTCGCACCGAACGGACGCCATGCGCTTCGCCTGGCCCGTCGGTGGCGGCCAGACCTGGTTATCCTCGATCTCATGCTACCTGACGTTGATGGCCTCGATCTCATAAAACCGCTTCGAAAGGAGAGGCCTCGGCTCCCCATCCTAATTCTGAGCGCGCGTGCCCGCCTGGAAGATCGCGTGCTCGGCCTGCAGCGCGGAGACGACGATTACGTAACCAAGCCGTTCGCGCTGGATGAATTCCTCGCGCGTGCGCACGCGCTCGTGCGTCGAGGCATTGGACAAGCGCCTGATGCTGGCATTCCCAAACTTGTCCTCGACCAAGATGAGCGCGGCGTGTGGCGCGGTAATGAGTTCATTCCGTTGCGACGCAAGGAGTTTAAGCTGCTTGCCGTGCTCATGGAGGCTCGCGGTGAAGTGCTCTCGAAAACGGAGCTGCTCAGTCGAGTGTGGGGCTTCCCGCTCACCGTTGTGCTCGACACCCACCGCATCGAGTTCCAGCTTTCAGAATTGCGGCGCAAGATCGAGCCGGATCTGAACAGTCCCGTGCTGATACTGACCTACTATGCACGAGGCATAGGCATCAATCCTGAAGCGTTGTCTTAGCTGGCGATTTACCGAGTTGCTTCGCGCCTGCCCGGAGGGCTCCGCCACATGTCTTACGAGAATCTTACATTTCTTCTCTTTCCGATTGCAGGTGCCCACTCGATGTTGCCAATTCGACAATGCCGCTGTTCGCGATGATCGTTCTCAGGGGCGAGACTGTTGACCCGACTGGCGAACGGCAGCTTTTTACGTGGGCAAGCCGACGTTGTGAGTACGCGGTATCAAGTGAAATGGAGAGCCGGTCGATGCGTTCTACGGTAATAGCGTTGCTCCCGCTCGTTTGCGCCGTGTCCGGCGTCACTGCACAGGACTGCCCATCGAAGCCGCCCTCCGCATCGAGTGACCAGCGCTACACATTGCCCCCATCGATCCGAAGCCCGGCGGATGTGAAGAGGAGAGTCGATAAGGCGTATCCAGAATCACTAAAGGATGCGGGTGTCGGAGGCACGGCTCGGGTCTTCTTCCTTATCCAATTCGAAGGGCAAGGTCCAGAAAGCGGAGATCGCCGAATCGAGTAACAACCCCCTGATCGACTCGGCCGCGGTCAAGCTCTCGAGAAGCCTCGAGTTCATGGTAACCAGCCGATCTGTGCGTGGATTCAAATGCCAATCAAGTTTGTGAGGATCGGTCCCGAATTCAGAATCGCGTGGACGAAAGGAGGTGAGAGGAATGAAGAGAAAACCCCTGTTGGCTAGTATCCTATTCATGGTCGCGCTAAACGTCGGTCTCGCTGCGAACCGATTGATTGCGAATCAACCCGACCCGATTACAGAGGGTTCAGAGGACAAAGCATGCGGTTGTCGAGTCGGGGGATCGGGCGAGCCTCCGTACGTGGCGATTTGCCTCGTCTGGTACTTCGATGATTGTGATGAGGATGAGAATTGTCCATCGTGTACGTAGTTGCGCGGAGGCTAAACTCGTGTCAATGACCGATTCTCACCCTTGCTCTTACGCGTAACCAAGGAACTGCAATGACTCGATTGGTCTGGTCTGTGCCAATAATGCTTGCAGCGATTGCAGTGTATCAATCGTGGCCACCATCAAGAGACCGAGTGCTTCTTCCTGGCGACGGATTTCCCGATTCCGAAGTCCTTGACTGGCAGAAGGAAGGTGGATGCAGAGTCGTGGTTTTCGTGGATCCAGATTGTGCGGCGTGTGATTCGATTGTATCGCGGCTCAAACACGTGGCCGATACGAGTGTGCGTTTTGTGGTCGCTGGCTACCAAAATGAACGCGATGGGTTCATTCGACGCCATGACCTCGCTGTAGACCGAGTTTTTTATCTGCGGCAAAACACGAGCGCGTTCGAAGGACTGCGTGATATTGGTGTGAGGGTGACGCCGGTCCGGGCAGTCGTCTCGCCAACAGGAACGATACTGGATACCCGAGCAACATCCTCGGCGTCCATGGCAGATGTGCCGGCGATATGCGAAGAGCCTCGGTCGTAGCTCTGACCGTCGTTGGGCTGGTGACTGGTTTCGTCTCTTGTGATCGCCAGCAGAATCGCGCCGAACGTCGAATCGTGACGGAGCATTGGGATACGATTTTCCAGATAGGCGGGTTTGATCCGAACGACACTACGCTGGTGGATCCTGGCGAGCTCGTACTGTGGGATTCCTTGTTGGTCAGCGAAGACGATGGAAGTCCTGAATCCGTTCGTGCCTTTAGTCTATCGGGCGAGGCGCTGTGGACTTTTGGCAGACCCGGAAGTGGACCGGGAGAATTGTCCACAATTACTACGCTAGCGGTTGGACCCGACGGGCTCCTCTGGGTGTTTGATTCCAGGAACCGCAAGGTTGTTAAGCTTGATCAGCTAGGGAGGTTGCAGTCGGAACAGGTAATTAATCTCGGAGCGTTTCCAAGTCAAGTGGCTGCCACCGCACAGACGGTCGTCATGACGACGCAAACGGCAAGAATGGGTCTTATCCTTACCGATGCACATCTTGGTGTCCTAGGCAGATCTCGCACGCCTTGGCCGGATTCGGTCACCGATGCGCACAACCTTCAGGCACACGTCGGAGCCGCTCCTGGCAGACCCATTTGGGTGATCGCTTATCAGTACGGTCCTGGTTTTGTAATTGGTGACTCGAAGTCGTGGAAAGCCTACCGGTACATCGATCCGATTTATTTCGCTCTCAAGTCTGGCCCGAGGGAGCGGACTGCCGGTGCAGACACGGCACTGTACGGCGCTCGATCATTGAACGTGATCGGCGATGAGATCTTCATGCTGTTTGGTGGCCGGCCAAACCGTTTTTCGCGGCCGGGCGCATTGCCGACCGAACTGGTGGATGTCTATGGTCTCGATGGCACCTACCGGCGCAGCCTCAAACTGCCTTCCGATACACCCTCGATGGTAACCGACGGCGAAACGTTTTATGTGCTGACCAGGACCGAGGAAGGCCTACCAACGATCCTCGCGCTGCGGCCGAAAGTCCGTCCCTTGAATCACGGCTGAGAACCGGCCGTCTCGATGTCAGCGAGAAACAGGTGTCTCGAGACTGTGCGCCCTGGAGCCGGCCGCACCTCTCCCCACGCCTCCGCTAGCCGCCGTCAATGCGCACCATCTCACACAAGGAGCGCCGTAACCGCGATGATTCGGCTTCTGGATGGGTTGCGATCCGCTGCGATAGCGATGGTGTTGGTTGCGTGTACGGCCGAGCGCCCTGCGCGCGAGCGTCTAACGGTCAACCTGCGCTGGGACACAGCCTGGATTGCTTCGCCAGAGAAAGGTTATCCAATTTTTCAGCCCACATCGCTGGCGGCAACGGACACCATGGTTTTCGTGCTCGACTTCAGTGAAAAATCCGTGTGGGCGCTGCGGGCGTACTATGGAAAGATGCTGTGGAGGGTTGGTCGAAGAGGCCCCGGGCCCGGTGAATTTGTTCAGCCCGCGTTCCTTCGACCAGGCTTGGGTGGTGATCTGGTCGTGCTGGACCAATCCTCGCGCCGCGTGACCACGTTTGGTTCAGATGGGAGACTGAAGTCCTCGGTCTCGCTCGTGAGAGCACAGGGACTACCAGAGGGGTTCTGCACGCTGCCCGATGGAAAGCACTTGGTGGGTTTGATGGGGCGTGAACAAGTCGTGGAATTGGACGCGGATGCACAGATGATGCGTGCGACGTCTACACCCTGGGGCGTCGTGGATCGCACGGGCTATACCAATCAAACGCTCCTGGTCAATGATGATCGAACAGGCTCGTGTGTTGCAGCCTTCCTGCGGGGAATTGGCTTCGCGCGCTACTCGCCTGCCGGATTCGCACAAGTGCACCCGTACGTCGAGCATCTTCAACTTCCAGTGCTCCTCAAATCGGCCAGCGGTGGCGATAGTCTATCGGTCGATGTTATTGCTGTCTGGGATGCAGCATTGCACCGCGATACCTTGTGGGTCCTGTTCGGCGGCCAATCACCCATGCGCCGGAGAATGCTGGATCTCTACGACGCATCAGGAGGCAAATACCTGAAGACGTTCATCCTCCCCGAGCGGGCGGTGACATTTACCGTGCTCGACAACTTGGTAGTGCTCAAGGTGGAGCAGGCCGATAAGTCGCATGCGGTCCTGGCGATCCGTCGGTAGGGACCGGTGACACAATGCGAATTGCATCGCGCTGGCAGGGACACATCGACCTACTCACAGTCGCGCTTACGCTTTGCGCCGTGGCAATCGCCGGCGCTGCCTTGGTGCGGGTGCAGCAATCAGGCACCCGGCCAAACCAGAAAGAGTCCAGTCGACTTATCGGCAGTTGGACTCAGCTGTCCGAGGGACCGCGCACACTGGGCGACCCGCGAGCTCCTTTTCGCATTGTGGTGTTCACGGATTACCAATGCGAAGCGTGCGCAGTATTGAATCAGCACCTGCACGACCTACAGAGTATGTATCCACTGGTAGTCATCCACAGGCATTTGCCGCTTGAGCGGGTGCATGCCTCGGCGTTTGGCGCCGCAGTGGCCACCTTAATCCTCTAATCCTCACCACTTTCCCACTGCTCAGCACAGGAGGAGGAAAGTGCTGAGGATCAGGATTAAGGTGAGGATTAGGATTAGGAACCGATTCTCATTCCGCGCGTAGCGCAATCAACGGGTCAGCACTGGTTGCTCTTCGCGCCGGTATCCACGCAGCGAGTGCTGCCACCAACGTAAGCAGGACCAACACGCCGCCCTGCGTGGGCAAATCAAAGCCGGTCACACCAAACAATTGCGTGCCCAACAACCGCGCCGCGCCAAACGCGCCGACCGTTCCCAATACAATTCCGATGGCCACCGGCTGACCGGCCTGACGCATCACCAGCAGTAACACACTGCGCGGCTCCGCGCCCAGTGCCATGCGCAGCCCAAACTCGCGCGTGCGTCGGCTCACCATGTAGGAGATGACGCCGTAAATGCCGATGGCGGCAAGGGTGACGGCGGCCACGGCGAACGTGGCGAGCAGGAGTAGCACGAATCGGCGCGGCGCCAGTCCCTCCGACAAGTCATGATCGAGCGAGCGTACGTTGGAGAGCGGTTGCAGGGGATCCACGCCTCGCATCAGCTCGCGGATGCGCGGTACGGCGGTCAGCGGATCGCCGGCCGTGCGCACCACCAGCTGCATGCGACCGGCCGGTTGTTGCGCATGTGGCATGAACGTGTACGGCATCACGGGTTCAGCCACACCCGAGCGCGCGGCATCGCGTATTATGCCCACGATCTGGATCCACTGTGTGGAGTCTCCCTGGGGCGTGCCGAACGTGAAGCGCCGGCCCAGCGGCTGCTCATTGGGCAAGAAGCGCTTCGCGAAGGTCTGATTCACCAGTGCAACAGCGGGTGTGTTGGGCCCATCGCTCGTGTTGAACTGCCGGCCCTGCAACAGCGTCATGCGCAGCGTATTGGGCAGTCCGGGTGTAATGGCATCGTAAGCAACGGGCAGATTCGCGTCGACCTCGGACAGGTCGGCTTTGTTTTCGATCGATATGGAGGCCGAATTGGGCAGGCGAGAGAGCAACAGCGCCGATACCGCATCGGCAGACTGCACACCGGGCAGCGCGTTGACCTGCGTGAGGAGCTGGTCATAGAACTGATGGCGCGCCGCTGGTGTCGCGTATCGTTGTCCGGGCAGCGTGATGTCGAGCAGGAGCACGTTGGTTGGATCAAAGCCGCGCTCTTCATTGAGCAGATGGGCAAAGCTGCGCAGCAGCAGGCCCGCACTGTAGAGCAGCACGAGCGCCAGCGCGAACTGGCCGGCCACCAGCGCCGGGCGCACACCGCTGGCACCGCGTACCGCGCCGCGTCCCGTGCCGCGAATCAGATCGCCCACTTTGTGGCGCGCTACGGCCAATGCGGGCGCCAAACCGAATAACACGCTGGCCAACACCGATGCACCCAGACTGAACGCGAGCACGAGCAGATCCACGCGCACGGAAGCGAGCCGCGGCAGGCTGCCCGTGGCAAACTTGACCATGGCGCCCGTGCTGACCCAGGCCAGGGCAGTGCCCAACGCGCCGCCCAGGAGACCGAGCAGCAAGCTTTCGACCATGACCTGGCGCATCAGTGCGCCTCGTCCGGCGCCCAGGGCCACGCGTACGGAAAGCTCGGCGCGCCGATTGGTGCTGCGGGCCAGCAGCAGGTTGGCAATGTTGGCGCACGCAATCAGCAGCACCAACACGACCGCACCCAGCAACAGCAGCAGCGATGTTCGGGAATCCCCTACGATCGAAGTGTGCAACGGCTCCAGCAGCACGCCCTGGTTTTCGACGGCAGGCTGTTCGGCGGACAAATCGCGTGCGATGCGCGACATCTCGGCCTGCGCCTGTTCCAGAGTGACGCCATCACGCAGGCGGCCGAACACGGGCAGCCAGAGTGCGCCCCAGGATTCGCGCAGACCGGATTGTGCGGCCGTGAACTGCTGTGGAATCCAAAACTGCGCGTCACCAAAACCCGCCGGCATCACACCCACCACGGGAATCGCCTCGCCGTTCAGCTGGATGGTGCGGCCAATCAAGGTGCGATCGGCCGCAAAGCGGGTGGACCAAAGCCCATGGCTCAGCACGACTGCACGAGGCCCATCCGGAGATGCCTGCTCGACGCTGAATAGGCTACCCAGCGCAGGCGACACGCCGTACATCTCGAAGAAACCTTCCGTGACCGCCTCACCGCGCAGCTCATCCGGATCGCCGCTTCCAGTCAGATTGCGCGTGATGCTGCGCACGGCTACTACCTGGTCGAAGGAACGACTGCGCTCGCGCCAGGCCCGCAAATTCGGATACGATGTGATGTCCTTCTCGATGCCCTGCTCTGGATTGTTAAGCCAGATGCGCTGCAGCTCGTGCGGCTCGGGGTAGGGCAGCGGGCGCAATAACACGCCGTGCACCAGGCTGAAGATCGATGTCGTTACGCCCATGCCCAGTGCCAGAGCTAGCAGCGCCGCGCTGGCAAAGCCCGGATTGCGGGCCAGTCCGCGCGCCGCGTATTTCGCATCGCGTAGCACCTGCTCGATGCGGGCGCCCATGCGCACCGCGCGCACTTCTTCTTTCACCTGGTCTGAGCCGCCCAGCTCGAGCAGTGCAAGGCGCCGCGCTTCTGCGGCCGATCGGCCACGGGCCATCTGCTCCGCCGTCAATTGCTCGACATACGAGCTCAACTCATCGTCCAACTCCC
>JBOHRF010000150.1:0-11513 GCA_050732575.1 Longimicrobiales bacterium
CATCAGGACTCCGCTTGCTGTCAGCTGGTCACAGCGGAGTGCAAGGGGAAGGCAACCGGCGCGCGTCACATTCGGATGCCGGGATGATCATGTTGGGATAACGCGTATCTCCGGGCCGGTCCACCGGCAACGTCTGCAGACGGCCATAGCGCCGGGCATCCAGCCAGCGCGTGCCCTGGGCCCACATCAACGAATACAACCGGTTGTAGAGGAGCTCCGTGACGAAGGCATCGTTGGAGCTGCCTGCGGTCAAGGCTGTGGCAGCCAGACCGCCGGCGTTTTGACGGACCAGGTTGATGTCATCGATCGCGCCCTGCCGGTTGGCCGTATTCCAGCGGATCTCGGCACGCAGCAGCAACAACTCCTCGTTGTTGATCCAGGGTATGGGCGCACCCAGGTTAACCGTGCCGGGCGTACCGGCTACGTTGTATAAGATCGGCTTGTGCGTGGCGATCAGATCGTTGACGTTAATGGTCCTTCCTGCGGCAATCACCTTCCGGGTAAGTCGAAGATCGGGTGTGCCATCGGCCCGCAGCTGAGCACCGTTGACGATTGACGGATGCACCCAGTACCGATTGTTGGTCAGAACTTCGGTCACTGGGTTGGCTGGCTCGCCGGCCGTGGCGGAGTAGGCAAAGTTCACTCCGTTGGCGAGCGCACCCGGTAGCCCAGTGGTGGTCACGAACGACGCCGTAATGGCCGTGTTGGCCAGCGCCCAACACGCGGCGCAGTTCACGAACGTTGCACGATGTACCTGCATCTTGGCCGCGAGTGCGCGGTTGAATTGAGCGAATGTGGCAGGCGTGGTGAAGCCGGTGTAGCCCGGTGCCATGGTGAAGGGGAAGGCTGTGCCCCCGTTTTGCAGGTCGGCCAGTGCTTCATCCATCAGCGCCGCGGCTGCGGTGAGTGCGTTGGCAAAGGACACGAAGGGTGCGGGCTCCGCTGTGATGTCACGATCTACATCGAGCGGAATGCCAAGCTCACCCGTGCGGATGGCGATCCGGTGAATGTGCCGGGCTTTCATGGTCTTCGCGAAGCCTGTCGCTGCCCGCACTTCTGCCGGGGACAGCCCTGCTGCAAGGGGCAGCGCGGCCAGGTACGTGTTGATGGTCCGAATGGCGGCGAACGGACCGCTCCAGATTCCCGAATGGCGTCCGGTTGGGTCGGCCGGCCCGCGGATTTGTTCGCCCGTTTCACGCGGATCGTTGTTCAGCAGGTTGAAGCCTTCGCGGCCATACAGCCCGTAGAAGGCAAGTTCCGTCCCGACATCCGTGAACGCCTGAGAGAAGATACCGGTTGCGGCGCGGGCCAGGACCGCGCGCGTCGGTGAGCCGGTCAGCTCTTCCGCCGTAGGCGCATTGGTGTTGAGAACGTCCATGTCACCGCAGGCTGACAACACCAGGGCCGCAGCCACGGTTGCAAGGGAGCGCACGCTCATTTTGCGAAGCTCCCAGGTTCGGGTTGTTGCGATCTTGGTCATCATCAGAACCCCACGGTGATGTTGAAGAAGATGCTGCGACTCGGCGGATAGGGGCCGATGTCCAGATTGTTGCGGATGGCTGCGGCACCGAAGTTTGCCACCTCGGGGTCGAGACCCGTGTACTGGGTCCACATGAAGAGGTTGCGGCCGGTCACACCCAGCCGAACGTTCGGGTCGCCAATGCTGAGCGACTGAACGAAGCGCTGCGGCACATCCACGCTCAATGCGACTTCGCGCACTTTGACGAAGGACGCGTCCTCGATGTACGGCTGAATCGAGCCCGACAGGTAGCCGCGATAACGCTGGCGCCAGGTCTCGGTTCCCCAATCTTTCGAACTACGTCCATCATCCTGCAGATACTGCGTCAGGTTGATGACGTCGCCTCCCTGCTGCCAATCGAGCACGACGCTGGCAGTCAGGGCTTTGTAACGCACGTCATTCACAAAGCCAACGCGGAAGTCGGGTGCCGAATTGCCCAGTTGGGTCAGCACCGCGCCACGCGTGCCGTCGTCGTTCTGCTCGAAGCCAACGATCTGTGTGATCGGCTTGCCCTGCTCGACGCGTGTGCGGCCCAGGTTTCCGAAACCCGATGCAGTGGGGAAGAACGCGGGCAAGCCGGCCAGATCTTCCACTTCGCTGGTGTAACGCGTGAACGTGCCGCGCGTAATCCACTGCGCATCACGCGTCTGCACTGGCGTGTAACCGAGCGAGAACTCCATCCCCGAATTCCGGATCTTGCCGCCGTTGAACACCTGGCTGGTGAAGCCCGATGAGGGCGCCGGCACGCGCTGCAACAGCAGGTTCGTGGTATTGCGGGTGAAGCCGGTGATTTCCCACGTGAGCCGGCGGTTCAACGCCTCGCCGTCGATGCCGGCTTCCACTTCCTTGAGCCGTTCGGGCTCGACGTCGGCAAAGCCGGCCGCGGTCGATACTGTGACGCCTTGCTGGCCGCCCAGCTGGGGCGTGCTCAGGTTGGTGAACTTCTGACCGAAGAGCGGCTGGTTGCCGGTTTCTCCGTAGGCCACGCGCAGTTTCAATTCACTGCCTTGACCGAGGAGATCAAAGAACCGGTACGAGCCGGACAACTTGGGGAACACATAGTACTTGTCGATGCTGCCATTCACGCTGCTGCGCTCGGCACGCAGACCGGCCTGCACGAGCACGCGCTGCTCGAGCATGGTCAGGGATTCCTGCAGATACAGCGCGAGCGTGCGCTCCTGAACCAGATTCTCGGTGGCCGTGACGTTGGTGCCCTGGCTCACGTTACGCTGACCCGGGAGCAGGTTCTGGGTCCGGATCTGGAACGTGTTGAGCCGCCGGTCCTCGTACTGCAGACCAAACGATGTGGAGGCCGTCAGAAAACCGGTGTCATAGGTGTGGATGGCGTTCAGGTTCCAGTTGTAGAACAGGCTTCGCCCGCCACTCTCCACCGATTCACCCGGCAAAGCAGCAGTACGCTCGTAGAACAGGTCATTGGGTGACCAGACGTCGTTGCGTTGGTCGAATCCGTCCATCCCGCCGCCCATCACCAGGCGCAGGCTCTGACGTTCGGACGCGTAGGCGTTCCAGCCCAGCGTCGCGCCGCCCGTGAATCGGTTGGTTTCCTCGTGGTTGACGCCCAGCTCGGTCAGCTGGATAGGATTGGCCTGTACGCCAACCGTGGGCGTCGGATAGGTACCATCGGCATTCTTTTGGAGGAAGTTTACAAAGCTCGGTATGTAGGCAATGGCGTATCCATGACAGCCGTAATTGTTGCAGTTGTTGTTCCAGCCCCGGTCATTCTCGGCGCGATTGAATACGCTGGAGACGTTCAGCTCGATGCCCGTGCCCAGCACCTGGTCTACGTTGACCCGGATGCCCTGGCGGCTGGCGCCCGTCGAGCGCTCGATGCCTTCCTCGTTTTTCCAGCTGCCGGAAACGAAATAGCGGGTATTGTCGGAACCGCCCCGGACGTCTGCCACCGTCTCAGTCGACAACTTTCGGCTGTCGTAAACCTGGCCGAACTGATCGAAATAGGGGTTGGGATTCTCGGCGAAGAAGGGACGCGCCGCTTCCCCAAAACGAACCAGCGCCGAGTCCAGGGTCCAGCGCCGGCTCTCCAGCAGGCGCAGCGGACTGGCCATGCCGAACCGCTGGCTCAAATTGATCCGAGGTGCGCCTGCCTGGCCGCGTGAGGTCGTGATGACCACCACGCCGTTAGATGCCTTTGATCCGTAGATCGATGAAGCCGCGGCACCCTTCAGGACCTCGATGGTCGCGATGTCGGCTGGATTGAGGTCGGCGATCCGGTTGACCGGATCTGCTTCCAGCGTGGGGGAAGCCGCATTATTGACCACTCCGCGACCGCTCGGGACACTGGCGTTCGAGTAGATCACGCCGTCCACCACGAACAGGGGGTCAAACGCGCCCAGAATGGTGCCGTTGCCGCGAATCTGCATCTGCACACCACCACCCGGTGCGCCCGAGTTGGTCTGCAGGTTCACGCCCGTGATTTTGCCGGTCAAGGCGTTGAGCACGGTGGGCGAGGAGACCCTGGCCACGTCGTCACCGGATACATACGCGATAGCCGTGGTGGCACTGCGGCGCGCGACCGTGGTGGCCTGACCGGTCACTACCAACTCATCCAGCTTGAAGACATCCTGGTCGAGCGCCACATCCAGGGTGGTTTGGCCGGCCGGAACCGACACCTCTGCCCGTGCGTAGCCGAAGGCGCGAACCTGAAGCCTGACATCGCCAGCCGGCGCGTTGATCAGGAATCGGCCGTCGGCCCCGCTGACTACTACCTCAGATCGCAGTTGTCCAACCAACGATACCGATGCGGCCGGTACCGGCTGGCCTGATCCGGTCACGGTCACTCGACCGCTAATGCGTCTGCCCTGCGCTGTCATCTCGGTTGGTAAGAGCATGGCCAGCGCGGCAAGGCCCCCAAATAAGAGTGCGCGTTTGCCCACAGGTCCTCCTGAGGATACGGGTGGCGTGTTGACTTCTCACAGGGGCGGAAAAGAGCGCAGACCACCGTTTCAGCCCTGGTTTCAGCGTGTGCGCTAGCCCCGGCTCTATCCGCTTTCGCGTCAACCTACGAACGCGCTAAGAGGCGGTCCAGTGACGTGGGACAGGATTCACGTAATGAAATGCAGGTCCGCGGGTCGGGGGTATTTCAACCCGCGTCGTGAGGGCTTATCGACGCGACCTGGTGAGGCAGTGCAAGGCCCCCAATATCGGTCTATCGGGGGCCATGTTCGACCTCGACTATCGCGCGTTCGCTTTCGATGGCCTATGGTCCGCCTCTATTTCTTGGTCGTGATGTGGATCACCCCACTCGCCGCTCGCTCACCATAGAGCGCCACCGCGGCTGCGCCCTTGAGGACTTCAATTCTCTCGATGTCAGAATGATCGATCAGTTTACCCAACAAATTGACCAGATCCAGGCCCGCGCCCATGACTACGCCGTCGACCACTACCAGGGGGTTGCCGCTGGCCAGGTCGCGCACGCGAATTTTGTCGACCATGCTTTTGTCAGACATGGCTTTGTACAGCTGAATCGCTTCGTTATCCAGGTGTGCTTTCTCACGCGCAACCTTGACCTTCTCGGCGTCCTTCTCAGACAGCGGCCTTATCATCTCGAACTTGGCGCGCTCTCCGTCAGTCATGGCGCGCAACTGGATCGTTTCCACATTCGACGCCGCCTCGGCCGCAACGTACACTTGCTGTCGGCTGATGTAGCCTGGCGTGCGCACATCCAGGGTGCGCTCACCGGCCGGTACATTGGCAATGACGAAACGACCATTCGCGTCCGTCATCGTGGAGTGCGGGCCGATCGTGACATGAGCTTTGACCGCGGGTCGACCGGTTTCCTCGATGATTACCTGGCCCGTGATGGTGCCACGACGACCCGTGGCTTCGATTTCCGCCATCTTGACCTTCTGGAAATCGGCATCCGTCCTGGCCATTTCGGCCATCATCTTTTCCAGCTCGGCCTGCTGCTTCGCGCTCACTTTCACCTCGGTCAGTGCTTTGCGCAGCTCATCGGCCTCGATCTCGACTGCACTCACCTCCGTTTTCGGTCGCGTGGTGATCACCACGGCACCCAATCGGCCGCGCGTTCCATAACGACGCGAGGCATCGGCCGGAGTCAGCACCTGAATGCTGGCGATTTCGAGATGAGTCAGGTCGGGCTGCGCGCGTGCCGCCAGCAGCTTGCCATCCACCACCAACAGCGGAGTGCCTTCCTGCTGTGGGCTGACTGTACGGCGTTCCTGAGCCGAAGCCGGTGCAGCGGCCGGCGCGCCGGCTATCACGGCGCCGATCAGTGCCAGGATGGACAACACCATCAATGTGGCGGCGCGCGTCAGCGCGTACCGATATCGAATGGGGGTCATGGCGCGAATTCTCCTCTCCAGCGATGTGCGCGGCTCGGCCAGAGCCGCCAGTGTGGGATAGGTTATCGTGGCGCCGCCGGCGACATCCAGCAGCATGGAACCGTAGGCCAGTGCGGACACGCCGCCGCGCAGCACGCGCGCATCGCAATCCAGTTCGATGGCCAGACGCAGACGTCGCAACTGCCACCAGAGCGCCGGGTTCCACGGGAATAGAACGATGAGAATGGGCGCCAGCGCGAGCAGCCACGGATCTCCCGCCCGCGTGTGCTCCACTTCGTGTCGCACAATCATGTGTTGACGCTCGGCATCTCCAGCCAGCAACCACGACGGCACGACTACACGGGGGCGCATCAGCCCGACTACCGCAGGACCGAACTCATCGGAAATCAGGACCCGCTCGCCGGCCAGCATAGCCTCCCGCCATCGGGCCCGCAGCACGCGCAGCTTTTGCCAGCCGTACAGCCAACGCAGCCCGAGCAGCAGCGCCGCCAAAGACCACACGCCCAGAACAACATCACGCGCCGACCAACGGAGATTGTCCAACGCCCGTGATGCAGGAATCACTGCCTGCGATTCAGCCACCACTCCGTCAGCCACTGCCAGGTCTTCGGGCAGCACGATCATGCCGCCCCCACGCTTCATGGAGTCCGGCCAGACATCGGGGAGCGTCAGCGCAAGGAAGGGCAACGCAATGGACAGCAACAGCGCGCCTACCCAGACAAAACGAGTGGCCCGCTGGGCGTCCCGCAACACCTGCTCCAGCGCCCTCGCCCCGGTGCCCACCAGGATGGCCAGCACGGCCGCACGTAACATCCACTCGAGCAGATGCATCACTCTGCCTCCTTCATTCGATCCAGCAGAAGCTTGCGCATCCGCTTCAGCTCTTCCGGCGCGATTTGACGTTCGGTGACCAGTTGCGCCAACAATTGCTCCGCCGATCCGTGAAATATCTTGTCCAACAACCGGGTCAACGCCGTGCCCCCGGCCGCGTCGGCCGCCACCAACGGCCGATACCGATACGCGCGCCCCTCCGCCTCGTGATCAACGTAGCCCTTCTCCTCCAGCGTCTGCAGCGCCGATAGCACGGAAGTGTAAGCCAGATCATCGCTTAGCTCCTCGCGCACCTGCGCTACAGTGGCCGGTCCCAGCCGCCACAGGATGCTCATGATGTCGAGCTCTCGCTCGGTGAATGCCGGTTCGGCCATCCGCCCATCTCCCAATCTACTGGAGTTCCAGTACTAGGATGGCAGTGGATCGGGCGGAGGTCAAGGGCCTTGGGATGTTTCCGATGAATCAGCGCAACGCGATGAGCCGTGAATGACGCAACTTGCCGTGCACGGTCCACTCGATGAAGGCGACTTCGACGACCATCTGGGGCCTCACCCAGTGAGCGCGTACGCGGGGCAGTCCGGAGGCCCGGGTGAAGGGAGACTTGGGGATTTCCAGCGCATCGAGTTGTGCGCGCAGCGCGAGCAGCATTTGCGTGTCGAAGCCGGTGCCAACTTTGCCGGCAAAGACAAAGTCATCATTCTCGAAGTAGCCAACCAGCAGCGCACCCAGGCCAACGCGTCCGCCCTGCGGATCGGTGAAGCCACCGACCACGAACTCCTGAATGGCCTCACACTTCATCTTCAGCCAGTGTTTGGAGCGCCGATGTTCGTAAGGCGCAGCGCGTCGTTTGGCCATGACGCCTTCCCAGCCTTCAGCGCAGGCGAACTCCCAGGGTTTGTCGTGGTTGAGCGTGGGCACGCGATGCAGCGGCGGCAGCAATGGCAGCTCGCGCAGGAGCTCCAGGCGAGCATCGAGTGGCTGTGTGGTGACAGCGCGAGCGTCCAGCCACAAGATGTCGAAGACGTGGTAGGCAACGCCCGCGCTCCAGGTGACTTCGCCATCCAGGATCAGCTCGTGAGCAGGGAGATGCGCGACGGCTGTGGCGATGGTGGGCAGGTTTTGCGGCAAGCGATTGCGTGAGAACAGGCGCACTTCGGGTCCGCTCTTGTAGGTCAGCAGGCGGATGCCATCCAGCTTGCGCTCGAAGATCCAGTCCGCGCCCGTGAACCGCTCCTGTGTGAGTGTGGCGGCCATGGGCTCCAGCCACTCCGGCATCGTGGTCATGTTTCAGGTGCCAACGGGAAGCCTCGCCGGGTGTGGGGCATTACCTTTCTCAACGGCAACCTCTGCAGGGTGCACGCGAGCGTTGCGGTGTGCTCATTGGGAACGGCCCAACCTAGGAGAAAAAGCGCCGCTTGTCAGCAGATCCCGTGAACGGAGCCGACTCATTTCCCATTACACCGCCGGTCGAGCCCATGCTGGCCAAACTGGCCGACGGCTTACCGGAATCCGGTGACTACCTGTTCGAGCCGAAGTGGGATGGCTTTCGCGCGCTTGTATTTCGGGGCGCGCGCGCTGTGTACATCCAGAGCCGCGACCTGAAGCCGCTCGATCGCTATTTCCCGGAGGTGCACGATGTTCTGCTCGAGCAGCTGCCACCGGGTTGTGTGATCGATGGTGAGATTGTGATCACGTCAGCGCAGGGACTCGACTTCGATGCGTTACAGTTGCGATTGCATCCCGCAGCTTCGCGCGTGGCGAAGCTAGCGCAGGAGACGCCGGCATCGTTCGTGGGGTTCGATCTTCTGGCCATCGATAGCCAGGATTTCAGATGGGCAGCGCAAGCCGAGCGCCGTTTACAGTTGGAACAGTTGTTCGCGCGTGTTGGCCCGCCCGTATACCTGACACCCATGACCAGAGATCGTGGACTGGCTGCGCAGTGGCTGGATGAATTCGAAGGTGCCGGCCTGGACGGTGTAATTGCCAAACCGGTGGCGGGTACGTATCAGCCCGGCAAGCGCGCCATGATCAAGGTGAAGCACGCGCGCACGGCCGATTGTGTGGTGGCCGGGTTCCGCTGGTACAAGCGCGAACAAAATGCCATTGGCTCGCTGCTGCTCGGCCTGTATGACGAGCGCGGCTCATTGCAGCACGTGGGCGTCACTTCATCGTTCACGCTGGCCTTGCGCAAGCAATTGGTTTCGGAGTTGGCGCCGCTGCGCGAGCATGCGTTGGATGGTCATCCCTGGCGTGAATGGGCACAGTTCGATGCCGGCGAACCGCGGCGCATGCCCGGGATGCAGAGCCGCTGGAGCACGGGCAAGGACATGTCCTGGGAGCCGCTCCGCATCGAGCGCGTATGTGAGGTGAAGTACGATCACCTGCAAGGCAGTCGTTTCCGCCACGCCGCAACGTTCCTGCGCTGGCGCCCCGACAAACGGCCCAAAGATTGTCGTTACGACCAGCTGGAAGTCACCGTGCCCTACCAGCTCGACAAGGTGTTTTCCTCCGTTTCCCACGAGTAGCGCGACGGCGGACGACAGTTGCTTTCTTTCATTTGGCCGGTGCAGCTATGAACTTGTCCCGGGCAACCTTGTAACTGCGGCCAGGAAGTGGGCAAAACCAAAGTTCCGACGTCGGATTCTGTCAAAAGGTAAGAAAGCAACTGTCGTCCGCAGAAAGCGAGGCGCTTGAAAAAGGCGGGACGTAAGGAATGGATTGGGCTGGCCGTGATCGCGCTGCCCTGTCTGCTCTACTCCATGGATCTCACGGTTCTGCATCTTGCGGTGCCGCACATGAGCGCGGCGCTGGAGCCGAGCAGTGCACAGTTGCTCTGGATTATCGACATCTACGGATTCCTGGTGGCGGGCTCGCTTATCACGATGGGTACACTGGGCGATCGCATCGGCCGGCGCCGTTTGCTCATGATCGGTGCGGCCGCATTCGGCATCGCGTCCGTGTTGGCCGCTTTCTCTACCAGCGCAGAGACGCTCATTGCCACGCGCGCACTGCTGGGCATAGCCGGCGCCACGGTAGCACCGTCCACGCTGTCCTTGATCCGCAACATGTTCCACGATCCACATCAACGCACGGTTGCCATCAGCATCTGGGTCACGAGTTTTTCCATCGGTGGCGCCATTGGCCCGCTGATCGGTGGTGTGTTGCTGGAATTCTTCTGGTGGGGCTCCGTGTTTCTGATCAGCGTACCCGTGATGTTGTTGTTGCTGGTGTTTGGACCCGTGCTGTTGCCGGAATACCGCGATCCCAATGCCGGGCGTCTGGACCTTTTCAGCGCGGCGCTCTCACTGGTAGCCATCCTGGCCGTGATCTTCGGCCTCAAACAGATCGCGCAGGAGGGTCTCCATGTTTTGCCGGTGATGTTCATTGCCGCCGGAATTACCCTGGCCCTGCTATTCGTGCGCAGGCAGTTGACGCTGGCGGATCCATTGATCGATTTGGGTTTGTTTCGCATGCCCGCCTTCAGCGCGTCACTGGCTACCTACGGGCTGTCCATATTGGTTCTGTTCGGCGGATTCCTTTTCCTGCCCCAATATCTGCAACTGGTGGTCGGGCTATCACCCTTCGATGCCGGACTGTGGACGTTGCCCTGGGCGCTGGCCTTCGTGGTCGGTTCGATGGTCACGCCGCCCCTGGTCAAACAAATCCGACCTGCATTCGTGATGACCTGCGGTCTTATCATTGCTGCCATTGGCTTTGCCATGTTCGCCACCATCGACTCAGCCACCAGCTTTGTCTTTTTCGCGACCGCCTCATTCGCATTTTCGGTGGGCATGGCGCCCGTGTTCACGTTGACCACGGACCTGATCATAGGATCGGCACCGCCCGAGCGCGCGGGAGCGGCCTCGGCCATCTCGGAAACCAGTGCCGAGTTTGGGGGCGCGCTCGGCATTGCGCTCTTCGGCAGCATCGGCGTGGCCGTCTATCGCACTATGTTGGATGGAGCGCTTCCGGATGGCCTCACGCTGAACGCGGCAGAGGCTGCGCGCGCTACGCTGCCCGGCGCATTGGATGCGGCGGGTCAACTGAGCGGTCAGGCGGCTCAGGAATTGGCCAATGCAGCGCGCAGCGCGTTCATGCAGGGACTGCGTTTGTGCGCCACCATCAGTGTCGCGGGCTCGGCGGGCCTCGCCATCTTTACCGCGACTGTGCTCCGACACGTGAAGCCGGCCTTTGCACAAGCCCAACAGAGCGCGCAGAGCTCCCAGCCGGAAAGCGTTTTCCCGTCGGGGTCGATCAGCTCCTAAACGACGCTGCTCCGCCGGGGCGCGTTGCAGATTCGAGGGATCACGGGGCTGCCAACGAACCGGCCAGCATTGAACCCGCCTTCATTCAGCGGCCGACCGGGCGGCATTACGCAAGGGAAACGGCCTTCATGCCGTTGGGTATCGGGAACATCATACAATTGAGGGCTAACAAAAAGACAGTTGGACTCGTTGGCGCATTTCAGCAAACGGTTCCACCGTGCTCGTCGCTCTCGCAACTCAAGGCCACGCAATAAACCAGCGAGCCTGCTCACTGAATGCAGCGATCTACCTACACTACGTTGTCAGTTCTCAGTCGCGAGCGACTATAGAAGTCGGCAAGCCGTTGTTCCAAAGGATCAGTTTCAATGACAACTTCCTTATGATCGCCATTCGGAGCAAATCGCGTACACGCGCGCGAGTACGACAGCGACTGCTAAGTCCTCTAGCTCGAAAGTTCGGTGACGTATTTCATGCGGCCGGCTGGAGGGCCAGCTTGGCCAGCAGCTTGGACAGGTCATCACGCGTGAACTTCCAGTCGAACGGTTTCGCGTTTTGCTG
>JBOHRF010000151.1:0-11470 GCA_050732575.1 Longimicrobiales bacterium
GGAGAACATCCTGCTTTCAGGTGGGCACGCGCTGGTGGCAGACTTTGGCATTGCTGCCGCAATCGACGTGGCAGGCGATAGTAGTCGGCTAACGAAAACTGGTTTTGCCGTAGGCACGCCCGCGTACGTGAGCCCGGAGCAGGCGCTGGGGGAGCGCACGATTGACGCGCGCGCGGACGTCTACGCGCTTGGGAGTGTGCTTTACGAGATGCTGGCCGGCGAGCCGCCGTTCACGGGGCCCACCGCGCAGGTTGTGTTGGCGCGGCGGCTGCACGAGCCCGTGCCATCGTTGCGCTTCCTTCGAGAGCTGGTGCCGGAAGCGATCGATCACACCATTACGAAAGCACTCGCACGCCTGCCTGCGGATCGGTTTGCCTCCGCCGCGAAATTTGCCGAGGCATTGACGCATCCGGTAGCTCCATCAGAAAGCGGCGAGAGTGCCCCGCTTGCTGCTGACCGCGCGGCTCGGGGCAGCGCGTCAACCCGCACAACCTGGTGGCGCGTGGGCCGACAACGCGCGACCGTGCTGGCCGGCGCATTGGTCTTGGTTGGGGTCGCCGCATTCAGCGCGCGTCAACTCACGCGCAGCGGCGATTCGGAACGTTGGGCGCGCACGGCCGGTCTGCCCCAGCTTGTACGCATGATCGATGAAGTGAACTGGGAAGCGGCGTGGCCGCTGCTGCGCCGCATCGAGAACGCCATTCCGGATGATTCTGTGTTCGAGGCAACGCGTGCCGGCGCGGCCACACGCGTCACGTTCACATCGGATCCGGCCGGCGCCAGTGTCTACCGGCGCTTTTATAGCGCGTCCGATACAGTCTGGGAGCGACTGGGGCAGACGCCACTCGCCGATATCTGGTTTCCCAGCGGCACGTCGCAGCTGCGCTTCGAGCTGGCAGGATATCAAACCGTGTATCGGGCCGGCGCACCGATCGGTCCGCCTTTTCTGCGCAGGCTCGACAGGGTCGATGTGAAGCTCGATCGCGAGAACGCGAGCCCACCCGATATGGTGCGCATTCCGGGAGGCAAGCTCAGCATTGCGAATCCACCACTCGAGCACCTGGATGCCATCGATCTGGGTGATTACCTGATGGATCGCTACGAGGTAACCAATCGCGAGTACAAGCGCTTCCTCGATGCCGGTGGCTACCAGCGCCGTGAATTCTGGACGCACGAGTTCCGGCGCGGCGCGCGATTGGTCTCCTGGGAAGATGCGATGGGCGAGCTGGTCGACCGTACGGGTCGCGCCGGGCCCGCCACCTGGGAAGGTGGCGACTATCCCGAAGGCGACGACGATCTTCCTGTGACCGGTGTCAGCTGGTATGAAGCCGCTGCGTACGCGCAGTTTGCGGGCAAGGCATTGCCTACCGTGTACCACTGGAGTCACGCGGCCAGCACGCCCATGGGCGCCGAAATCGTCCCGCGCAGCAACTTCTCGCAGCGCGCAACACGAGTGGTGACGGCCTCGACCGCGATGGGCTGGTTTGGCACGTACGACCAGGCGGGCAACGTGCGGGAGTGGTGCCTCAACGAAAGCCAGGGCAACCGCTACATCATGGGCGGTGGCTGGAACGACTGGCCTTACGACTTCAATGATGCTTACACGCAATCGCCCTGGGATCGCTCGCCTTCGAACGGCATCCGCCTGGTTCGTTATCTCGACCCGCGCAACGTGCAGACGGCAGCACAGCCGATCGAGTTGCCGCACCGTGATTTCCTGGTCGAGCGTCCGGTAACCGATGAGGTGTTCGAGGTCTTTCGCCGCCGCTTCGACTACGACCAGAAACCGCTTCATGCCAACATCGAAGCCACCGACTCGAGCCACGCCGACTGGATAAAGCAGCGGGTTTCCTTCGACGCCGCCTATGCCGGTCCGCGCATGCTTCTGGATCTGTATCTGCCCAAACGATACGCGCCGGCCTACCAGGCTGTAGTTTTCTTTCCTCCCGCCAATGCGTTGCAAGTGCCATCCAGCAAGAACATCCAGACCAGCCAGTTCGATTTCATGATCAAGAGCGGTCGCGCATTCGCGTATCCGATTTACCGGGGCACATACGAGCGCGGCGCAGATGAATTGAAGAGCCACTATCCGGAACAGAGCGTGAAGTTCCGCGAATACCTGACCATGTGGGGGCAGGATTACCGGCGCACCATCGACTACCTGGAAACACGGCAGGACGTCGATGCGGCTCGCATCGCCTACTACGGTCTGAGCTGGGGCGGCTCTGTGGGCGCCATCATCCCGGCCCTTGAGCCACGGACCCGGGCTGTTGTACTCAACGTTGGTGGGCTGCAATTCCAGCGTGCACTGCCCGAGGCGGATCAGATCAATTACGTCCCGCGCGTCAAACAACCCACGCTCATGTTGAACGGCCGCTACGATCACTTCTTTCCGGTGGAAACCTCACAGCTGCCCATGTTCAAGCTGTTGGGCTCACGCGCGCAGGACAAACGCCACGTGATCTCGGAAGGCGGACACTTCGTGCCGCGGCCGCAACTGATTCGTGAAACGCTCGATTGGCTGGACCGCTATCTCGGCCCGGTGCGCCCGAGCCCGCGGTCTCCGTAACGAGCTGTGACTTCGACACTGTCCAAAGCGGGTCTCCGACTATGGGCGGCACCCATCGACGGGTTTCAACATCCGCTTTCTTAGTGCTGAACAGGGCAGGGCAATATGCGGGTGTCGCCATGCTGAACGGCCAATACCGCCACTTCTTCCCGGTGGAAACCTCTTCAAAGCCCATGTCCAGGCTGTTCTCTTCACCCGCGCCGGACAACCCTGTGGCATTGTCAAAGTAGCTACCTGTGGCTACTTTCGATTCATGCGCGTGGTCGGGATCAAGGTGCTCAAGAATCGCCTCAGCGAATACGTAAGGCTGGCGGCGGGCGGTGAGCGCATCCTGGTCACGGACCGGGACCGTGTAGTGGCGGAACTGGTGCCACCTGTGTCCGGGCGCGCGGAATTTGCCGCCGATGCGCGGCTGGCGGAGGTGGTCAGAAAAGGTTGGATAACGCCGCCCGTCCTGCAGCAGAGCTACATACCCGCTGCGCTGCCTGTTATGCCCTTCGAAGAAGTGATGAAGGACCTGGAGGCGAGCCGGGCCGATCGTGATCTACCTTGATTCTTCCGTTGTCCTTGCCCACGTGTTGTCCGAAACGCGCCGACCGCCGGCCGAGCTCTGGGCTCACGCTCTAATCTCGAGCCGTTTGCTGGAGTACGAGGTCTGGACCCAGATCCATGCTCGTAAGCTCGGTCCAACGCACAGCGCAGTCGCGCGGTCGGTAACGGATCGCCTGGCGTTCCTCGAGCTGATTCCGGAGATCGTCAGTCGCGCTCGCGAGCCAATACCAGCAGCGATCCGGACGCTCGATGCACTGCATCTCGCCTCCTGCATTTTTCTGGTGAATCAGGGCCAGGATATCGAACTGGCTACCTTTGACACGCGCATGATTGAGGCGGCGAAGAAGTTGAAGTTGCCGCTGTTTCGTCTTTAGGCGCGCAATCCGTTCACATCCGAATACGCACACCTGAGGGTGCAGCCTGTACGGTGCTCACGTTGGGGAAGGCGGCGATTCGCCGCATCACATCGGCCCTGAAAGCACCTTCTGGCGCCTGTACCGTGATTTCTTGATCCTCGATGCGCAGGCGCAACGGTACGCGCGGGCCCACCAGCTGCACGATCAGGCCGGCGAGCGCGGCCTGGCGCGGCACATCGATGCGTCCAGCGCGCGCCTGCGTGGGCAGCGAGATGCGCACGAAACCAGCGGCACCGGCTGCATTATCGAACTCAATATGGTGCTCGCCCGTGCGCATGCCGACGGAGCCCAGAACCGTGGCACTGGCGCGCTCGAAGCGGAGCAGGTCCGCAATGCCGACCAGCGACACACTGTCCGTGACCGCCATGGCAAAGGCATCGGCTGCATATTCCAGTCGGCGCTCTTGAGGTCCCGCGCGCGAGCAATCGGCCAACATCTTGAATCGTTGCCGCGCGGTGAATGTGGCCGCTCGCCTGAGACCAGCGGGTGGTGTGAGTGCGCGCTCGATGGCCGCGCGTTCGCATGCGCGTTCCAGCTGAGTGGCGTTTTCAGCCAGTGAATCGATCCGCAGGCGATGCGCGATGAGCGCTGCGTAAGGACGCCCAGCTCCGGGTCCAGCTGCGCGCGCACTTGCATCTGTAGCGGCGGTCAGGTTGTCGGCATCGAGGAATGCTTGTGCCGCCTCGCCGTGGATTGCCGCGGCCCGCGCGCGCTCGGGCGTTTGCTCGAGTGCTTGCCCGAGCATCGACTTCAGCTCGGGAAGTGGCTGATAGAACTTTTCGCTACGCTCGCGCTCGCGGGCCTTGTCCAGCGCCCAGGTCAGCTGGTCGACCGCATTCCAACCCCGGCGCGGCGACTGCCAGGTCTTCTTCTCGAAGTAGATGATTGCGAGTGCGGTGTGGTAGCGTTGCCCGGCCTCCAGATCGCCTGCACCCAGTACGCCGGCCTTCTCCAGGAACAGCTCGCGTTCGAGCGCATCGAACTTGCGGCCACCAGGATCCAGCTCGGGGCGCCGGAACCAGAGCATGGCCAGCTCGCGCTTCAGATTAAGGATCTGTTCGAAAATGGGCGGCAATATGGCCTTGCCCGCCGTCCAGCACGCTTCGGCGCGATCGGGTTCACCCTGCTGCAGTTTGCGCTGCCCCAATGCGAGTGACACTTCGGCCAGTACCTTGCGCCGATCATCATCTCCCATCCACCAGTTTCCGAACGGTGGCGTCGTGTAAGGTGCGTCGAGGTAGCGGTGCAAATCGGCGGCGGGCGTCCAACCTGTCGGTATGCCGGTCAATGCAATCGCATCAATGCGGCGCTGCCGCGCGAGTTGCGCCACCCAGCGCACCAGCGCCTGTTCCACAGTTCGGTCCGGTGTGGTTGCCGCACCGGTCGCAAACGCGCCGCGCACGATCAGCTCAAAGGCTTCGGTGGCCAGCTCCGGGAAACGCGGTGTCCATTCGATGGCGAGTGCCAACAGTTCCCGGTTGCCCGCCGGTGCCATGGCGCCATAGGCATCCAGCAAACCGCGGCGAGGTGCAACATCGTCCGCATCAGCCTGCATGGCGCGCCGGTAGGTCGTAATCGCCTGCGTCCACATGCGGCGGTCCTGGTAATAATCGCCGAGCAGTGTCTCATAGGTCGCGCGGCGCGTTGGATCTGCGCGTGGTGCATCGCGCAGGAATGACTCCTGCCACTCGTGCGGGCCCATCTCACGATAGACGAGCGCCAGATTGTAGACGGCCTGACCATACTGCGGCTGCTCATTGAGCAGATTCCGGTAGTGCGTTACGGCCGCCTGCAGCAATCGCTCCTGGTTAGCGGGATCCCGCCGCGCCTCCACCTGGTGCACGTAGCCGAGCGAATACAGGACAACGCGCCGGCAGTCGGGCTGAAATGCTGCGCCCTGACACCAGCTGAGCGCCTGCTCGAGCGACTGTGCAGCCTGTTGGAATTGACCTGCGGTTTGCAACGCAAGCGCGCGATCTACCGATGCAGTGACCTGTGCCATGGTAGCCTGTTGCGCACGCACGGGCATGGCCATGGCCAGGATCACAATCGCGAGCAGGGCCTGGAGCGGACGCGCAATGCCCATAATAGCCGTGCTCATTGCGCACCTCCTCCGGGACCGCCCGTGGTCGGACGCAGTGGCTCGCTCCGGCACACACTCTCATCGTGCTGATACTGGGTTACGTACACACCCAGCACTTTGACCTGACCACCATTCAACGCGCGACGCAGTTCATCCAGCCGATCCGTTTGTGCGGGAATGGTGAAGATGCGCTGCTGAAACGGCTGAAGCTCCTGGTTGGTGGATGACGGCTGGAACTTGCCACTCACACTGGCCTGGTAAGGCAGCTCGAGGCGAACATCGCCGGACGGCAGCTCGTTCACGATCTTGAGCCGCGTCTGGTTCTTCATGCACAAATCACGATGCGAGAAAGGCAGCGCCCAGCCCAGCGGACTCGCCCACGCCAGTGCACGCGTGGCGATCGGCACTTGTGCCAGCAGCTCTGTCTTGAGTGACTCGAGGTTGGCATGGGTCAACAGTAGTCGCAACTCACTCTGCAGCTCCGTGGCCGTGCCCACGGCCAGGTGGGCGCGGTCCGCCGTGCGGACGGGCAGCCAGTAGATCTCAGAGCGCGAGCTGTCCGGCAGCGTCAGCCTGGCCCAGAGGCCGCGCTCATCGAACCGCCCGGTCGATGTGCGCTCACTGCGATCCAGTGAGAACGTCAATCGGTATTCTGCGCTTTGACCGACCACGAACCGAACAAAGCCAACGCGCGTTCCCAGCCGTTCGGCAATGAGTGTGGCAATTCTCTTCTCCAGGTCGGCCGCTGCTGCGCCGAATGGGGTGCGGAACTTGGGATCCGTCAGCTCGAAGCGCACTTCGACCGCGGTGGGCGCCTGCGCCGCCGCGCGCGGCAACCAGAGTAGCGCGCCCAGGCCAATCGTTGTGAGAGCTGCTGTGCGGATGTGGAGCATGTGCACCTGTCCGCTGAGTTCTTACGGGTTGGTTGTGTCGGCCATGGCCACATCGATCAGTCGGTCGGGCCAGATCGTGATCTCCGCTCTCGACACAACGACATCACGCATCAACACTTCGGCAATCAAGACATCATCCGGTGCCAGTGATGCGCTGGCACGAATGGCTATGGGCTTCTTCCAGAGCCGAATCATGTCGGCCAGCGCGCTGGGTGGTGCACCCATGGCCTGTAGTTCACGATCCCAGTCGGCCACCAGCTCACTCGTGATTGCCCGCTGCCTGCCCAGCAGAAACGAGCCGCGGCCGGTGCCCGTTGCCACCACCGTGGTATCCGCGCCGGAAACGCGCCGCACGCGAAACGTGGCGCCATCACCCAGCGCGCTGATCCCATCTACGCCCGGTCGAAACAGGACGGAGGGTGAGGGCGCCATGTCCTGGCCAAGCCGAACTTTGAGTCCAACCACGGGATAAACGGTGAACGCGGCGGGCACGTAGCCTGGCGCATCGAGGCGGACGGCACGTCCGAACGGATTGGTGCGCACGCGGAATCGGATCAGCTCGCCGCGTGCGGCCGCACGCTCACTCATTTTTGCATCGGCATCGTCAAGGCCGATCAGCTGCACGGACTGCGCGTCGACTGCTGACTCGGGTAGCACGATCACGGAGGAGAACGTCGACACAACCAGCAGCAACGCCAGCCCTACAATCGCGAGCACCGAGTCACTGGCCAGTGACCGCACCTGACTCGCAATGCGGCCCGACACCTGCTTCACCTCGTTCGGGAATGCGCGACCGACCAGCTTGCCCATTGCCCCCAGGACTGCCAGAACCACGGCCAGCGCGCCCGGGTTGCGGACACCCCAGCCCATGTGATGGCTGGCCCAGAGATCCGCTATGGTCAGGAGTCCGATCAGCGCAACCACTCGCCATAACAGCGGCTCGCCGGCTCGATCGCCAGAGCGCTGCATCTCCTGCTCGTCTGCTACGGGGATCTCGGCCGTGCGGCTAGCGTTCACTGTTTCCGATCGGTCGTCAGGAGGGACTGCCACCGTTTAATACTCTACTGGGGCCGGCAACTGCAAGTGTCCCCTCGCCGGTTGGATCAATTTTTGGCGATTGAACTGACTCGACGCGCTCAGTCCAGCGCGACCGCCTGTGACGGGTGACGAGTAAGGTGTAACCAGGCAACTCGGAAACCAGTGTCTTACTGGCAAGCCGCCACCTCCATGCGCCGAACCGCGCGCACCAGCCGCAATCTGACGAGCGCGGGCCCGCACACGCGTTACGCGTCACGCATCCCTTCAGCGCAGCACGACACTTTCGATGGCATCCAGCAGGTAGCCAATCATCCGCGCATCACTCGTCACAAAGTCATATGAGCGGGGTGCGACTTTCTGCAGGTTGTAGCGCCGCTCGACCTCGGCCATGCCGGTCAACAGCTCTTCGGGATATGATGCGCGCACCTTGAAGTGCACGCGGTAGGGCTTGGGCAGGGTGAATGGCCTGAAATCGCCGCGCTGCTCGCGACGCACCGCTTCTGCAGCAGAATCGCGCAGCATGTTCTGCACGCGCTGCGGGCTGAACGTGATGGCGGCATTGGGTCCAACCGCGATCTTCTGCACTACGCCAACGAACCCGTTGTCCAGCATGCGGCGCGTTTCTTCCACCAGTACGTCATCACCAGCTACCAATGAAACGGACACACCCATCTCACCCGCTATCAACGCGTTGATACCGATTTCATTCAGGATCTTGCCATTCACGCTCAACGTGTCGAACGCAAAGTTGTGGGACATGACACCCTTGCTGCCCGCGTTCGCGTGCGCACCCGTGAACATCATGGTGCCAAACGTGGAATCGATGCCGGTCACCATGACCATGGGCTTGGGGAAGCCGCGGATCAGGATGGCGACCGGATCCAGCTCCCAGGGCAGGATATTGGCGAACAGGTTGCCACCGTGACCTTCGTTCACCACGAACGAGCGGCCGCCTGTGCTGCGGGCACCCGCAATCACGGCGTTGACTTCCTGTGTAACCAGCCTGCGATAGTAATCCCAGTAATCGGTGCTGCTGCGCCCGCGGTATCGCTCGCCTTCGTTGCCGGCCAGGATCTCCCATTGTGCTACCGTGCTGCCCATGCCTTCCATGTCGGGCACGATGAAGACGCGGAAGCCAGGTTCGAACGGCACGCGCTTGTTGGCAAAGGCAGGATCCTGTGCGCCTGCGTTACTACTGAGGGCGACGGCGAGGACGAGGGCGAGGGTTGCGTGGTTCATGGGTGTCATCCCTGCATGAAGGCGTCGAACCATTCGCGGCGTGGGAAGAAGACGAAGCCGGTCGCCGCGATGTAGCCAATCGTCACGTACAGGATCTGTGCGCCACCTAACACGAACGCAACGGCCAATCCCATCAGTCCTGCGCCTTCCAGCAGCGCCCACATGATCACGATCATGGTTTGTAGATTGGCGGGCTTCACTTTGCCCTCGCGCACGCGTTGCAAAGCCGCTGGACGGTCGCGAGCGCCGGAGATCAATTGCCGGAAGTAGAACGCGCCGAAGATGGATCCGGCTGATACCAGCAGCCAGGCCAGGACCAATGGATCGGTGAGTCGCACGGGCGGAGCAGCTTGTTCCGCTGCACGGAGCATGTAAAAGACCACAGCGGCAAAGGTGACCTGACCCATGACCAGCGCACCGACCAATACCAATGTGGTCGTGTAGGTGCGGTCGATCTCTTCTCGCGTTGCCATGATTCCCTTTCAGCGACCGGGTTTGATCAAGCCATACATGCGCACGTGCTCGACATCGAGTTCATCTTTCAAGAAACCAAGCACCTGGTCGTTTGTGATGCTCGACACGGTGAATGAGGGTGGCACTTCCAGCTCACCCAGGAATGCGCCGGTGCGAGCAAATACGCTCCAACGGCCGGGCTGGTTGTTCCGTCCGCTGCTATCAGGAACGATCAAGCGGTAATGCTCGATCCAGAGATTCTGGTCAGCGTCCTCCACCATCTTGGAATAGAGCGGCCTGACATCCGCAAAGCGAGCCAGCGTCCTCAGTCGCGCCTCGATCCGCTCGGCAACGGCCGGACCTCCCTCGACCGGATTGCTTCGGGCCATCGCCACCAATTGGCGAATCATGTTTTCACGATCCTCGGGCGTGACTCGCTCGCGCGTGAACGGACGGCGTAAAATTCGCACGGGCCTGCCATCTTGATCAAAGACACGGATGGTGAAGTCCTCACCCGTCGCGTGGTACCAGAACTGCCGGCCGGCGAGCGTGATCGGCGTCGAGTGCAAGAAGTAAGGGATTTGCTGCTTGCCATCCCACCAGTGCCCGGAGGTGCGCAGGGTGGAAAGTCTTCTTGGATTTCCGCCATTCTGATCGTAGATCTGCAGATCAGGTTCGTAGTAGGCCACGCCCGGCTGTTCGGGCACCTTCAAAGCAGTCCGCTCGAAGCGAAGTACTTGCCCGTCCGCAAATGCGCCGATAAAGAAATCGGATGCTCCGGACGTACCGGCGGGTAGCGACACCAATATGTTTCTCGGCAGTATCAGCGCGCGCGCAAACTTTCCATCCGATGTGAAGATCTCCAGCGCGCGGTCGACGAAGTCGTAGGCCGCAATCGAGTCACCGCGATACACACCGCTCCAGCTCAAGAGCTGCCCAAATTCTCCCGGCCCCGCACCCTCGCCGCCTACCTTGTCCAGAAATTGGCCGCGCTCGTCGTAAACCAGAAGCGCATCCCACCCCGTCATATAGCCATCCGCAACCACGTAGCGACCGTCACCCAGCCGAAACACGCTCACCGGATCGAGCGGCGCTTCCTCCACGTTGGCATCACTGCCCTGGATCTGAACGATAGGGTCCTGGCTCAAGCGCCAGGCGGTCTGCGCCGTCCAGACCGCGCTGTCCGGCTGTTCGATGGCCGCGCTGGCCGCAACGCTGACCTGCCCCTCCCCGCACGCGACCAGCGCGACCAGGAAGAGCGCGAGGACGCCGGACGTATTTAATGTCGATGCCATGAAATACCTCAGCGGCCGGGTTTGATCAGGCCATACACGCGCACGTGCTCGACATCGAACTCATCTTTCCAGAAACCAAGCACCTGGTCGTTTGTGATGCTCGAAACAATGAACGAGGCCGGCACTTCGACCTCGCCCAGGAAGGCACCGTTGCTGGCAAAGACGCTCCAACGACCGGGCCGCGGGATTGGTCCATGATCGTCGGGAATGATCCAGCGGTAATGCTCGACCCAGAGATTCTGTGCCGCATCTTCGACCATGCTCGTGTAGATCGGCTTCAGCTCGGCAAAGCGCGCCTGCGTGCGCAGCTGCTTCTCTACGCGCTCCGCGACTGCTGTTCCGCCTTCACGCGGACTCGAGCGCACACGTGTTATGCGATGACGGATCAGGGCTTCTCGATCTTCGGGTATCACACGCACGCGTGTGTACGGTCGGTGCAGGGCGCGGAGAAGTTTGCCGTCCGTGTCAAAGACTTGGACCGTAAAGTCTTCGCCATTCGCGTGATACCAGACTTCCTGGCCTGCAATGGTGACGGCCATTGGCTGAAACACGTACTCGACGGCCGCTCTGCCATCCCACCAGCTGCCCCACGTGCGTAAGGTTGCCAGTTTTCTTGGGCTTGCACCGTTCGCGTCATAAATCTGCAAGTCGGGCTGGTAGTATATCTGCCCCGGCTGGTCGGTGACTTTTAGAACGGTTCCCTCGAATCTCAACACTCTGCCATCCGCGAAGACTCCGATGAAGAACTCGGACGCGCCGTACGTACCTCTCGGCGGTCGCTCGGTCGGCAGATTCCTGGGCAGCTTTAGCGCACGTGCGAACTTGCCATCTGGCGTGAATACTTCGAGCGCGCGATCCACAAAGTCATAGGCCGCGATCGAATCACCGCGATACGAGCCACTCCAATTCAGGAGTTGCCGGAACTCACCGGG
>JBOHRF010000152.1:0-11421 GCA_050732575.1 Longimicrobiales bacterium
TCATTCCGCCGCTGGTGATGGATCCCGTCAATGCGCAGGTCCTGTATTTTGGAACCAACCGCGTATACCGCACGGCGGATGCAGCGGAGAGTTGGACACCGGTGAGTCCGGTGCTGGTGACCACGAACGGCGCTGTTTCCGCGATCGCGCCCGCGGCCGGCGATCCTGGCACTGTCTACGCGGGCACCAACACCGGGCTGTTGCACATCACACGTGACACGGGCAGGGCCTGGGTTCAGCGCAGCGTTGGCTTACCGCAACGCGCGATCACCGATATTGCCGTGGACCGAGCCGATGCGCTCACGGCGTATGTGACGGTCTCCGGGTTTGGTACCGGCCATGTTTTTCGTACGATCAACGGTGGTCAATCCTGGTCCAACGTCAGTGCCAACCTTCCGGACATGCCGGTCAACGCGGTGCTGGTTGACCCGGCGAGCCGCGGCGTAGTGATGATCGGCACGGATCTGGGCGTTTTCGTCTCCGCGGATAGCGGGGGCAGCTGGAACGTGCTGGATGATGGCATGCCCAACGTTGCCGTATTCGACCTGGCTTACAATCCTGCCACTGCATCGTTGACCGCTGCCACACACGGCCGTGGCATGTTCCAGTTGCAACTGAACCGGCCGCTTACTCTCGCGGTTGTGCCGCGGCGCCGGAAAATCACGGTTATCGAGGGTGCCGCACCCACACGAGATTCAGCCGTTGTCGTGTTGACGGGTGTGGGCGCCGGTGGCGCCATGTGGAGCGCGACACACGCACGGCCGAACTGGGTAACGATCGAATCATCCGGTGGGACGGGCGGCGGCCGCGTTACGTGGACGCGCAATATTACCGGCCTGGCACCGGGTATCTACGTGGACTCGATCATGGTTTCTACCACTGGGGCCATCGACTCACCCACGTTGCTGGTAGACACGCTGGTGGTGGAAGCCAGCATTGCGGTATTGAGCTTGAGCCCGGCCGCGCGTCGAGACACGGCATCGGCCGGGACTACCGCGTTGCGGGCCGACTCGGCCGGCATCTCACTGCCCGGACTTGCGGGCGCACGCACAACCTGGACAGCCAGCGCGCGCAAAGGCACCTGGGTCACGCTGACGACGGCCGCGGGCACCGGCAGCGGCACACTGCGCTGGAATCGCAATCCGACCGGATTGAACGCCGGCGTTCACGTCGACACCATCGCCATCAATGCGGGCACGGCCGTGGGCAGTCCAGGACTGCTGCTTGATTCGCTGATCATTCTGCCCACGTTGACCCTGTCCGCCGCGACCCGCAGAGACACACTTCTGTCAGGGTCGACCGGGACCAGCGCAGTCACGCGTCAGTTGACCGTGGGAGGAGATCCCAGCGGCGCAATCCGCTGGACGGTCACGCACGGTGCCGCCAGCTGGCTCACACTCGTTACCACAGCGGGGCAGGGTAGTGGCCCTATTTCCTGGACCAAATCCGCGGCCAATCTGCGCGATGGCGTCTTCGTAGACACCATCACGGTGAACGCTGGGAGCGCGCGCATGACCATCGTTGATTCACTGGTCGTGTCAGCGCCTGCAGTTACGCGCGACTGTGCTGTAAACCATATCTTCGGCGTGTCCTGCCTGGACGCGAGCCAGTTGCGCTGGCTCGATCTGGCGGGAAACCAGGATGGGCAATACAACCTGGGCGATCTACTGGCGTTTCTGGCTCGCGGCGGAAGTTCGCCGGCCGGCTTGCGACCGAGGAAGCAATGAGAAGGACTCTGGCGGTTCGGTTGGGCGCGCTGGCTATGATCGCGCTGCTAATTTCAACCTGCAAAGATTCCACGGGCGGCAATCAGGGGTCGCGCGGCTGGCTTGCGCTCAGGTTGACCTCGCCCAACACCGATGATGGGGGCGTGCTCATCATTGTGAATGGCGCCGCCCTCGACTCGGTACGCTCGACACACCCGTTCTTGCTCACTCGCCGCGAAAGTGCGTCCTCGATGCGCGTGGTGATTGCGGGCAGCCTGTCCGCAGGTGTGATCGGTGAGATTCTGGTGCCGGACACGCGCCAGTCCGCGCAATACTCGGCAACCATTCAGGAAGTCGCCGCGCGCACCACCTACCAGCAGCGTGCGGTTACCGGCTATTCCGTGTCTATCGAGTCCTCGCGCTGACGTTATTGCGCAAACAGAGCACGGCGCGCTCTTCTGGCGCATGCACCGCTGTGCGCGCATTACGTCCTCGCTCCAGTTCCATCTCGGTGAATGGTCACCGCAGCAAGCCATCGACTTTCTGGTCGAACGCGTGGGCCACGAACGCGACAACGCCACGGCCGAGGTGCGCCGCTCGTTCCAGCAGGCCGCGCCCTCTAGCAGGCGGCGTATCTGCTGGGAGGATTGCCGTTCCGCGAACTGCGCCGCAAGCTCGTGGAGTCCGGACAGTTGGACGAAAAGGCATTCCACGATGAGATCATGCGCCAGGGTTCGATCCCGGTCGCGCTGATCCGGCTGGCGTTGAGCAGGCAAAAGCTCACGCGCGACATGTCGCTGGAATGGAAAGTTTTACGGCGAGCTAACATCTCGACCGTGATGCGATAGCAAGAGGCCTTGCAGCGGCACACGTCAACAATTCGAAGTGGCGGATCATGCCAGTAGGCATCAGAAGGAGAAGAGTCTGCTCAACGATAGCTCAAACCCGGGCAGCACATCGTAGCCCACGAGTGCATCCTGCAACCCGAGAATGCGGATGTCTGACCTCGAGCGATACTCCGTCGCGGTCCTGCGCGCCGGGTCGATCACCCACACCAGGCGTGCGCCGTTATCCAGATACTCGACAACTTTCTGCTGCATGCGCGACGCGCGATTCGAGGGCGAGAGGATCTCGACGCACAAATCCGGCGCTGACTCCAGGAACTCCGGTTGCGGGTACGCATTCATGCGCGCGCGCGCCGTAAAAGCAACGTCGGGACCTCGAACGGTGTCGGGGCCGCGCTCCGTGATGACGCCGACATCCGCCACGACTCTGCCCAGTTCGTGCTGCTCTGCGAACTCGTCCAGAAAACGACCGAGACGGACGATCAACGAGCCATGCAGCTCACCGGGCCGCGGCTCCCGGATGACCCGACCCTGCTCGAGCTGCAGCCGGTACTTTCCATCATCGTCGAGCCGGGCAAACTGCTCGGCCGTCAGCAATCGCACTTCGCTTGGTTCCTTCCCCATGCGTCAAAGGTAGACGCATCGGACGGCTTCGAACATGGCTTCGTGGGTCGAATTTGCCAACCGTACACGTCAACGTGAACGTTCGTTCGTTCGTTCCAAAAGGTGTCCCTTCAGGAATCTCCCCGTGTGCGATGTCTTGCAGGCCGCCACATCTTCGGGCGCGCCGACCACCACCACTTCGCCGCCCGCGTGTCCGCCCTCGGGCCCCAAGTCGATCACATAGTCCGCGGTCTTGATGACATCCAGGTGATGTTCGATCAGCAGGACCGTGTGGCCGGCGTCCACCAGCCGGTTCAACGATGCCAGGAGCCGCTCGACATCGGCCAGGTGCAAACCGGTGGTGGGCTCGTCCAGGATGTACACTGTGTGTTTGGCGCGCTGCAGCTTGGACAACTCGGTAGCAATCTTGATGCGCTGCGCCTCGCCGCCGGACAGGGTGGTGGCCGACTGGCCGAGCGTGAGATAGCCGAGACCCAGATCATTCAGCACTTCGATCTTCTTGCGCAGCGTCGGTTCGCCGGCAAAGAAGGTCACGGCTTCCTCTACCGACATGTTGAGCACATCGTCGATGGTCTTGCCGCGTAGCGTGACCTCGAGTGTCTCGCTGTTGAAGCGCGCACCCTTGCACGCGCCGCACAACACTTCCACATCGGGCATGAAATAGAGCTGCGTCGTGATCACGCCCTCACCCTGACACTCCTCGCAGCGGCCGCCTTTCACGTTGAAACTGAAGCGGCCTGCTTTGTAGTCCCGTTCAACGGAGAGCGGCGCCGCTGTGAAGAGGTCGCGAATGGTATCGTAGAAGCCGATGTAGGTGGCTGGATTGGAGCGGCTGTTACGACCGATAGGTGACTGGTCGATGTTGACCACCTTGTGCACGTACTCCAGGCCATCCACGGCATCGTGGTCACCGGGCAGAGTGCGTGTGTCGACCAGGCGCTTCCAGAGCGCCTTGTACAGGATCTCGTTGACCAGCGTACTCTTGCCCGAGCCCGATGCGCCGGTTATGGCAACCAGCTGGCCCAGCGGGAAGGTCACATCGACCGACTTGAGGTTGTTCTCTCGCGCGCCGCGCACGGTGAGCGCTTTGCCATTGCCCTTCCGGCGTTTCCCGGGCATGGCAATGGAGCGTTTGCCAGAGAGAAACTGTCCGGTAGGCGATGTCCTGCACTCGAGCACGTCGTTCAGGGTGCCCTGCACGACGACCGTGCCGCCGTGCACACCCGGACCGGGTCCCATCTCCACGATGTGATCAGCGGCGCGGATGGTATCCTCATCGTGCTCCACCACAATGACCGTGTTGCCGATGTCGCGCAGGCTCTCCAACGTCGCGATCATCTTCACGTTGTCCTTGGGATGCAAGCCAATGCTCGGCTCATCCAGGACGTAGAGCATACCCATGAGTCCCGAGCCGATTTGCGTGGACAGACGAATACGTTGCGATTCGCCGCCCGACAACGTGCCTGAACGGCGATTGAAGTTCAGGTAATCGAGGCCAATCCCGAGCAGCAGCTCGAGACGGCCGCGGATCTCCTTGAGCACCTGCTTGCCCGCATCGGCACCCCGGCCGGTAGGTTTGATGGTGCCCAGGAATTCGTGCAAGCGATCGAAATGCAACTGGCCGAAGTCGTAGATGGTCTGGCCGCCGATCGTGAACAACAATCGAGTCGGGCGCAAACGTGCGCCGTTGCAGTCGGGACAGGTGTGCTCGACCATGACCTTATCGAGCCATGCTTCCATGCCCGAGTTGGCCTGTCCGGATTGACGGTAACGCCGGTAATGCCGTTCGATGCGACGCGCAATGCCGCCGAACCCGACCTCGTGACCTTCCCACTCGGCCCTCTTTTCTTTCGCTTCGGGCGGATGGGTAGCGGGGAATTTGCGATCGATGCCGTTCAGGATGGTCTGGCGCGCGGCGTCGGACAGGTGTTCCCACGGCGTATCGAGTGAAAAGCCGATCAGCTTGGACAGGCTGTACATCACGCGCCCGTCCCAGGTGTCCGGGTTGTAGCGGTACGCCTCGCGTACAAAGCAGCCGCCCCGAATGCTGCGCTTGGGATCGGGTACCAGCAGCTCCGGATGGGTCAGCTTGTCCACACCCAGCCCACCACACGTGCGACATGCGCTCTCCGGAAGATTGAACACGAAGTACGCCGGACCGATGTCGCCATACACAAAGTGATGCGTGGCGCTGCTCAGCGCGCTATAGAATGAATGCGCTGCGGTTTTGGTTGTCCCTTTGAGGATCTCTACCTGCAGCAGACCATCACCCACGAGCAGTGTATTGGCAATGCCCGCCTTGATGGCCTTTTCATGTTTCCTGCCCACCACCAATCGATCGACTATCGCATCCATGTGCCGGACCTTCGACTCATCCAGCTCGAACTGCTGCGCAAGGTCCACGCGCTTGCCATCGACGATCAGCCAGCGGCAGCCTTTCTTGCGCACTTCCGTGAACACGAAGTCCAGTTCTTCACCGTACAACTTGAACACGGGCGCGCGCAGCTCGATCTCGGTGCCTTCCGGGAGCGACAGAATGGCGTCCAGAATCTGACTGGAGCTTTTGCCCGGCACGGGTTCGCCCGTGCGCGGGCAATGCGGCTCGCCGACGGTGGCAAAGAGCAGGTTCAGGTAACTCGCGATGTCGGTCATGGTGCCGACTGTGGAGCGCGGATTGCTGGCGATGGTCTTCTGCTCGATGGATATCACGGGCGAGAGGCCGAACACGAAGTCGACATCCGGCTTGGCCACCTGCGCAACAAAGCGCTTGGCATAGCTGGACAACGATTCCATGTAGCGGCGCTGGCCTTCGGCGTAAATTGTGTCGAAGGCCAGGCTGGATTTGCCCGAGCCGGAGAGCCCGGTGACCACGATGAGGCTGTCGCGCGGGATCTCGACCGCAATGTTCTTCAGGTTGTGTACGCGGGCGCCCTGTACGGCAATGGTGGTGCGCGCGGCAACCTGGCGGGACGTGCTTCCGCGCTTCGAGCTCTTCTTTTGCGGGTCAACCATAACAGCATGCACTCGCCGAGAACGCAGAGAAACAGAGACCGAAAGGGAGAAGTATAGTTACACCTACCAGGGGCTGCCTCAAGCACGGCCATGCGCCGGTCCACCGTAGCACCAGGGATAGGCAGAACGCTCGAGTTGCGACAGATTAGTATTGCTGCATCAGTCAACGTCAACCGGTGTTTTCATGATGACCGACGCCATTCGCACACCAGGCTTCAGGCTCTTGTTGGGCGCGCTGTTGTTCGGGGTATCCGCTTGCGGCGACGACTCAGGTCCGGTCGACCCCGAGGACCTGGTCTTTGCCGCCTCACTAGGCGTCAACCTCGCCTCCATGACGCGCAGTTCGACAGGCCTCTACCACCAGGACCAGGTAGTGGGGACGGGCGCGCTGGCCAACGCGGGTGCAAGCGTCACGGTGGACTATACGGGTTGGCTGCACGATGGCACGCAGTTCGATACCAGCGCAGGCTCGGGTCCCATCCCGGTCACGCTCGGCAATCGTGACGTGATTCAGGGCTGGGAGGAAGGGCTGCTCGGTATGCGTGCGGGCGGACGCCGGCTGCTCGTCATCCCGTCCCAGCTTGGCTACGGCGCGCGAGGTGCCGGCGGTGTCATCCCGCCCCACGCTACTCTGGTCTTCCGTGTAGATATGAGAAGGGTAGTGCCGCGCTAGCCAAGCGGGCGCACAGGCGGACCTCTCCACCGCCCGTTCTGCACGAACACTACGCCATCCTTGCCCACGGCCAGAACGCGGCCCAGCTCGAAAGCGCCGTCCTCCACGTTGCCGCGATAGAGCACGAAGTCCGCTCGGTTGCCCACGGCCAGGCTGCCAATGTCCTGAACGTTGAGCACGCGCGCGCCGTGTTCAGTGGCCGCTTGTAATGCTTCGCGATGCGTTGCGCCGAGCGCGCGCCATGCCTCCAGCTCCCACCAGATGGCGTTCGCCTGAAAGTGCAGCGGCGATCCCGCGTCGGTGCCCAGCGCAATGGCCTCACCGCGCAGCGCATTCACGCCCATCGTCATGTCCGGTTCCAACGCCATGACGCTGTTCACGCTGCAACGCGAGCGGTACAACGCCATCGATCACCTGATGCGGGCGGGTGAGCTGCTATTCATCGATTATGGCGCGGCTGAATGGCAAACGTATGGTTCGGACATCTGTCGCACGATTCCCGTGTCGGGCAAGTTTTCGGCCGAGCAGCGCAAGTATTACGACATCGTGCTGGAGGCGCAGGAAGCGGCCATCGCCGCCATCCGTCCGGGCGTCATGATGGTCGATGTAATCAAGCGCGCGGCCGAAGTGTTTCGCAAACACGGCCTGGAGCGCAATGAAGACATTACTCGACTGGGCCCCGATCGCGTGTGGGGCATCATGCCGTCACCCACCCACTATCTCACGCGCAATGCCGGCATCACGCGCTACAGCGCGTCTGGCTTCGGCGTGCGTGATATTGGCCACATGGTGGGTCTGGAAGCCACGGACGGCCGCGACTGGTCGCGCCCGCTCGAGGCGGGCATGATCGTGACCATCGAGCCCAAGTTGTACATTCCCGAGCTGCAGATCGCCATCATGATCGAAGACGAAATCCTGGTCACCCCCACCGGTCATGAGAATCTTTCCGCGCATGTGCCCAAGCGCGCCCTCGAGATCGAGACGGTCATGGCAGAAGCGCGCCGCTCGAGAGAGTGACGCGTCACGCCGTCACGGGTCGCCCACCGGCTGCAACGTCAAGACGGGTAGTCCGGCTGCGCGCAATTGCGCGTTCAAGGCAACCAGTTCTGCGGATCTCAGATTTGACACGCGCGCCAGGAGTCTTTCCAAGGCGGCCACTCGTTCCGTCGCGGCTGTCCGGGCTTGCGTGCTGGGCGCAACATCGGCGCCCTGCATCAGGTTCAACAGGGATGACAGATCCGCGTGCAGTCGACCCAGGTTATCACCCGTCCCCGTGTCCAGTCCGGCCAACCGGGTATCCATACTATCCAGCGCGGAGGCGAGGTCGGCCGGAGCGCGCTCGCGCACTCGCCGCAGCTGGGCGCGCCAGTCGCGCACCTGCTGCTGGGCCGCGAAGGCTTTACGGATGCCGTCGTAGAGTTGCATGGACACGCGTTGCTGCTCTTGCAGGCCGAGTACGGATGTAGTGACGCGCGGATCCATGCGTACAGTCAGCGGCTGGCGAAACTGTCGGCCATCCACGTTCAAGCGCACGGTGTACGTGCCCGGCGCAGCCCAGGGCCCGTGCGGTACTCTGGGCGTGTTCCGGTAAATCGCTGCAATGGGATACGAGAAATTGGCGCCCGCGGGTGGCGCGTAGTGCAGATCCCAGACAAAACGATGCATGCCCGCCAGTTTGACCAGCACCTGCGGAGGGCGCACCCAGTAGGGCGGCACGTTTACTCCCTCGAGCATGGGCTCCGGTGGATCTTCGCTCGAGTAGCTGCGCACCAGACGGCCGCCCGCATCCAGCAGGTCGAGAGTCACCGTTCTGGCCGGTGCCTTAAGCCAGTAGTTGATGATGGCGCCATCGGGCGGATTCTGACCGGCCGGTTCCTCCTGCGGCAGTGGCGTATCCGTGTTCTTGTTCCAGCGGAAGCGGATGGCACTCTGCGGGCGGTACAGGTGCACGTCGGCGTCTCTGACCGCGCTCGTGAGTTGGCGCAGCGGTGTGATGTCATCGAGAATCCAGAACGAGCGGCCATGTGTGCCCACTACGATGTCATCATCCTTGATGACCAGGTCTCGAATCGACGTGGCCGGCATGTTGAGCCGCAGTGATGACCAGTTCTCGCCGTCATCGAACGATACGTATACGGCCTGTTCACTACCGGCAAAGAGCAGCCCTTTCCGTTTCGGGTCCTCACGCACTGCGTTGATGGTACCGCCATCGGGAATTCCTTTGGCGATGTGTTGCCAGGTCTTGCCTCCGTCCCGGGTGCGGAAGATGTGCGGGCGGAGATCATCGATGCGCAGCGTATTCACGGCAGCGTAAGCGGTCAGCGTATCAAAGTGCGAGGCATCCATCACCGAGATTTTGCTCCACGGCCTGGCCTTCAATTCCGCGGGTGTGACATCCTTCCAGCTGCGCCCGCCATTGAAGGTCACGTGCATCAAACCGTCGTCGCTACCCACCCAGATGATGTTCGATTTCAAGTACGAGGGTGCAATCGTGTAGATCACGCCTGGATGGCGCGCGCGCGCCGTCGGTGAATTGCTGTAAGTGCCTACGCTGGCCGGCACAATTGAGTCGCGGCGCGTCAGATCCGGACTGATCTGCTGCCAGCTCTGGCCGCCCGTGGTCGTCTTCCACAACGTATTGGAGGCAAAAAACAGGAGCTGCGGATCCACGGTGGAAAAGACAACCGGTGCCGTGCGCAGCGTGCGGTAATCACTGGGACGGATGGGCTTAGGGGCTACGTTCTGTACTTGGCCGGTGCGCCGGTCGTAGCGTGTTACCTTGCCACCGTACACGATGTCCGGATTCAGCGGATCCGCGGCTACGTAACCGTACTCTTCTACGCCGACCGGATGCCATTCCCGGAATGTAATCTGGCCATCGTCGCCCCGGCTCTGGATGCACACGGAGCCACTCTCCTGCTGGCCGCCACACACGCGATAGGGGAACGCATTGTCCGTGCTGACGTGATAGAACTGCGCGGTCGGCTGGTTGTACCACGAGCTGAAGGTTTCGCCGCCATTCACCGTAATGATGGCGCCTTGATCCGTGGCCAGCAGGATGATCCTCGGATTTCTGGGATTGATCCACACGCGGTGATAGTCATCACCGCCCGGCGCGCCGCGGAACGCCTGGAACGTGCGTCCACCATCGGCTGACCTCCAGGCCACAATGCTACCCGTATAGACGATGTCGGGATTGGTTGGATCAACCTTGACCTCCGCAAAATCCGAGGGCCGCGAGGCCACGCGCTGATCCGTGTTCACCCGATACCAGCGCTCTCCCGCATCATCGGAACGATACAGCTGACCCTGTCCACGCACTTCGATGGTGGCATATAACCGGCGCGGATCACTGGGCGCCACGGTGATACCAATGCGGCCCAGCCCATCGGCAAATGGAGGCAAGCCGTTGGTCAGCGCTCGCCACGTGTTGCCCCCGTCCGTCGATTTCTGGATGCCGCTGCCGGGTCCAGTGAATACGCCATTCTCCCACGGACCCTGACGCGACTCCCAGAGCGCCGCATAAATCGTGTTGGCGTCCCGCGGATCGAACACGATGTCCACCGCCCCGTGTTTTCATCGCGATACAGCACTTTCCGGAACGTGCGTCCACCATCGGTGGAGCGGAAAACGCCGCGCTCTTCATTGGGTCCGTACGGATGCCCGAGTACCGCTACGAACAGACGGTTCGGATCGCGCGGATCCACGATGATCTGCGGGATCTGCTGCCCGTCCCTCAGTCCCAGATGCTCCCAGGTCCTGCCCGCATCCGTCGATTTGTAGATGCCATCACCCGTGGACAGATCTGGCCGCTGCAGACCCTCGCCGCTACCCACATAAAGGATGTCCGGATTGGACGGCGCTACCGCTATCGCGCCAATCGAGCCGGTCGGCTGGTCATCAAATATGGGAAACCAGGTACGGCCATAGTCCGTCGTCTTCCACACGCCGCCGTTGACTACGCCGATGTAGAACACATTGGGCTGGTCCGGGATACCAGCCGCGGCCTTGGTGCGACCGGCCCGATGCGGGCCGATCATGCGCCAACGCAGCGCCTGGTAGTGCACAGGATCGATGGACTGAGCAGGGGCAAACGTGGGTTGCGCACTCATCAGCGCAAACGCGCAGAGGCACTGTGTGATCAGGCAACGCAGCCGGGCACTCATAGAGGGGCCTGTTTTTCGAGTGACGCGTGACGCGTAAATTCGGCTCGCGCGCCCGCACTCGCCAGGGCTCCCAGCCCGGCGCAGCCGGAACCATACAGGTGTGTCGTGACACGGAAACAAACCGGGCGAGAGCGCAGGATGTAGGGCGAAGGTGAGGGCGAGGGTAGTAGGGATTGCTGCAACTCTGCTGTCCAACGGACGTCGGTAGCGTGGCATGAACCGACCGTGGCAGGTTCAACATTTCTGCAGGTGGCCAGCGGGCCGGCTGTATTGCAGCAATCCCTTCCAGCCCTCTCGCCCTCCCCCTATATCCTCCGAACTTTTTCTTGCCACTCTGCGCAAAATCTCACGGGTAAGCGCCTACGGGTATGCGCGCTAAACGCGCTTAGCCGAGA
>JBOHRF010000153.1:0-11194 GCA_050732575.1 Longimicrobiales bacterium
AGACGCGGGCCGAATCAACCCGAGCCGTGAGGGCGCCGCTTTGCATGCCCAACAGCTCGACCTGGGCTGCAGAGATGCCCGCACCGGTCGTGGCATCGACGACGCGGCCAACCAATCGACCCGCGCCTTGCGCGCGCGCGTGTGACACGGTTGTGCAAAGACCGAGCAGCCCGACGGCCACGAAACGAAGCAAGCGAAGGTTGTTCATGTCTCGTTCATTCGAGGTACCGGGAAAACCGCTTGGGGCGGCAGTTGTCGCAAGATGGAGGGCGGGCGTTTCGCTTCGGGCACAGCTGCGTAACGAAGGCGTCAGAAGCACCCCGAACGTTACCTTGCCGCGCCGGGAACTGCGCGCTAGACTCGCGCGCGCCAACCGTTGGAGAATGGATCGATGGAGAATCCCGAACTCATCCAGGATGAGCTGAAGGAAGCCTGGGAGCTGCTCTCCCCCGAGGAGCGGCTGGCCGGCTTCCGTTTGCTCGATTCCGAGGATGCGGAGGAGTTCTTCTTCGATCTGAGCGCGCCCGACGAGTACGAGCTGCTGCAGGCGCTGCCCACGGCCGAACGCCGGCGCTGGATGCGGCTGCTGGCGCCCGATGATGCAGCCGACGTGGTGCAGGCGGCCGATGAGGAGGAGCGCGTCGCCCTGCTAGGACTGCTGGATGAGCCGACGCGCCGGGAAGTCAGCGCACTGCTCGCTTATGAGGAGGATGACGCGGGCGGTCTCATGAGCTCGCGCTTTGCCCGGCTCCGGCCCGATATGACCGTGGATGAGGCCATCACGTACCTGAGACGGCAGGCACTCAGCCACGTGGACGTCGAGACCATCTACTACATCTACGTGCTGGAAGCCAACCAGCGGCTGCTGGGCGTGGCCTCCTTCCGCGAGCTGTTCTCCGAGCGGGGCGATCGGCTGGTGCGCGACGTGATGCGCACCGAGTTCGTGAACGTGCCCGAGGAAATGGACCAGGAGGCCGTGGCCCGCGTCATGGCCGACCATGACATCGTGGCCGTGCCCGTGTGTGATGCCGAAGGTCGCATGGTCGGTATCGTGACCGTAGACGACATCGTGGACGTGGTCCAGGAAGAAGCCACCGAAGACGTTCAGAAGTACGGCGGTATGGCCGCGCTGGAGGAGCCCTACCTGCGTACCAGCTTCTTCGATTTGATGAAAAAAAGGGCCGGTTGGCTTTCGCTCCTGCTGGTGGGCGAAATGGCGACCGCATCGGTAATGAAACACTACGAAGGTGCGGTCAGCAGTGCGCTGTTTTTGATCACGTTCGTGCCGCTCATCATCAGCAGCGGCGGCAATTCAGGATCGCAGGCGTCCACCCTGGTCATCCGTGCGCTTACGCTGGGTGAGATCCGGCTGCGTGATTGGTGGCGCGTCATGCGCCGCGAATTGGCCGCAGGCCTCACACTCGGTACGATCCTGGGCACCATCGGATTTCTGCGCGTGGTCGCCTGGAATGCGATATTCCCTCAGGAATTCGCGCCCGTCTCCATGGGCCTGACCGTGTTCTTCAGTTTGATCGGCGTGGTGATTTTCGGTACGCTGGCTGGCTCCATGCTGCCGCTTTTGTTACGCCGCCTCAACTTCGACCCCGCTAGCGCATCCGCGCCCATGGTGGCAACACTGGTGGACGTGATGGGACTGGTGATCTACTTCACCGTGGCGAGCGCGCTAGTGCTCAGCTGACCGCCAGAGCGGGTCGAAAGTCCTTTCGCCTTACCCTCTCACGGCGCATCACACCCACTTGCAGGCGCTGTTAATCGACTCTCTCGAGATCCTTGCGCAGGCGGGCGAGTGCTTCTGGGTCGGACGATTCGTAGGTGCCGCGCACCTGGCCGTCGCGATCGATCAGCACGATCCGATCGGTGTGCGTCACCGTGTAATCTGCAGCGCCGGCACTTTTGTGCGGGTGCCCCAGATGCGCTGGGTGCATGGCGGTGAGCCGGAAGCCCTGGGTAACCAGTGGAATCACGGTTTCGAGAGCGCCGGTCAGGAAAACCCAGTCGGGCTTGGCGGCTCGGAATTGCGCGGCGTAGGCGCGCAGCACGGCGGGTGAGTCACGCACCGGATCGACCGAAAACGAGAGCAGTCCCACATTGCCCGGCCGATCCTGGCGTTGCAATGAATCACGAAGCGCGGCCATGCGGTGAGTAACCAGTGGACAGACGTCCGGGCAGTTGGTGTAGACGAAGCTGGCCAGCCACACGCGGCCGTGCAGCTGCTGGCTGGAAAACGGCGTGCTGTCCTGATCGAGGAGCCGGAATTCCGGGACGGGCCACAAGACGGCGGGCATTTCAGCCGCGCGCTGGCGGGCCATGGCCAGACCGATGATGGTGAGCACGGGCAAGAGCAGGAGCAGCGCCAGCATGCGCATCGATTTCAACTTCAACGGGCGCCTTTCTGCAGCACGCGTTCCCATTGTGCAGCCGTCACCGGTTGTACGGCCACGCGCGGCATCTTCACAAAGCTCATCTCGGCCAGGACAGGATCGGCGCGCAGCTCGCTCAACGGCACGGGATGCTGAAACGCGGCCAGCGGCTCTACATCCACTACGACCAGGTCCGCGTTCTTGGGATCCGGGTATGCGGCACGGATCACGCGCACCGTGCCCATGATGGCTTTGTCGGGCGCAGTATGATACAACAGTGCCACATCACCGACCTGGAACGTCTTGAGGTTCCGCTGTGCGCGCGCGTTCTTGATGCCATCCCATACGGCACGACCCTCACGCATCAGCTCCGGCCAGCCGTAGGTCTCGGGGTCGGCCAACAACACCCAGCGCGAGGCTGCGCTATCGGATGTAGTGGGGCTCATGATGCACGCTTTTGCACGGCGCCAAAGCTGGTGCAGCTCATATGGATTTCCTGGTCGCTCAAGGCGTGATCCGTTCGTTTGGCCAGTGAGAACACGTGCTGGCAGAGAGTGTCATCATTGGCATCATAGCCGTGTTCGGCCAGCCAGTATTTCACGTTGGACATGCCGCTCACGTGACTCACTTCAATGCGCTGGCGGCGACCGAACAGCGCGGCCGGCACTGCCGAGTACACACGGTCGGCCAACCACTCATCGCCCTTCTGGCGGGCTTTGATGATGGCGGCCGCGTGCACACCGGTGCCTGTGCGGAATGCATCTACACCAAACACCGGGTAATTGGGCGGAATGTCCACACCGGTGGCGCGCGCCACGGTCTCACAATATTGCGGCAGTGTGCTAAGGTCAGCGTCGTGCAAACCCAGGAGCTTCAGGTTCACCAGCAGCACGTCCATCTCGGTATTACCCACGCGCTCGCCAATGCCGAGCGCCGTGCCGTGCACACGATCTGCACCCGCTTCAATGGCGGCCATCGTGTTGGCCAGGCCAAACCCGCGGTCGCGATGCCCGTGCCAGTCCACTTTGATGGATTCGCCGGTCGGCCGAACCACTTCTTCCCGAATGAAACGGACCAGCTGTCGTACGCCCTGCGGTGTGGCGTGACCCACAGTATCGGCCAGGCAGATGCGGCGCGCACCACATTCGATAGCCTTCGTGTACAGCTTGCGCAACACTTCCGGCTGCGCGCGCGTCGTATCCTCGGTCACGTACATGACCGGCAGATTCTCGCGCACGGCAAACGTGACTGCCTCCTCGGTCACGCGCAGCATCTTCTCCAGGGTCCAATCTTCCGTATACTGGCGGATGGCCGAAGAACCGATGAAGGTGCAGGCTTCGATGGGTATGCCGGATTCCTGCGCGATGCGCGCGATGGGCTCGACGTCGGCGATCACGGTGCGCGCGGCACAGTTCGCGCCTATGGGCAGCCGGGCCTGTGCGATCTCGCGGGCCAGGGCCCGTACGTCCGCGGCCGCGCGCGGACCGGCGCCCGGCAGGCCGATATCGGCAGTGTGGATGCCGAGCCCGGCCATGAGATGCAGGATCTCGATCTTCTGCGCGATGGGCGGATCGGTGACGGATGGCGACTGCAAACCATCGCGCAGTGTCTCGTCGTCCAGCTCGACACGGCGCAGGCTGAAATCGAAAGAGTCGCCCTCTGTATTCCAGTCGTAGATCAGGTCACGCTCTTGCACGCCATATCCTTGCTCGCTCCAGAATTGGCAAATTGGACGAGCGCCGCCTAGGATGTCAAATAACACCCGGAAGAAAAACCGGAAGAGAGGAAGAGCGGAAGAGAGGAAGACTGGGGGGCGAGGTGAGGAATAAGGAGGGGCAGCGGTGACTGTGGACCTGGAGAAGGTGTTTGCCCTGCCATCGGTCGTGAACGCGCGCAAGTTGATCCGCAAATTGGATGCGCAAACGGTGAACGATATGATGGAGATCGTGCGCATCCCGGCCCCACCGTTCCAGGAGTCGGAGCGCGGCCTGTGGCTGGCCGATCGCCTGCGCACCCTGGGACTGGCCGATGTAGCGACCGATGAAGTGGGCAACGTAGTGGCCCGTTTACCCGCAACCATCCAGGCAGCGGAGTCCACACCGGTCATCCTGTCCGCTCACCTGGACACGATTTTCCCACCAGAAACCGAGATTGTTGTGCGGCGCGAGGGTGGACGGATTGCCGCTCCCGGCATTGCCGACAATGCGCGGGGACTGGCTGCACTGCTCACCATTGCGCGCGCGCTCATGGAAGCGAACGTGGCCACCGCGCATCCCATCGTGCTGGTGGCCACAGTCGGTGAAGAGGGCGTGGGTGACCTGCGCGGCGTCAAGCACCTGATGCGGCCAGGCTCGCACTACCGCGGCGCGGCCGCGTTCATCACCATCGACGGTACGGGTCTGCGGCGCATCGTACATCGCGCCATCGGCTCCCGCCGTTTTGCCGTCCGCATCAGCGGGCCCGGTGGCCATTCCTGGGCCGACTTCGGGCTGGCCAATCCACTGCACGCCCTGGGACTGGCGATTGGACGCCTGGCCGAGCTGGAGCTTTCGCGTCATCCGCGCGTAGCGCTCACGGTAGGTCGCGCGGGCGGCGGCACCAGTGTCAATGCCATTCCCTGCGACGCCTGGATGGAAATCGACCTGCGCAGCGAAGCAGGCAGTGTTTTACTGGAAACGGAAGACGAACTGCGCCGTATCATCAAGGAGTCCGTGGACCAGATGAACGCGCAGCGCCGGCGCGGCTCGCCTGCTTTGCGCCTGGAGATTCGCGTGATCGGCGATCGACCAACCGGAGAGACGCCGGTCAACAGTGCTATCGTGCGCATGGCGCGCGCGGCTACACGCATGATCGATGAAACACCTGAGCTGGTGGCATCTTCAACCGATGCCAATGTGCCCATCGCGCTCGGCATACCGGCCATAGCCATCGGCGCCGGCGGCGAGTCCGGCGGCACGCACACGGAAAGCGAATGGTATGTCAACGATGGTGGCGCGGCCGGCCTGGAGCGGGCTTTGCTGATTGCGGTTGGAGCGGCTGGCGCATAACGAATGGAACGGCTCATCCACCGCTAACAACAGCGTGATCGCCCACACTGACGCTACCCGTCACGCCATGCAGCTCGACGTTGTTGCCCACGATGGAATTGTGCAGGTCGCAGTCTTCGAGCGTTGTGTTCTCACCCACGATCGTATCGCGCAACGTCGTATTGGCAATCTTGCAGCCAGTCTCGATCGAGACATTCGGGCCGAGCTCGACATTGTCGAGGTCAACGCCTTCGGCCACGCGCACGGGCGGCTTGACTTTCACGCCCACGCCACCATCCGGTTGACGTTCGCGCGTGGTCTCCAGCAAATGCCGATTGGTACCGAGCAGTGTTTCGACCTGGCCGCAGTCGTACCAACCCTGGACTTCCACGACTTTGATGCGTGCGCCCTGGTCGATCATGTACTGGAACGCATCGGTCAAATAGAACTCGCCACCTTTTGCCTTGGGCCCACCGGTCACGCTCTTGATGCCTTCGAAGAGCAGCTTCCAGTCCTTGATGTAGTACAATCCGATATTGGCCAGCTTGGAGATCGGATCGCGCGGTTTTTCGACAATACGTTTCATGAAGCCCTGGTCATCGGTCACGATCACGCCGAAGCGCTGGTAGTCCTCCACTTCTTTGGCCCAGATAACGCCGGCCACATCGGCCGGTAACCTTTTCACCATTTGCAGGTCAGCATCGAACAATGTATCGACAAAGATGATCAGGCAGTCCTGGTCAATGAACGGCTCGGCCAGCTTTACCGCGCCGGCCGTACCATCCTGAACGGGCTGCTCCACGAAATGCGAAGTGAAATCGGGATACTCGCGGCGGACGTACGCTTCGATGGTTTCCTTGAGGTAGCCCGTAATGAAGACGGCTTCACTGACGCCCAACTTGCGCAGGTCATCCAGGATGTAGCTCATGACCGGCTTGCCGCCGACTTTGAGCAGAGGTTTGGGAGTGGTATACGTATGCGGCCGCAGCCGCGTACCTTTGCCGGCCAGGGGAATGATGACCTTCACGCCTCACACCTCCACCCATGGTTGGTCATGAAATGCCGGGGGCACGGCGCGCGCAAGATAGCAGGACTCGGGCCGGGGAAGAAACGGTGGTGACTCGCCAGCATGGCGTACCGGACGTAGTTTCCGCGGGACGGTAGGCCGAAAGGAATGGTTCTGGCAGTTGGAGGAGGCATGAAGCGGAATCTGCTGGCGCTCGCGCTGCTGGTGCCGGGCGCCGTAGTAGCGCAGAACGTGACACCACCGGAACGTACGGTGGTCGTCAGCGCAACGGGCACGGTGGAGCGTGATCCGGAGCGTGCTCTTCTGCTGCTTGCGGTGGAGAGTACGGGTGCAACCGCGCAGCAGGCCACGCAGGCCAATGCCACGCGCATGGACGCACTGATCGCGGAGATTCGGCGCCGCGGCATCAGCGCCGCCCAGGTGCGAACGGTCTCGTATCAGTTGACGCCCGAATATGCGCGCAGCCCGCAGCCACCTGTACCGGAACGGCAGGGTCCGCCGCGCATCATTGGCTACCGTGCAGCCAACATGGTCCAGGTCACGATCGACAGCGTGGCACGTGTGGGCGGCGTTATCGATGCGGCCATACAGGCGGGCGCCAATCGCGTGGCCGGTCTTCGATTCGAGTTGCGCGATCCGCAATCCGCGCGTTTGGAAGCGCTGCGTCTGGCCGTGCTTCGTGCACGTGGTGAAGCCGAGGCCATGGCATCGGCGGCCGGTCAGCGACTGGGTCCGCCGCTCAACATCAATACGCACGGCGAGGTTGAGCCGCGCGGCTTCGAGATGGCGGGCGTACGTATGGACGTGGCGCAGGCGCCACCCACGCCCATCGAGCCGGGCACCCTGACCATCACCGCCAGCGTGACCATCACGTTCCGGTTGGACCCCAGTTGAGTCCCCTGGGCCGGCAACTGGTGCGCGCGATCAGCGCGAAGAAAGCGGAGACCGCGGCCGAGGATGTGGATCCGCGGCTGCGCGGGCGCACCTACGCCATTCCGTTTGACGAGGTGTGGGAAACGGCGCTGGCGCTGGTGAAGCGGCGGCGCAGCTGGCACGTGGTCACCGTTGATGATGAAGAAGGCGTGATCCGCGTGGAAGCGAAGACTTTCCTGTTCCGTCTGATTGCCGATGTCGAGATCCGCATCACGCTCGATGAGAATGCGCAAACGCGCGTCGACTCGAGCTCCGCATCGCGCCGGGGTTTTGCCGATTGGGGCGTGAACGCACGCCGCATTGGACGGTTCATGCGCAAGCTGGACAAGACCCTGGTCCGCAACCGGAAGCAGCGCGCGGCCGCTCAGCGAGCGGCCTAGCTGTGCAGCTAGTCGACTTCCACACGCATCCCTATCTGCCGCATGACCTGGCGCCAGGTACGTGGGCGTTCATCCAGCGCATCTCGAGTGCGGTAGCGCAACACGGTGATCGGTTGGCGGATCCGCATTACGTGGCCGACCTGTTGCGCGCGGATGGCGTGCAGCACGCCGTGGTACTGGCCGAGCACTGCCCCCACAGCTCGGGCAATGTGCGCACGGAATCCGTGCTCGCATTGTGCGCGCGCGTGCCCGATTTCTTCCTGCCTTTTGCCAGTGTCGACGTCAATACGGACAGCGAACCGGCCGCGCAGCTGAGCCGCTACATCGATGCGGGCGTACGCGGGCTTAAGCTCTACCCATCCTACCAGTTCTACTATCCCAACGACGCGCGCTTGTACCCGCTCTACGAGCTTTGTCAGCGCGCAAAGATCCCCGTGTTGATGCACATTGGCAGCTCGGTCATCCCGGGTACGCGTCTGAAGTACTGCGATCCGATTCACCTGGATGACGTGGCCGTAGATTTCCCGGACCTGGTCCTGGTCATGGCGCACGGCGGGCGCGGCTTCTGGTACGACGCGTGTGCGTTCCTGGCTTTGCACAAACCGAACATCTATATCGATGTCGCGGGCCTGGTACCGGGCCATTTGCTCCGGCATTTCCCCGACCTGGAACGGATGTCGCACAAGGTCGTATTCGGCACCGACTGGCCGGCCATGCCCAAATCGGTCAAGTTCAACGCAGCCGCGATTGCCGAGCTTGGCCTGTCGGCCGGCGCACTGCAGCGCATCTTGCACGATAATGCAGCGCGCATCCTGGGCCTCGAGGGATAGACTCTCGACGCGATCGACCGATCTGGTTTTTTCGGGGAGTCAATGCCGCCGCGCAAGATCAAAACACCAGAGCAGATACCGCTGGTCCCACTGCGGAGCACGATCGTTTATCCGCTGGGCGTGATTGGCGTGCAGATCGGCATGCCAGGCACGCTGGAGATGCTCGCGCGTTATCCCCAGGACGGTCTTCTGGTAGGTGCGGTGGTGGCGCCCGGAGGTCCAGACGATCCGGTCGAGGCCCCGGGCCTGGAAAAAGTCGCCGTGCTGGGCCGCATGTCCGACCGGCTGAACATGCCGGGTGGAACCGTACAGGCCACCATCCAGGGCATACAGCGGGTCAAGCTTACCGACATCGTCACGCAGGAGGGATTCTTCATTGCGCGCCCGGGCACCGTGCGCGAGAAAGCTGCACCGGAAGACGTTGCGCGCGATCTGATTGCGCGCATTCTGAATGCGCTCGAGGCGCTGTCCAACGAAGTCGAGCGCATCTCCAAGGAAGTCCCCCGCATCCTGCGCATGAATCTGGGCGATCCGGGCCGTTTCGTGGACCTGGTCGCCACGCTGGCCAATTTCAGTGTGAACAGCAAAGATGAGATCCTGCAGCGGCTGGACATCCAGGATCGTCTTCAGTACGCACTGAGCGAGCTGGACGGTCAGCTGCGGCGCGTGCGCAAAATCGAGGCAGAAAGCGCTGCGCGCGCCGAGTCACCTGCGCTGCCCGACTCGCCGGCCGAGCGGGCCGGCTCGTTACGCCAGCAGATCAAGGTTCTGCAGGCCGAGCTGGGCGAGGTCGATCCCGTAGAGCGCGAAGTCATCGAGTTGCTCCGACGCGTGGAGGGCTCGACACTGCCCGCGCGCGTGGCGGCGCAGGCGCGCACGGAGATCGAGCGCCTGCGCTCGGTTGGCATGGGCAGCCCGGACGCGGGTGACATCCGCAGCTACATCGACTGGCTGTTGCACATGCCCTGGCGCGAGCGCGCGCAGCCCAGTGCCTCCGAGATCGACTTGCAACGCGTACGGGAAGAGCTCGATGCCGAGCTGGTGGGTCTGGTCGAGCAAAAAGAGCGGCTGCTCGACTACCTGGCCGTGGCCAAGTTGCGCGGCGACCTGCGCGGACCGATCCCCTGCATTGTTGGGCCACCCGAGGTCGGCAAGTCTGCACTGGTCGCGGCACTCGCGCGCGGGCTGGGCCGGCCGCTGGCCCGTCTCGAACTGGGTGGACGCGGCGAAACACAGATCGTGGGAACGCGCCGTACACGTGCAGGCGCGCAGCCTGGCAAAATCGCCGCCGCACTGCGCGCGGTATCCGTGCGCGATCCCGTGTTCGTGCTGCAGGAAATGGATGAAATCGGGTTGGGCAAGGTGGAAGGCGATCCCATAGAGGCCATGGAGGAAGTGCTGGAATGGGAGGGCCGCGATGGCTTCGTTGATCGCTACCTGGACCTGCCCTTCGACCTGGGCGATGTCATGTTCATTGCCACCGCCCAGGACTTCTACAAAATCCCGCGCGACCTGCGCAACCTGATGCTGGAAATCCGCATTGCGGGCTACACAGCAGAAGAGAAAGTGCAGATCGCGCGCTACCGCATGCTGCCCCGACTCATTGAGGAGCACGGTGTTTCCGCCGACGACGTGGAGGTCACAGACGAGTCGCTCTTCCTGCTGGCGCAGGGGTACGCGCGCGATGCGGGACTCGGCAACATGCGACGCGCCATGGCCGCTCTGCTGCGCACACGCGCACGCGCCAAGGCCCAGGGTGACAACGATCGCTGGACCTTCACGCGCGATCGCATTGAAGACATCCTGGGGCTGCCCCGTTATGTAGCCACGCCGGCGGAAAGCGCGCCCGAAGTCGGCGTGGTCACCGGCCTGGCCTGGACCGCAGGTGGCGGTGAACTGATGTTCATCGAGGCACTGCGCATGCCGGGTACCGGCCGCCTCATCATTACCGGTATGCTGGGTGATGTCATGCGCGAATCCGTCAACGCCGCGTACTCCTACGTGCGCAATCGCGGTGAAGCCCTGGGCATCGAGGATGCCGCGTTCCGCGATTCCGATGTGCATGTGCACTTCCCGGTGGGCGCCATCCCCAAGGACGGACCCTCCGCCGGCATTGCCGTGACTCTGGCCATCGCCAGCACGCTGTCCAATCGACCTGTGCGTCACGACATCGCCATGACGGGTGAGGTCACCCTGCGCGGCAAGGTGCTGGAGATCGGGGGCGTGAAGGAGAAAACACTGGCCGCTTACCGGGCCGGCGTCTTCGATGTGATCCTGCCGCGCGGCAACCAGCGCGACCTGCGCGATGTGCCAGCCGACATCCGTGAGAAGATCATCTTCCACTTTGTCGACCGCATGGATGACGTGATTCGCCTGGCCCTCATCGATGCGCCCGACATCCGCGATCGCGAGAGTGTGGACATACCCGTTGACGAGGCGAAACTGCCCAGGGCCGCACGGTCGGCGGGGGATTGACGGTTAATCCGTTATCCGTTCAAACGCCGCTATCCTGCTCCGTATCTCTTCCGGCATGATCTTCGATTTGCCGGCCGCATAGTCGTACATGACCTGGACGGTCTGAGCCGTCACCAGCACGTTTCCGGACTGGTCTCTGATC
>JBOHRF010000154.1:0-11080 GCA_050732575.1 Longimicrobiales bacterium
ATAGCCATGGGTATCGCTCATGCCGTCAATTCGCTGCAGCCCAAAAGCACTGCACGAAGGCAAAATAGCCGCGCCTTTCCGCGGAGCAACTTCGATTCGATTCAGCATTCCCCAGGCGCAGAAGAATTTACCATCGGTCACGGGACGCAGCCGCTGGTCAGTGACGTGATCCGCTCTGCCGGGCGACCGCTGGATCCAGGAACCCGTGCCTTCATGGAGCTCCGGTTCGGTCACGACTTCAGTCGCGTCCGCATCCATTCCAATGCTCACGCGGCTCGGTCGGCGCGTGCGCCCGTGCTGCAGCGCCAAAGCGCATCCCAGGCCCCTGCACCTGCCACGCCTTCGTGCACGAGAAAGCAACGCAAGTCCATCAAGCAAGCGGGCGATCAATTGCGCAAATGGCTCAAGATCGTGTTCGCGCAGCTGGATGATTTCGCCGCGGACCCCGAGGGGAAACACCAGGTCGCCGGGCTGCTGGTGCGCCACTTCGGCACACATGACTTGTTGCATGCGGAAGCCATTCGCTACCGCCTCCAGGACATCCGCGCTGACCTGCTGGCCAACCAGGCTTACCTGCGTCAGGCGGAATGTCCGTCAGATTGTCAAGGCAAAGCCAACGTGGTCGGTAGCAAGCTGCCTGTGCACTATTGCGCCGAGTTCTTCGGCGCAGACGTAGCCGAACGCGCCGCCGTGCTGCTCCACGAGCTTACCCACGTAGATCTGCCGGCCCAAAAGGTGATCGGCACAGCGGATCTTGCCTATGCATCGCAGCGCCTCTATCAAAGGCTGCCGCCCACGGAAGCCATGGACAATGCCGATGCATACGGGGAGTTCGTCAGGGAAGTGGCAACCGGCAAGACGGCTGCGTTCAAGCTGAAACGCGATGACCTGAGCGCTTGTCCCAAGGGGTGGAAGCCAAAGATCAGAAACGCACTTGCGTGGGCGCAGGCGTGGGCCATCCGGACGCATGATCAGTTACGCGATCGCAGGCCCCATTACGTGATGTATTGGCAGCAGCTCCGTATCACGTATCTACATCCCGATCCTGAGGCACTCGAGCCCGGCGCCAGCGTGCAGCATAATGCCGCCCCCGCACAAGACATTGACCGTGCAGAAAGGGCGATGCAACTGGCGCGCGGTATTCTGAGCGAACGGCTCATCGTGCGCTGCCCGGTCGAACGAGGAACCAGCTGCGGCGACAATCCCTATTCCGGCAGGGACACCAACGACCGTGCGCTGATTCTGTGTCCGGCCTGGCCAGATTTGTCGAGTGCGATGCGGACGGTGTGGGCGCTCGCACCGCTACTGGGTGGTGTGAACCGGGAAGAAAGTTGGAGGCTGGCAGAGTTTGCCCGGGAAATGTACACGGAGTACGAACACGGGCGCAGAAATGATACGCGGAAGAACCTGGGACTCGGCCCGTCCGCGCAGCCCTGATTCGTGGACAGCCTCAGCGAAGACCCGGGTGCGATTGGCGTTGGTGCGATCCCCCACGACGACTCCGCCTTTCTCGAGCTGCACCAGCCGTGCGAACATTTCCGCGGCCGCGGCTGATTCGCTGTCAACTAGCAGGATCAGTCGTCCGACGAACGGGTTCTTGCGCCGTTCGGACATGAGAGGCTCGGTCTTATTCCGCTTCCGCAATCGACCGAGCACGACTTCGCGATCGAAGAAACCGCTGGCCAGCTTCTGCCCGGGCCGCCAGCCTTTACTCGGCGTACATAACACGTGTCACCGAAAAATCGCAGATCCAGACCGTTACGTTCACGTTAACGCTCTACTTTTCGTTCACAGCCGTTGTCAGGAAAAGCCGTGAACGAAAACGTGAGCGAGAGCGTTAACGTAACGGATCGAAAGCGAAAAGAACTTAGTCGCGTCTACCCCCATCTGTGGTGGCAACTCCGGCCGGCTTCAGGTATTTCGCATACCACTCGAGATAACGCTCGTAACGATCCTTGTTGAAGCTGGGACGGCGGATGCCGTGCCGTTCGTTCGGATAGATCACGAGCTGCGTGGGCACGCCCAGGCTCTTGAGCGCCTGGTACATCTGCTCGCCACCAACGATCGGTACATTGAAATCGTTCTGACCACCCATGTACAATGTGGGCGTCTTGATGCGATCTGCCTTGAAGAACGGCCAACTGATCTTGAGCCAGGCATCCGGATTCTTCCAGGGCAGACCGATCTCCTGCTCGTACTGCACGATGTATTGGTCCGAGCCGTACATGGAGAGCTGCAGCGCGCTGCCCGCGCCGCACACCGCGGCCTTGAAGCGCGTGTCCGTGGCAATCGCGTAGTCGGTGGTGATGCAGCCGTAGCTCCAGCCGCCAATACCCAGACGCTGCGCATCGGCAATGCCGCTTTTCACCACGTGATCCGCACCGGCCAGCACGTCAATGACTTCCTTGGTGCCCCAGTCTGCGAAAATGGCTTCCTTCCACGCCCGGCCGCGCCCGTTGCTGCCCCTATAATTCGGGGAGACCACTGCGTATCCGTTGGCGCTGAACAGCTGCCGCTCGAAGTCGAACTCGAAACCGTTCTGGCTGTTCGGTCCACCATGGATGCGGAATAGCGTGGGATAACGTTTGCCACTCTCGTAACCCAGCGGCTTGTGCAACATGGCATGCACTTCCACGCCATCCTTCGTTTTGTAGGCGATGCCCTCCGCATCGACCAGCTGCACTTCCTTGAGCCACTCATCATTGTGGCTGGTGAGCTTGCGCACATCATTGTTTTCGAACGTGTAGATCTCGGCGGGCGCCTGTGCGCTCGTTACCGTGACCGCCATGCGTCCAGCGGGCGCCATGCTGAGCGAACCCACCACGCGGTTGGCTACGCCCAACTTTTCGATCTGCTCATCCGCCACGCGCGCGCGTGCTACGTATCGCTTGAGGTCATCAGTGATCAGGAAATAGATCCACGCGCCATCACTCGAGAACTGACCGCCCGATACATCCCGATCCAGTGTTTTGAACAGGATGCGCGGCGTGCCACCACTCAGCGGAATCAAGGCCAGGTTGGGCTGGCTGTACGCGGCCAGACGCGCTTCCGAACCCTGCAGATACAACAACGACTGGCCATCCGGGCTCCATTCGATAGGCCCCGAATCCGCACCCGTCCACGATGTCACACGTCGCGCGCTGGCGCCCGCCTTCGCCTCGATCACGTAGATGTCGGTGTTGTTCGAGCGATCGGGATCTTCACCCTCTCGCTTGCTCGAAAAGGCGATGTACTTGCCATCGGGCGACCATACCGGGCCCGCATCATCGAAGTCGCCCGTGGTGAGTGTGTCGGTCTTCTTGATGGCCATATCGAACGTGTAGATGTGTGAGCGCCGGCGATCCATGTAGCCTTCGCCATCGGACTTGAAGCGGTAACGATCGATGACAATGGGCTTGGGCCGCCGATTGGCGGCCGTGTCACCCTCCGCATCGGTCACCAGAAAGACCAGCCGCTTCGAGTCCGGCGACCACGAATACGAGGATACACCGCCGCGCACTTCGGTCAGCCGCTGCGCCTCGCCCCCTCTGCGATCGAGCAGCCACACCTGCGCGCCGCGTCCCTCCTGTCGTGATGACGTGAAGGACAGGTATTTGCCATCCGGACTCCAGCGCGGTGAGCTCTCCGCATCGGGCGTGGAGGTCAGGCGCAGATTCGTCGTGCCATCCCAACTCACCATCCACACATCGGTGTCGTTGGTATCTTTGCCCAGGTCGGTCGTGCCCACTGTGTAGGCCACCCACTGGCCATCGGGCGAGAGTTGCGGATCGCCTACGTTCTTGACGCGGGCAAAATCGTCGACCTTGAGCGGGCGCTTTGCGGTCTGTGCTTGCGCGGGCGCGCAAAGCACAAGGGCGGCGAGCCAGAAAAGCGGGCCTGGCCTGGGCATGCTTACTCCTTCGGAGAAAGTGGGGATGCCCTGAATCTTGGTTTCCCGTTGCTCACGATCAAGACGACCGTGTTCCGCGATAAGGAAAGACCCACTGTACCGTCGGAACGGCGACTGCGGAACGGCGACTGCGGAACTGAAAGGTGATTCCGCTGTTCAAGTTCCGCAGTTACGCAGTTTAAGTCCCGCAGTCCAAGTTCCGCTGTTGAAGTTCCGCAGTTTAAGTCCCGCAGTCGCAGTTCCGCAGTTCCGCAGTTCGCAGTATGCCCGGGGGGCGCCCGGCCCCCCCTCCAACGCGTCCCGCGGGTAAAGACGGGAAGAGCGTCGGTGTATCGCCCAAGGTCGTCGATGCTAGGTTCCCCGTGTTAGATTCTCTCAAGGTGACTCTGCTGATTGATACGACACACAGAAGAGGCAAGCCTTCTTGTGTGACGATAGACCCGACCGGTAACCTTGGATTTCACCTTCAATCTCGTTGCCCTCGATGAAGCACTGGCAGGAAACGTCCCGGCTACTCCAGACCCTCGAGCAACTGGTGGCAGCCGGGCGTAACGCCGCCCTGGCCACCGTGGTGCGCATCCGCGGCTCGGCCTACCGGCGACCGGGCGCCAAGATGCTGATTGCAGACGACGGTGCCATGGCAGGCAGCGTCAGTGGCGGTTGCCTCGAGGCCGATGTGCGTGAAGTCGCGCTGATGGTGATTCGGGACGGCGCTCCGCGCATGTTGCACTACGAAACTGGTGGAGACGACACCTCGCCGTTCGGTCTTGGGCTCGGTTGCAATGGCGCGGTCGACATCTTCGTGCAGCGTGCCACGTCACCCGATGCTCTGGAAACAGCACGGCAAGTTCGCGCTCTGCTGGAGGGAGACGCCGCCTTCACGGTCAGTACCGTCGTGGAAGGTGAGCGCGGGCTCGGGTGTGCGCTGGTGGTCGAGAGCAACGGGAATCCTGCCGGCTCGACGGGTGACGCAACACTCGACCGCGCGCTGGTGACGCGCGCGCGTGGACTGCTCTCTGATGGCCTTTCCAAACTGCACGAACTGGAAGCGCTCCAGGTTTTTACTGACGTGCAACTGCCCCCTCCAATACTTCTCATTTTGGGGGCAGGCGAGGATGCGCGCCCGCTGGCTGCCTATGGGGCGAACGCCGGGTTCCGCGTCACCATTGTAGACCATCGCCCTGCGTACCTGGATACCGATCATTATCCCGCCGGAGTCCGCCTGGTGGCCGCGCGTCCGGAGTCGAGCGTCTCCGATCTACCGATTGGTCCTCAGACCTATGCGGTTGTCAAAACGCACTCGCTTGCGTACGACCGCGAATGGGTGAGGCGGTTGCTCGCGGCCGACGTGCCCTACATTGGCGTGCTGGGTCCACGCGATCGCATCGATGATCTGCTGCGCCAACTGGGCGCCGAAGGTAACGACCGCGTGTTCGGACCCGTGGGACTCGATCTGGGCGCCGACGGTCCGGAACAGATCGCGCTGAGCATCGTGGCCGAGCTGCTCGCCGTGTTATCGGGCCGCAACCCGCGCCACCTGCGCGAGAGGGAGGGTCTCATTCATGCCAGTTGAGCGGACAGGCGCGGTTGCCGGTGTTGTACTGGCGGCTGGCACTTCCACGCGCATGGGTAAGAACAAACTGCTCTTCGATCTCGAGGGCGAGTCGGTAGTGCGCCGGGCCATTCGCGTTGCGGCCGAGAGCGGGTTGCAGCCAGTCATCGCGGTCCTCGGTCATGAGGCGGAGCGCGTACGACGTGAGCTTGCTGGTTTGTCCTGCAACATCGTCGAGAATCCGGACTACCAGCGCGGCATCAATGGTTCGCTCAAGACCGGCATCGCAGCGGTCCCCGACTCGGCTACTGCGGCCGTCGTGATACTGGCCGACATGCCCTTTGTGACCGCTCCGATGATCGCAACGCTGATTGCACGCTATCGCGCCAGCACGGCACCCCTCGTGATCTCCGATTATGACGGCGTTAACGCGCCGCCCATGTTGTACGATCGCGCGCTGTTTCCTGAGTTGCAGACCATGGAAGGCGAAGGCTGCGGCAAAGTCGTGGTGCGGCGTCATCGACAGGAAGCAGAAGTGTTGGCCTGGCCCGCGGCCGCGCTCACCGATCTCGACGTGCCCGACGATTACGCGCGCGTCCGCTCCGCGCTGACTACGGGCTGAGCACGTGGGCGCCGATCTGCTCCTGCTCGCGTCACAGCTGGTCAAACGCGGCCAGCCTTTTGCCCTGGCCACTGTTGTGCGTCGCGAAGCGCCCAGCTCCGCACACGTGGGAGATACGGGCCTGGTCACCCACGACGGCGCCTTTCACGGCTGGGTGGGCGGAAGTTGCGCCCAGCCCACCGTGGTACGCGAAGCACTGGCCGCACTCGCCGATCACAAGTCTCGTCTCATCGCCCTGTCTCCAGCGCCTGAGTTGGACCGCCGCCCCGGTGTTACGCCCGTCGCCATGACGTGCCTCAGCGGAGGGAGCTTGGACATCTTCATTGAACCGGTATTGCCCGCGCCGCGGCTGCTCGTTTTCGGCGTCTCGCCCATTGCGCGCGCACTCGTGAGGCTCGGCAAGTCGCTCGGCTACACCGTGGACGCCATCGATCCCCTGGCCGACGCCGCGACCTTTCCCGAAGCTGACCGGGTATTCGCAGCTACCGAGCTGCAGTCGCTCGTTGACGCAAACGCGTCCTGGCTGTGCGCGGTAGTCGCAACCATGGGCCAGTGGGATGAAGACGCCGTGCGCGCCGCACTCGCACTCGAGCCAGACTACCTGGGAGTCGTGGCCAGTCGTACCCGCTACGCACAGATCCGCCCGCTGCTCGAAGAGGATGGCATAAACAAAGAAGTGCTCAGCGCTATTCGTAACCCGGCGGGCCTGAACATCAATGCCGAGCGTCCCGAAGAAATCGCGCTGAGCATTCTGGCCGAAATCATCCGCTCGAAAAATTCGGCCCCGTCCAAACCCCTGCCCGTCATGGCCTCGCCCGAGCCGTCGCCCGCGCAGGCCATCGATCCCGTGTGCGGCATGACCGTGATCGTGGCCACCGCGCGCCACCGCGCCGAGCTGGGCGGACGCAGCTGGTACTTCTGCGCCGCGGGATGCCGCGAGCGGTTTTTGCGCGAGCCCGAGCGTTACGGCGCTGCCGCGGCATCCGGATCCGCCGGATGAGTGAGCCGATTCGCGCCGTGCAGGAGGCGATGGAGCGCCACGGCTACATTGCCGAGCCCGCCATCGCGACCGCCGTCTACCTTGCCCAATCGATGCGCAAGCCGCTGCTCATTGAAGGCGATGCGGGCGTGGGCAAGACCGAGCTGGGTAAAGTGCTGGCGCGCATGCTGGACACTGAGCTCATCCGATTGCAGTGCTACCAGGGACTCGATGTCAACACGGCGCTCTACGAATGGAATTACCAGCGCCAGATCCTGCACCTCAAAATCGCGGAGCACGATGGACGCGATCCCGCTGCGCTGGAAGCGCAGATCTTCGGCCGCGACTTCCTGCTCGAACGGCCGCTGCTGCGCGCCATCACACGGCGCGCAGGGCCGCCCGTGCTGCTGATCGACGAAATCGATCGGGCCGATGACGCCTTCGAAGCCTTCCTGCTCGAAGTGCTTTCAGATTATCAGGTCACGATTCCCGAGCTGGGGACCATCCGCGCCGTCCACGAGCCGTACGTCGTGCTCACATCCAACAACAGCCGCGAAATCGGCGACGCGCTCCGCCGCCGTTGTCTCTACCTGTACATCGAGCACCCCGGCTTCGAGAAGGAAGTCTCCATCATCCGCACACGCGTGCCAGCCGTGAGCGAGCGACTGGCCGACCAGATTGCGCGCTTCGCCCAGGGCCTGCGCACGCGCCGCCTCGCCAAAGTCCCCGGAGTTGCCGAAACGCTCGACTGGGCGCGTGCTCTGGTCCAGCTCCATCGCGATCACCTGGATGTCGATGTGGTCCAAACCACGCTCGGCTGTCTGATCAAGGATCATCACGATCTCGAGATGCTGCATCCCTCAGAGTTGGTTGCGGCGGTGAACGCCGTTAGTCCGTTCACAATCTCATGACCAACCGCAATTTGCTCGCGCACCTCGTCACATTCGTGGGCGCGCTGCGCGCGCGCCGCGTGCGGGTCGGCCTGAGTGACGAAGTCGATGCGGCAACCGCGCTAACGCTCGTCGACCTGCTCGATCGCGATGATGTCCGCTATGCCCTGCGCACCGCGCTCAGGATCAGGCGGCGCGATTGGCCGGTCTTCGACGAGGAATTTCGCCGGCTCTGGTTGCAAGGCCAGACGCCCGTGAGTCCAATGCCAGTGCCAGAACGTGCAACGAACTCCATGCCGCCGGCTCCGCGTCTCCGTTCTGGATTCGATGAGTTCGCACCCCTGGGCGCGCTTACAACAGAGGGCGAGGTTCCGGACGGTGAGCACCCCGGCTACAGTCCGGATGTCCTGCTCCGGCGCAAGCCGTTCGATCAGTGCACGCCGCATGAGCTGGCCGAGCTGGAACGACTCATGGAACGTATGAAGCTCGAGCTGGCCACGCGGCCAGGCCGCCGGCTGATGCCCGCGCGCGCGCGCGGGTACGTCGATCTGCGGCGCAGCTTCCGCCAGGCGGTCGCCACGCACGGAGATTTTGCCCGGCTCGCGCGGCGCGCGCGCGCCATCGAGGAGCCCAAGCTCGTTCTGCTCTGTGACACGAGCGGCTCGATGGACGCCCACAGCCGTTTCTTCCTGTCCTTCATTCTGGCGCTCAAGCGGGTTGCGCGCCGAACCGAGGCGTTCGCGTTCAACACGAAACTGACCCGGCTGACACCCTGGCTAGCGCCCGGCAAGATCCGCGTGACACTCGATCGGCTCGCTGCGCAAGTGCCCGATTGGTCGGGCGGCACGCGCATCGGCGAGTGCCTCAACGAGTTCGTGTTGCACTATCAACGCAGCGTGATCGATGCAGACACAATCGTGATCATTCTGAGTGATGGACTGGACTGCGGCGACCCCGCTGTGCTCGCGCAGGCCATGCGCGCCATCCAGGCCCGGGCTCGTCGGGTTATCTGGCTGAATCCACTCAAGGGCGATGTGCGCTATGAGCCGCTGGCCCGTGGCATGGCAGCAGCACTCCCATTCGTCGGTAGCTTCGCGGCCGCGCACAACCTCGAATCCCTGGAAGCAGTCGCGGGAATCATCGCGTTGAACAGATAGTTGAGCGTATCACGCGTGAGGCGTTCGGCACGCGGTTTCTGCACGCAAGCGAGCATCTCTAGAAGAACACGGCCGCCATCGCCAGTGCGCTGCTTGACGATGGCATCGCCACCTGGAACATCGAGTATCGGCAGGTGGGCAATCCTGGTGGCGGTTGGCCCAACACGTTTCACGATGTGGGCGCTGGAGTCGACTATGTCCGCATCCTTGCCAGGCAACATCCGCTCGACCTGGACCGGGTCGTGCTGATCGGCCACTCCGCAGGAGCCCATCTGGCTCTCTGGGCCGCGGGACGTCCGCAACTTGCGTCCGCCAGCACCATTCGCGGTCAGAATCCGCTCGTTGTGCGCGCCGCGGTCGCTATCGATGGACCCGGAGATCTCGGATCACTGGTCGGGCGCGATGCACGGATTTGCGGCGCGCCGGTCATCGCGCAGTTGATGGGCGGAACGCCAGCCGACGTGCCCGAACGGTTCCGCGCTGCCTCGCCTAAAGAGATGTTGCCACTCCGCCTGCGCCAGTACCTCGTGAGCGCTACCGTGCTCACCGGCAACGACGCGCGCACATACCAGAGCGCGGCGCGCGCGGCCGGCGACAGCGCGTCCGTGCTGGTCGTCACAGACGGAGGGCACTTCGGTGTGATTGCCCCGGGTACATCCTCCTGGCCGCCCGTCCGCGCGTTCATCCGACAAGCATTCGGACTTCCGACTCTATAGGACGCACCCCGGAGCAGCTGCGTTTTCTACACGCACGCGTTCGCACCGGTAGTCCGATGCAGACCGCGGAAAACTCGACATGGAGCACCAGTGCGCCTGGACGGATGTGCGATTTGCCGCGCATAGCGCGGAAAACACGACACGCGCTTTCAGGACCGCGAGATGCCGGTTTTTCCGCGCCGATCCGACTGGCAACTGCCGTTCATGTCCAGCCGCAGGTGGTCTTGCCCTGGCCGTCGCTGGCGCCCTATCTATCTGGCTTCCTATCGGCCGGCTTGCAGGACCGCTGGTGAATCGAAGGCTCTCGCAGCAGAAACAGCTGTTCAGGATATCGACATGAAGACGGTTCTGATCGTATTCGTATTCGCATCGACACTATTGGCCGCTCACGTGGTCGCTCAGCGGAACGCCCAATCCGATACCGCGTTTCTGGCGCAAGTCGAGATTCCAAGCCAGGGTGTTTTGCTGCGGGGGACGATCCATGTCGCCGCAGGGAAAGCGGCAGCGATCATGAAAGAGGCCGAGCAGTACGATGTTCGCAAGGCCGCAGCGACGTTGGCCGGACGCACCGTTTTCCTGATCGGTGCGCAGCAAGATCAGACTGCCCCTCTGGCCACGCACTTCCAACCCTTGCTGCAGGCGCTTCAGTCCGCCCAGGTGAAGGCCTTACGCGATACGATTGTGGACGACACGCACAACATGCGCACCAGCGGTCCCGTCGTGTTTGCCGCAATCGCGCGTTGGCTGCGTCAGGACTGTTGGCCGTAACGCACGGATTGGAACGGTCAATCCTGATTGACCTCGGCAGTAAGGGCCGGCTGGCAGAAAGCGCAGCATACTTCGCACCGACAACGCACACCGAACGGATGCTAACATGATCATGCGCACGTCAGGCAGCGCCCGCGCCATCACACTGTTCTCTCTGCTGACCATCCTGCCTGCTACAGTCAGCGCAACCTGGTCGGTGATTGCGGTCGACCTCGCCACGGGGCGGATCGTCATTGCGTCCGCTACCTGCGTCAATCAGAACGACGCGTTCCTGATGGGCGTGCAGGCCGTAGTTGTACCGGGCAAGGGCGTGGCCGCCTGCCAGGCCGGCGTGGACGGCACCCACGCCAACCAGATGCTCGTGTACAACGAGATCATGAAAGGCACCGATCCCAAACGCATCATCGAGCTGCTCTCTGCGGATCCATCGTTCCAGTCGCGCCAGTTCGGCATCGTCGATTTGCAGGGCCGTACCGCAGGTCACTCCGGACTCAGCAACGGCTATGT
>JBOHRF010000155.1:0-10999 GCA_050732575.1 Longimicrobiales bacterium
GGACCAGCGGCAGAACGATCTCGTGTTTGCCATTGGCGTGGGGATTCGGCCGTAGTAATACCCGGACCATTCCGTAAGCACGTTCTCGTTCTCGCTCACGTTTTCGTTCACGGTTGTTGACCTGATCAGCCGTGAACGAAAACGTTAGTGGGAGCGAGAACGTGATTGTTGATCCGCACCTCAACCCGCCCTCAACCGCAACTCCAGGCCGGTCCCGGTTGTCCAACGTCTGACCCTCCCTGGAGAGCACCATGTCCGGACTGGCCAACGATCTTCGCTAGGTCGTGCGCGTGCTGGCGCGCAGCCCGGGATTCACGCTGGTCGCGACCCTGTCGCTGGCGCTCGGCATCGGGGCCAACGCAGCGATCTTCAGCACGATCAAGAACCTGCTGCACGATCCCTTGCCGGTCGCTCGGCCCGATGAGCTGGTGGTGGTGCACTGGCGCCGGGATGGGTGAAGTCGATATCAGCCAGATCGGGTCGAGCTCGTACCTGGATCGCGCCACAGGCGCCTCCTATCGGACGAATTTCAGCTATCCGATATACCGCGCGCTGCGCGCAGCAGCGGGTGAAACGCAGCTCTTTGCGTTCGCGTTCTTGCGGGGCGTGAGCGTGGGCATCGGCAATCAGCCGGCGCAGTTGACCGGCGGGCTGCTGGCGGACGGCCGTTACTTCTCGGGATTGCGACCGGGCATGACACTGGGTCGTCCGCTGACGGACGCGGACGACCGCGCCGATGCACCGCTGGTTGCGGTGCTGAGCCATTCGTTCTGGCAACGCGCGTTGGGCGGCGATCCACAGGTGGTGGGCCGCACCATCCGCGTGAACGGCGAGCCGGCCCAGATCGTAGGCGTCACGGCACCAGGCTTCGATGGCGTTTCGCGCGGCGGCTTCTTCCCCGTGACCGGCATCACCCTGCCACTGGCCGCGCAACCACGCGTGTACGCGCGCTGGAGCTCCGCTGGAGAATCGCTGTTTGCCGCCGACCGCGTGTTCTGGTTGCGCATCATGGCCCGCGTGGTGGACCGCGATGGAATAAGCACGCTTACGCAGAGCCTGACGGGCGCGCTGCGAACCTTCCCGTCACCCGCCTCGGAGAGCACTGCGCATCCGCCCAGCCTGGTGCTGGCACCGGGTGCACGCGGACCGCAACCCGTAACGGGCGATACTGCGAAATTCCTGTGGCTGCTGATGAGTGTTGTGGGTGCCGTGCTGCTCATCGCATGTGTGAACCTGGCCAGCTTGATGCTTGCCCGTGGAGTGGCGCGCGAGCGCGAGATGGCCGTGCGGCGCGCACTGGGCAGCGGACGCGCACGACTGGTGCGCCAGACCTTGCTGGAAGGACTGGTCCTGGCCGCGGCAGGGACGGCGACCGGCATGCTGCTCGTGGTGTGGGGGCAAGGTTTGCTGGGATCGATGCTCACCCGCGGACTCGGCTCGGGCGCGTTCGGCACGCTGCCCATTCAGCCCAGGCTGGATCCCGTCGTGCTCGGACTCAGCGCAGCGTTGTGCATTGGTGCCACCTTGTTGTTCGGACTGCTGCCTGCACTTCGGCTATCTTCGCTCGATCCTGCATCGTTTCTGAAACATCGAGTGGCCGGAGGATCGGGATCGAAGCTCACGATGGGTCGCGTGTTGATCGCGGTCCAGATCGCGGTTTCGGTTCCGCTGGTCGTGGGTGCCACGCTGTTGCTGCGCACCGTGGCTAACCTGAACGCCGTCGAGCTGGGATTCGATCCACGCGGGCTCGTGATGTTCCAGCTCGACCCGTCCTACACACGCGTGCCGGAGGAACAGCAGCACGCGCTCTACACTACATTGCTGGAACGCTTGCGCGCCATCCCGGGCGTGCGCTCCGTGACACTGGTAGAGAATGCGCTGATGAGCGGTCTGACCTCGAACACGCACGTTACCGTCAATGGTCAAAGACACAACCTGTATATGAACGCGGTCGGTCCCGACTTTGTGGAAACGATGGGCATGCGCTTGATCGCCGGTCGTATGCCAGGCCGGGCGGATGTTCCCGGTCTACCAACCGTGGGCGCCGTGAATGAAACCGCGGTGCGCGAACTGTTTGGCGGCGCCTCGCCCATGGGCCGAACCATCCGGCGCGGTGAGCGTGAAACGCAGATCGTGGGTGTGGTGAGTGACAGCCGTTACGACCGGCAGCGTGCACCACTGCGTCCAACGCTGTACGATGGCGCGCTGCAGCGACCCGGTTACGGCGGCCACAACATTGTGCTGCGCACGAATGTCACACCCGCGCGCCTGGAGCCTGCTATTCGCCGAGCGGTAGCGGATGTAAACGCAGATTTGCCCGTGCCAGAACTGCGCACACAGCTGGCACAGATCGCGCGCACCAGCGCGCGCGAGCGCATGTTCACGCAACTCCTGACCATCTTCGGCGCGTTTGCCCTGCTGTTGGCCAGCATCGGTCTGCACGGCGTGACCGCCTACTCCGTGTCGCGGCGCACAGCGGAAATTGGCGTGCGCGTGGCCCTGGGCGCGCGTCCCACCCAGGTCCTCTGGCTGGTACTGCGCCAGGTCGCGCTGCTCGCGCTGGCTGGACTCGCCCTGGGAATTCCGGCCGCACTGGCGGCCGGACCGCTGATGAGCAGCCTGTTGTTCGGCGTTGCACCCGCCGAACTGACCGTGCTCGCGACCGGTACCATCGTGATGATCGCCGTCGCGCTCGCCGCGGGCGCACAGCCCGCATTGCGCGCAGTCAGGCTGGATCCGCTGACCGCATTGCGGTCGGAGTAGATGAACCTGATGAACCGGGTTGGGGCGGGTGCAAACGCTGTCATGTTCCAGGCCGGTGGTGATCACTAGCCCGCACTGAGCGCGGGACCAGCCGATATCCAGCAGCCGCTGCGGTATCCCGCCTCTCCGGTTCAACCGCCCCATCCGGTTCATCCGTCTCATCCGGTTCATCCGAATCATCCGCCTCATCCGATTCATCCTTCGTTGAAAACCGTGACAACCATGAGGTGTGACCACAGAATTAGTGAATGGATCTGCTCGAACGTGTGCGCGCAGCGCTGGGGGACCGCTACCAGGTTTCACGAAAGCTTGGTGAAGGCGGGATGGCGGTGGTTTTCGAGGCTGGTGATTCCCGGCATGGCCGGCGCGTGGCCATCAAGGTGCTGCGACCGGAGGTTGCGGAGCAGATTGGGGCCGATCGTTTTCTGCGTGAGATCCGCGTGACGGCGCAGCTCTCCCATCCGCACATCCTGCCCCTGCTCGACTCCGGCACGGCGGACGAATTGCTCTATTACGTGATGCCGCTGGTGGAGGGCGAGACACTGCGCGAGCGCATCACGCGGCAACAGCAGCTTTCTGTGCAGGAAGCGCTTCGCCTCTCCGATGAAGTGGCCGACGCACTGTCGTATGCACACGGACGCGGCATCCTGCATCGCGATATCAAGCCGGAGAACATTCTGCTCGCCAGTGGCCATGCACTGGTAGCGGACTTTGGTATAGCGCGCGCCGCGGTCTTTGCCGACAAAACCAGCCACACTGCGACAGGTATTGCACTGGGCACGCCCGCCTACATGAGCCCGGAACAGGCGGCCGGTGATCCCAAGCTGGATGCGCGCAGCGATCTCTACAGCCTGGCCTGTGTCACGTTCGAGATGCTGACGGGTCAACCGCCCTTCACGGGGCCGGCGCCCCAGGTAGTGCTGGCGCGTCGGCTGCATGAAAGCGCGCCTGCGCTGCGCACATTGCGCGAAAGCATCGATCGCTCGGTGGATACTGCCGTGGCTCGCGCCCTTTCCCGAGCACCCGAGGATCGGCAACGCTCTTTGCATGAATTTGCGCAGGAGTTGCGTGCCGCCGGAAACCTGCCCGCGCACACCTCGCGCCTGCGTCTGCGCACGGCGGCGGGCATTGTGCTGCTGTTAGCGGGAGTGGTGGCGCTCATGATCGGGCAGCGGATAAAATCGGGCCCGGGCAATCCGTCCAAGGCGCAGCCGCGGTTGGCCGTGCTGCCGCTCGAAAATCTGGGCCATGATGATGATGCGCCCTTCGCGGCTGGCATTGCCGAAGAAATCATGAGCCGTCTCTCGGAGATCGGCGGGCTGCAGGTTGTGTCACGCACCAGCGCCAGCCGTTTTCGTGAAAGAACATTGAGCATGCGCGAGCTGGGTGCACAGCTCAATGCAGACTACATCCTGGAAGGCTCGGTGCGCACGGATCGCGCCAGTTCGGGGCCCGGTAGTGCGCGCGTGATTGCGCGGCTCATCCGCGTAGCCGACGACGTGCGCGTGTGGGAGCACCCGTACGATGCCATCCTGGTTCCGGGCGACATCTTCCGCGTGCAAACGGAGATTGCCACACGCGTGGCAGCTGCGCTCGACCTCACGGTGGGCGCGGCCGAGCGGCGCCGCGTAGGACGTATCACGACCAGTGACAGCGCGGCCTACCGCCTCTATCAATTGGGACGATTTCAATGGGGCAAGCGTGATGCCGCCAGCTTGAAGCTGGCCGTAGCGAGTTTTCGCGCGGCCGTTGCGCGCGATTCACAATTCGCGGAAGCATACGCCGGCCTCAGTGATGCGCTCGGTGCATCGTTTCTGCTGTATCCCGACGATTCGGTGCACATTGCCAGGCGCCAGGCGCTGGACGCGGCGCAACGCGCCATCACCATCGATTCCTCGCTGGCCGCGGCCCACGCGTCACTGGGCTACGGCCGCTTGTTCGTGGCCTGGGACTGGGCGGCCGCCGAAGCCGCATTCCAGCGCGCCATCCGGCTCGATCCTGGTTACGGGCCCGCGCGCTATTGGTACACGCAGCTGCTCTGGATGCTGGGTCGACACCACGATGCACTCGCGCAGGCCGAAGCAGCCGTGGCCAACGATCCGCTATCGGGTGTGTCCTACCTGGCGCGTGCCCGGACCTTCCGGTTGCTCGGCCGGCAGGAAGAATGGGCGGCCGATCTGCGCCGCAGCACAGAACTAACGCAGGGCCTGGCTCCCAGTTGGTTCGGCCTGGCCGAGTACCACACCATGCGCGGCGAGGCCGATAGTGCGCGCGCAAGCATGCAACGCTTTCTGAGTGTTCGATACGGAACGGCTGCAGGCACTGATGATCTGGCTGCCAGTGCCGCGCGCGCGCTCGCGCGCAGCGGTAACGTAGCACACGTGCTCCAGCTGACCGCGCGCGCCGGTATTGCCGACCCTGCAGTGGGTCCGCTGGCCGCGCGATTGTATGCCATGACCGGACAGCTGGACAGCGCATTCGCGCGGCTGCAACGAATGGAAGTAGCGCGCGACTCGGAATTGCCGTCGATTCTGCCCTTCCTGGCCGCCGAGCTGAGCGGCGATGCGCGCTGGGCGGAATTGAAACGACGCATGGCCTTCTAGTGTTGCGTCTCCGAAATTCCTTGTGCACCGAGAACGCCGCTGCGCCCGCGGGGCAAGGCGCGACGACGAAGGCATAGCAGCGCTATTTCGAGGAGGTGCAACGCAGCCATGCGAGATGCAGCGGTGTTCGAATGCCAAGGAATTTCGGGGACGCAACACTGGTTGCATCCGCCTGGAGAGCCATGATTTCTCGACTCGAACGTGAGCTACTGGACGCAGAGATCGATCTCTCCGAGTGTGTCATTTCCGACCGTCAGGACAATGCACTATCGGTGCGCACGAGAATCGGGCGGTTCCGGATCTTCCTGTCGTTGGTGACCGGCATACCCTGCGCTTACCTGCTTTACATTCTTCTCCGTGCTCCCACGTACTCATCGGCAGCGATCATCACCGCGCTCGTATGCGCACCCTTTCTGGCGGCCGCAACCGCACTCTTCGGCTTCACGCAGTCTGGCAAGGCGTTCGACCGCGCCGCGCGCCAGGCTCGCCTCTCGCTCCGGGTTTTTGGGTATGAGCGGGGGAGGTTGGTTTCGATTCCCACCGCGAGCGCGGTACGGTTGTCGAGCGAATGGGGAAACGAGGATAATCCTGCCATCTGGTTTCGCGTAGACATCGAGGGCCGTCAGGAACTCGGCTTCTGCGTGGCCTGGCGCTACCAAATGGCTAAGCAGTTCGCGCAGCGACTCGCCGAATTTCTCTCCTGCCAGCTGATCGACCAGGTGAGCGCGGACCACCGACTGCGGGCGCGGGATACGGCGGACCACCACCACGTACCCACGAAACGGCCGTTCTAGCTATTCTACCGTTCGGACGACCCGTACGTCAGTGCTTGCGCGGGCACCCCCAGGCCATCAAAACACCATGCAGCATGTCAGCATGCGCCAATTCGTGGGTACGTGGTGGTGGTCCGCGGCAGCGCGCGCGCTCAGCTCCCGTAATCCACACGCACCTGGGGCGCGAATGCGGCGACACCCTGACGCGTCACGCGCGGCACGCCTGAGATGGTGAATTCGCGCAGATTCGGTAACCTGGCCAGCATGGCGATGCCGGCATCGGTGATGCCCGCGGTCTCCCAGAACTCCAACTTTTCGAGCGTGATCATTCGTGCAAGAATCTCGAGGCTTCGGTCCGTGATTTTGGTCTTGCCGGCGTAGTAGTTCGTGAGCTTCAGGTTGGCGATGTGCTGGGTGGCGCGGTCGCCCGTGTCACGGCAGTACATGCACCAGAGATCTTGCAGTTGCGCGCAGCGGCCCACGTGACGGAAGCCATCGTCATGCACATCCATGGGCATGAGCTGACGCAGCCGGGGAAAGTTGGGCAACGCGGCCAGGGCTACATCATCCACGTTCTTGCAGCTGACGCCAATGCCCTGGAGCGCGGGCATATTGGCCAGCGCGGCGAAACCGCGGCTGCCCAGGTTTGGACAATCGCGACCCCAGATGGTTTCGATCGATGGCGATTTGCTCAAGGCCACGAAGCCGTCATCACTGGCTACCGTACCCTGCGCCATGAGCATGCGCAGGTTGGGCAGGGTGGCAATGCTCGTCATGGCTGCATCGTCGCAACGTTGGCCCTGACAGCCGAGCATGCCGAGGTGGGGCAGTGTGGCCAGCACGGCCAGGCCCTGGCCGGTGAAAGCGTGCGCGTGCCAGAAGAATCCCAGTGCAAAAACGCCATCGAGTCCAACCAGCCGCGCGAGTCCGCGATCCGTGATGGGCCCGTCGAGCAGCAGGTTGTTGGGCTCACCGCTGAAGCTCATGAGCCCATAACGCGCCTGGCCGCCGTGCCAGGTCTTGAACACGGGCAGATCATGCAGGTGTGACAGGCCGGTATCCGTGAGCAAACGGCCCGTGGTCAGGTTGCGCAATTTGGATTTGCCGCGCAGCACGTTGGTGGTGCCATCGCCCGTGTGGGTGCCCATCAGGTTGACACTTTCCAGATCGTTGCAATTCTTCAGATGAGCGGTACCCGCGTCGGTGATGCGTTGCGCCCAGCCCATATGACAACGTCGCAACGCAGTGAGATGGCGCAGCACCTCGAGGCCGCGGTCGGTAAGCGGGCAGTGCCAGCCACCGATCTCCAGCTCTTCGAGTTGCGGCATGCGTTCCAGCTGCCGCAGTCCATCATCGGTCAGCGATTGTGCGCCGCCTGCATTGACCCGGGTCACGAAGTCGAGCTGCGCCAGACGCTGCATGGCGCTGTCGGTCAGCGCAGCTGAGGTGATGCCGGTCAGGCCGTGTTCTTTCATCACGTCGAACACGGTGTCCCAATCCGCGCTCGTGAGAGGCGGGTGTGGCTCGATGGTTCGGCTGTTCCAGTCGATGCGGTAGAAAGGTGGCCCCGCGCTGAGGCCCGTGCGTGCGTCCACGGTTTCGGCGCGCGGTTGCGCCAGACCCTGAGCCAGCGCGGCCCAGCTTTCGAAGCCGTACTGGCGGGCCACCATGAGCTGCACATCGGCCAGCGTTGGCTCGCCCGGCAGGCCGCGCGCGTCGTTGACGCTGCTCGCCACGCGCTCGCGCAACTGATCCTGGTTGTACGACACGCCGTAATGCGATATCAAGCGCTGCAAGGCAGCGGCATCGCCGTGGTAACCGTCCAGGATGTTGATAGCCAGCTGCTCGAACTGCTCCAGGCGACCCGAGGACAATACTTCTCCCACGTGATGCACCAGCCTGGGCCAGCTTTCGAATCCATACGCGCGCGCCAGCGCGAATTGCGCATCCGCCAGCGTAGCCGATGGATTGGTGGCGCGTAATGATGCCAAACGTTCCCTGGCTTGTTTGCGGAGCTGCTCCAGCGATGGACGGGCAGGCAGGCGTGCGGCGGCGTTGGACATGAGATCTCCTTTCAATGCGCCCGTGTCCGCTGGCGGGCTGAAAGAAGATCGAAGTTTTGACTGCGGCCTGACTTCAGGTGGGCTCAGCCCTTCCCGCGGACGGGGTGCGTCCTGCACGCCCTTGTATGGTAGCCTGCAGAACGCGGCTGGAGCAAGTCACTTGTCTGGCGATTGGGCACGATGACGTGCATGATCCAGTGGACGGCAACAGGTCGCCTCAGCACAGGAGGTCGTCATGACACCGCTGTCCGTACTCTGGCTCCCGATCTTGCTGTCGGCTGTGATCGTATTCCTGGTCAGCTCGGTCCTGCACACGGCGTTGCCCTGGCACAAGAACGACTATCCCAGAGTGCCGAGCGAAGAGAAGGTGATGGATGCACTCCGTCCGCTCGCCATACCGCCCGGCGATTACATGATGCCGCGCCCGGCCAGCGCGGCGGAGATGCGCACCGGTGCGTTTGCCGACCGCGTCAAGAGGGGGCCCGTCATGATCTTCACCGTGCTGCCCAATGAAATCATGTCCATGGGCAGGAACCTGGTCCTCTGGTTCATCTATTCCGTTGTGGTCGGGCTGTTTGCCGCGTACGTAGCGGGACATGCGTTGCCCGCGGGCGCAGAATACCTTGCGGTCTTCCGGTTTATCGGCGTCACTGCATTCCTTGGCTACTCGGTAGCGCTCTGGCAGATGTCGATCTGGTACCGCCGTGCCTGGAGCACGACCATCAAGGCTACTCTGGATGGATTAGTTTACGCGCTGCTCACGGCCGGCACGTTTGGTTGGTTGTGGCCGTGAGCGTTCGACAACAGCGCACAACAGGAGCAAGTGAGTGTGACCGCGACTACCCTGGACGAACCTGAGATCGACCTGAAGCAGGACCTGGTGGACGGCCTGAAGCTGCGGCTGCGCGGCCCCGTGTTGCAACCTGGAGCTGCAGATTACGAAGGGTCGCGCACGGTCTGGAACGCGATGATCGATCGCAAACCTGCGCTTGTCGTGCGCTGTCTGGGTAGTTCCGATGTGATCGAGTGTTTGCGCTTTGCCCGCGAACACAACCTGCTGCTCTGCATCAAGGGAGGCGGCCACAACATTGCCGGCCTGGCTACGGCCGACGGCGCGCTTATGCTCGACCTCTCGCTCATGCGCGGCGTTTGGGTCGACCGCCCGAACAGGATTGCTCATGCCCAGGCCGGTGGCTTGCTGGGCGATGTGGATCGCGAAACGCAACTGCACGGACTGGCTACCGTGCTCGGTTTCGTGTCGGCCACCGGCATTGCTGGACTGACGCTAGGTGGTGGCTTCGGCTTCCTGACGCGACGCTGGGGTTGGACATCGGACAACGTGGTGGGCATCGACATGGTGACTGCCGATGGTCGAGTCGTGCGCGCCAGCAACGAAGAGAATCCAGACCTGTTCTGGGGCTTGCGCGGCGGCGGCGGGAATTTTGGTGTAGTCACTGGCATCGATTACACACTGCACTCCGTGGGTCCGGACATCGTGGGCGGTGTCGTGGCGTGGCCAGCGGATGAAGCACCCGGAGTGCTCGAGTTGTATCGCCTACTGGCCGAGCAAGCGCCACCCGAGCTCACCCTGGTCGCGCTCATGCGGCCCGCGCCGGCGGCACCATGGCTGCCCCGGGAATGGCATGGCAAGCCCATAGTGGCCGTGGTTGCCTGTCACAGCGGCAACCCGGAAGACGGCCAGAAGGCCGTGGCGCCCATCAAGTCTTACGGCAAGCCCATTGGTGATGTGCTGGTGCGCCGGCCCTACGTGCAGATGCAGTCGCTGCTGGATGCCACGCAGCCGAAAGGGCGCCGCTACTACTGGAAGAGCGAGTACCTGCCGGGCGTCGATTCCGCGCTATGTGACAACGTGATGAAGCATGCGGCGCGCATCCAGTCGTCGCACTCGGCCGTGATTCTATTCCAGATTGCGGGTGCTCTGAATCAGCTCAGTGCGGATCATTCGCCGGCCGGCAATCGCGACGCGCGCTACGTGCTCAACGTGGCCGGCTCGTGGGAACAGGCGGAGCAGGACCAGGCAAACATCGAATGGGCGCGTACGGCATGGAATGACATGAAGCCGTTTTCCACGGGCGGCAACTACATCAACTTCCTGACCGAAGACGAAGGGGCGGACCGCATCGAGGCCGCGCTGGGCGGCGCGCTGCAGCAACTCGGGCAGGTCAAGGCGCGGTGGGATCCGACCAACGTGTTCCGCACGAATCGCAACATCAAGCCACGCTGAAGACCAATGGCGTTCCGATGAGAGGGAGCCATGGAGCATCCAGCAAAGCCGGACGCGATCGACCGTCGTAGTTTCGTGCGCACGTTGTCCGCGGCCGGCGCAGGCCTTACACTCGGTCCGTTCTACGCGTCCGCGCACCAGTTCATCGAGTCGCACACGGCGCCCACACGTTACGCGCTGGTGGGTACGGGTAGCCGCTCTCAGATGTACCGAACCGCGATCCTGCGTGACTACAAGGAAACAGCGGAGCTGGTCGGTTTGTGCGATAGCAATGCCGGTGCGCGTGACGTTCAACTACCGGTACTCGCCGACGCGCACGCAGGTCAAAGACCTGTTAATGAGCGGTGAGATCGGGGATATCCTGTCCGTGGATTTCCACTGGCTGCTCAACACCCTGCATGGCGCCGATTACTTCCGGCGCTGGCACAGCCAGAAGAGCAGTTCCGGCGGTCTGATGGTGCACAAGGCGACCCACCATTTCGATCTGGTCAACTGGTGGCTCGGTGGTGTGCCTGTGCAGGTGTTCGCGACGGGCAAGCGCGAGTTCTACTC
>JBOHRF010000156.1:0-10962 GCA_050732575.1 Longimicrobiales bacterium
CTCGGGAGGTGCATAACGATGTTTCATCCGACCACAACTACGTATCGCCAGGGAGCGCGCACGCTGGCGGGCGAGATGTACACACGGCCGGAAATATTGGAGGAAGAGCGCGAGCGCATCTTCGCGCGCTCGTGGAACTGCGTAGGGCGAGCCTCAATGCTGGCACAACCGGGAGACTATGTGCTGCGCGAGGTTGCGGGCGAATCATTGATTGTGTTGCGCGATCGGGCAGGCACGCTGCGTGCTTTTTTCAATGTTTGCCGACACCGCGGCACACGTTTGTGCACGGCCGAGGCCGGCCAGTTCTCGGAAACCATCCAGTGCCCGTATCACGCCTGGACGTACGCAACCGACGGCCGGTTGATCGGCGCGCCCCACATGCACGATGTGGAGCAATTCGACAAGCGTGAGTATCCGCTGCACGACGCTGCTCTGGCCGAGTGGGAGGGGTTTATCTTCGTCAACATCGGGCCGAATCCGGAGCCGTTCGAGCAGGCCTGGGCGCCCATGATGGGCCGACTGGCACGCTTCAACCTGCCCAACCTGGCGGTCGGACATCGGGTGCAGTACGACATTCGGGCCAACTGGAAGCTCGTGTTTCAGAACTACTCCGAATGCTTCCACTGTCCGATGATCCATCCCGAGCTTTCCGCAGTGTTGCCGTATCAGAGCGGCGCCAACGATCTGACTGAGGGATCGTTCCTGGGCGGCTACATGGAAATCATGGCGCCGCACGAGAGCGCCACCATCAGCGGCCGGGCTTGCGGACGGTTGGTGGGCCCGCACGTGGTCGACGGCCAACAACGGCGCGCGTACTACTACGCATTGATGCCCAACCTGCTGCTGAGTCTGCATCCGGACTACGTGAACTACTATCTGATCCATCCGCTGGCCACGGACCGCACCCGCGTCGAGTCGGAGTGGCTGTTCCACCCGGATACACTGCGCGATGCATCAGCCAATACGCGGGATGCCATCGAGTTCTGGGATGTGACCAACCGGCAGGACTGGGACATCATCCAGCGCAGTCAACTGGGCATTTCATCGCGACGTTACGGGCCCGGACCTTATTCCGCACGCGAAAGTATTCCCGCCGCGTGGGATCGTGAATACCTGCGCCTCTTCAACCTGCCACAGTAATGAAGATCGGATTGGTTGGGCTGGCCGGCTCTGGCAAGACCACCGTGTTCAATACCATGACGGGTCTGGATGTGCCGGTGGGATTTGGCGGTGAAGTTCGGCTGGGCATTGTGCGTGTGCCCGACGCGCGCATTGACGCACTGTCACGCATCTACTCGCCGCGCAAAACCACGTTTGCCGAGATGAGCTTCTGCGATATTCCGGGCGAACATGGTTCGGAGAAAAAAGGGCTCTCCACCAAGTCGCTGCAACAAATCCGCGAGCAGGATGCACTGTGCCTGGTGCTGCGCGATTTTTCCAATCCCGCGCTGGACACTGAAGCCGATCCACGGCGCGACCTGGAAGCGTTTCACCTGGAGTGCGCGTTTGCCGATCTCGACCTGATCGAGCGGCGACTCGAGCGCGCGCGCAAGGAACGCGCATCACCGCAGGAGCAGGCCGCGTGCGAAACCATGAAGGCCACGCTCGAGGACGGACGCCCGCTGCGCAGCCTGTCCAGCTCCGAATTGGACCGCGGGCCGCTGCGCGGTTACGGCTTCCTCACCGACCGCCCTCTGCTCGTGGCCCTGAATCGCAGTGAGCAACTCGCCTCTCAACCCATGCCGCACGAACTGGCCGCACGCATAGAAGCACTGCAGGCGGCCGGCCTCTCACTTTCCGCCAGCGTGGAGGCCGAGATCGCCGGACTCGAGCCGGCGGAGCAATCCGCGTTTCTGGAAGACCTGGGCCTCTCCGAGTCGGCACTGACTCGCTTCATTCGCACGGCCTACGGACTGCTGGACCTGATTTCCTTCTTCACGGTCGGCAACGATGAGGTGCGCGCCTGGACCATTCGGCGCGGTACGCGCGCACGTCAGGCAGCCGGCCGCATTCACTCCGACCTGGAGCGCGGTTTCATCCGGGCCGAGGTCATCCCTTACGATGTCTTCATCGAGTACGGATCCGAGCAGGACGTGAAAGACGCAGGCAGGCTGCAGGTCGAAGGCAAGGACTACCTGGTTGCGGACGGCGACATCATCCACGTCAGGTTCAACGTGTGAACGGGATAACGGAGAACGGATAAACAGACGAGCACGTCTGTTTATCCGTTCTCCGTTTTGCCCTTGATGAAACCCCGAATCATGTCCTTTCGTATCATCGGTGTTGGTGATTGCCCGTGAGGTTGCTAGATTTCCAGTTACTCGCTGTAACAACCTTTCACAGTCCCCAGATCCGCGGGGGGTCACTGAGGTTTTGATGATGAGACCTTTCCTTTCTGACCCCCTTTCGAGTTCCTAGCGCGCGTGGCGAGCGAACCCGCCCGCGAAGGCTGGCGACCCGACCCGTCAGGCTCGGAGTCGACGTTGACTACGCCGCTCGCGCTCATGAACGACTCCGCTTTCTATTCGAATGCGCACTACCCGCGCGCGCTGGACGGCCACCACTGGTATCGGCACCTACTGATCCGGCCGAGGTTCCGGGCCATTCGGCGCATGGCCGCCATCGAGCCCGGTATGCGCGTCCTGGAGGTCGGCTGTGATCGTGGCATCCTGGTGCGCATGCTCGAGCGGACCGGTGCCCTGGTGTATGGCGTGGATGTGAACGAGGATGCGGTCCGGGCCGCGCAACATCCGCGCATCAGCCTCGCCAGTGGCGAATCCGTTCCGTTTCCTGATCAGATGTTTCAGCTGTGCGTGAGCTGCCACGTCATTGAGCACGTGGAATCGCCGCGGGATTTCCTGCTCGAGTCGGCTCGCTTGCTGGCACCGGGGGGCAAGGTCGTGTTGATCTATCCGTGGGAGGTGATCCGCGGCATGACCACGGTGCCCGACATCATCTTCAGCGGACGAGTGCCCACGCTTTCGCTCATGCGGCGCATTCACCGCCATGCGTTTACGCCGGCCACGCTACGCAGGCTGATCCGCGGCATGCCACTGCGCCACGTGCACTCCAGGATGTTTTTGGGACTGCCGCATCTGGCGCCTCAGCTGGTCACGGCTTTCCAGAAGACCTGACCGTCTCTCACAGCCCGCGTTACCGCGCGGTCGCGAGGCGAGGAGGACGAGGTTGCCGCTAATTGCATCCACAGCCGGGACCGCCTTCATTCGCACACCGGCGCCAGCATTCATTACCGCCTTTGGTCAACGCATCGACCAGGGTTTGCTGGGTAGAACGCGCGGCCGTCGCAACGCGTATCGGGTTGCACACAGTGGCGCAGACCGGCTTCGTTTCGAAGCGGCCAATGCCTGGACCGCCTTCAACGTGGGCCTCAATGACGTGGAACTGGTGGTAGGCAGCAGTGGCAGTGTTCGCTATTCGATTCGCTATGATCGCTGGGCCCGCTCCGCTGTCTTTTACAGTGGCATCCTTGGCCTGATCCTCATTGCGTTTTTTCTCGGGTACGATGTGCGCGCCTACCTGGAGCGCCATCCGAGCGCGCAGGTGCCGGGGCTGTCCATCGGCCAGAACCTGGCGATCGGCTGGGTCATGGCCATCTTCTGGGGATTCGTGTGGCCATGGATCCTCATCGTGCTGCACCGCAAGCCGCTGCGCCGTCTGCTGGAACAACTCATTGCCGAAGTAGATGGTGCCGCCGCGCAAAGCGCCCGGCGCGCCGGTACCTGAGCGCCTGCTGATCCGTCCGGGCCGGGGCGGTGCGTGCGCTGATAGGCTGGTCTCTTGGCTGTGCCGCGAACTGAGCCTTATTGTTGGGATCCTTCCTACCAATGCCGAGAGAATGTTTATGCCCTTCGACATGAGCCTGGTCCAGCGTGGCGCGCGCCTGCGCCGCAGCCCGTTCTTCGACGCGACCCAGCGCTGGGGAGCCAGGGCCTACACGGTCTACAACCACACGCTCTTCCCCATCTGCTTTGACGATCTGGAGAGCGAGTACTGGCATCTGATCAATCACGTCACGCTCTGGGACGTGTGCGTGGAGCGGCAAGTCGAGATCACGGGACCGGACGCGTTCAAATTTGCCAACCTGTTGACGCCGCGCGACCTCTCTCGTTGCCAAGTGGGTCAGGGCAAGTACGTGGTCATCACAGCGGGCGATGGCGGCATCGTAAACGATCCCGTGCTGTTGCGCCTGGGCGAAAACCACTTCTGGTTGGCGTTGGCCGACTCTGATGTGCTGCTCTGGGCCCGTGGCATGGCTCTCAACGCGGGCCTGCGTGTCGAGTTGCGCGAGCCCGATGTTTCTCCCTTGCAGATTCAGGGACCCAAAGCCAAGGAAGTGGTCAGTGCGCTCTTCGGGCCCGATGTGCTCGCGCTGCGTTACTACTGGTTCCTCGAGCGCACACTCGATGGCATTCCCGTCGTGGTAACACGCACGGGCTGGACGGGCGAAGTCGGTTATGAGGTCTATTTGCGTGATGGTAGTAAGGGCGATGAGCTGTGGGAACGCATCATGGCCGCGGGCAAGGCGCATAACATCCGCCCGACCGGGCCTTCGGACATCCGCCGCGTGGAGGCCGGCATCCTGAATTGGGGCGCGGATATGACGCTGGAAGACAACGTGTTCGAAGTGGGCCTCGATTGGCTGATCGATGCGGACAAAAGCACTGACTACATCGGCAAGGCGGCACTGGAGCGCATCCGGCAGAAGGGCGTGAGCAAGAAGCTGGTGGGCATCGAGATGGCCGGCGATGCCATCGAATTCAATACCAGCAAATGGCCTGTACATGCCGAAGCGGAGACGCTCGGGCGCGTTACCTCTGCGCTCTGGTCGCCGCGGCTCAAGAAGAACATTGGGTATGCCATGGTGCCCATTGAGTACGCGTCAGTGGGGACCAATCTGCTGGTCGATGTGCCGGACGCGGGCACGCGGCCGGCCAAGGTCGTGCCCAAACCGTTCGTCGATCCGAAGAAAGAGATCCCCAAAGCTGTGTTGGCGGGTTCGGCATAGCGATCGCGTAACCGGCTACACGGACGGAGCGACGTCCGCACCGTATGGGTCGATGCGCGTCCCTCGCCCGCTTTTCCGGTGGTCCTGCAATTCCTGTTTCCTCCCAAACCATAGCCCCTGACCCCTGCCGTTTCTTCCATTCGTCCTTTTCTTCCGCTCTTCCGGACTTCCTTATGAACATCGTCGTCCTTCCAGGCGCAGCGTGACCAGTGCTAAACTGAACGTCCAATCGAGGAGTGCTTCAATGAGTCATGGCTCATGGGTCGTTCATATCGTGCGTGTAGGCATTCGTTTGGGCCTGCCGCTCATAGCCCTGTTGGCGGGCGCACAACGGGCACGGGCGCAGACTCCGACCTACGACCTGGTCCTGCGCAACGGCCGCATCGTGGACGGCACGGGCAGCCCTTGGTACCACGGTGACGTGGCCATCAAGGGCGATGCCATCGTGCGCATCGCGCACAGCATCACGGAGCCGGCCAGGCGCATCATCGACGTTCAGGGCCAGGTGATTGCACCTGGCTTCATCGACATCCACAGTCATGCCCGCCGTGGCATCTTCGAAGTACCCACCGCAGACAATTACGTGCGCCAGGGTGTGACCACGGTGATCGAGGGACCCGATGGCGGCTCGGCCGTGCCATTGGCTCCGTTTCTGGCGCGTCTGGATTCGCTGAAGAAGTCGATAAATATCGGCAGCTTCATCGGTCAGGGCTCGATCCGTGAGCAAGTCATCGGCAGCGTCAACCGTCGTGCCTCGCCTGATGAGATCACGCGCATGAGGACGTTGGTCGAGAAGGGCATGAAGGACGGCGCATTCGGACTCTCCTCCGGCCTCTTTTACGTGCCCGGCACGTTCACACCCACGGAAGAAGTGATCGAGCTGGCCAAAGTCGCGGGACGCATGGGCGGCATCTACATCTCGCACATGCGCGAGGAAGCGTCGGGCGTGGTTGCCAGTATGCAGGAGACGATTCGCATCGGGGAGGAAGGCGGTCTGCCCACGCAGGTCACCCATCACAAGGTGGTGGGCCCGGGCAACTGGGGCAAAAGCGTCGAGACGCTTCGTCTGATCGATGACGCACGCGCGCGCGGCGTCGATGCCACCATCGATCAGTATCCGTACACGGCATCCAGCACCAACGTGAACTCGGCATTGCTGCCCGCCTGGTCGCTGGAAGGCGGGCGCACACAGATCCTGCAGCGCTTGAAGGATCCGGCCACGCGCGCGCGCATGAAGGAAGAAAGCGCGCGCATCATTCGGTTGGAGCGCGGTGGCGGCGATCCCAAGAACGTGGTGATTGCTAATTGCGGGTGGGACGCATCCCTGGCGGGCAAGAACCTGGCTGATATTGCGCGCCTTCGTGGCCTGGAGCCGACCCTGGAGAACGCGGCCGAAGCCGTGTTATGGATCGCCGAGCAGGGCGGTTGCCAGGGCATCTTCCACGCCATCAATGAACAGGACCTCGAGCGCATCCTGCGCCACCCGGCCACCATGGTCGCGTCCGACGGCGAAGTGCCGATCTTTGGGCGCGGCAATCCACACCCCAGGAGCTATGGCACGTTTGCGCGCGTGCTTGCCGTGTACGTGCGCGAGCGCAACGTACTCACGCTGGAAGAAGCCGTGCGCAAGATGACTTCGTTTCCTGCGCGCCGGTTGGGATTGTCTGATCGCGGGTTGCTGCAGCCGGGCATGAAAGCCGACCTGGCCGTGTTCGATCCTGCGCGCGTGCGCGACGCTGCCACCTTCGAGAAGACCCATCAGTACGCGGAAGGCTTCTCGCACGTGATCGTGAATGGGCAGCTGGTGCTGGAGCGCGGCACGGTCACGGCCGCGCGACCCGGTGTGGTACTCTACGGTCCGGCCACGCTGCCCCGCGTGCGCACCTGAGGAACAGTACGAAATGACCGATTCGGTTCCGCCGCCGATGGTCCGTTCGCAATCGCCTGCGTTTACGATTGTGAAAGCGCTGGCCTATGCCGTGGCCCTGACCTTGATCGGGCTGGTGGGCGCACAGCTGACGGCATCGGTGCGGGTGGGACCGTCGTTGGCGGTAATGGCGGGCGGACTGGTGCTCGGCTATTTGCTGGCCGACCTGCTTTCCGGAACCGTGCACTGGTTCTGCGATACCTTCTTTGCCGAGGACACGCCGCTCATTGGACGCATGCTCATCCAGCCGTTTCGCGATCATCATCGTTATCCGCAGGCCATCGCGCGCTACGGCGTTCTCTATCAGGATGCCAGTTTTGCCTTCATCGTGATCCTACCGCTGGCGTTGGTCTGGCGTGCGGGCGGACCGCATCCAGGTGCTTGGTCGATGTTCGGTCACGCCGTCCTCTGGTCCTTCGCCATCGGTTCGCTGGGCACCAACCTGTTCCATAAATGGGCGCATGCGGAGCGTGTGCCTGCCGGCGTACGCTGGCTGCAACAGCTGGGACTCATCCTGTCGCCGCGCGCGCATCACGTACATCACAGCACGTACACGGGCGGCTATTGCGTAACCAGTGGGCGATTGAACGCCGGACTCGACCGCATCGCGTTTTTCGCGCGGCTCGAACGCCTGATCCGCGGGCTGCTGCACCGACCGCGCACGACCCAACCACTCAGCGAGTAGCCATGTTGCGACCAGGCCCCCATCGCGCGGATCAAACGCTCAAGCTGGCCGACCCCGAGTTTCGTTTTGGTGAAGGCAAGATCAGTGGCGTATTGGCCGTGTTCCTCGGCTGGCTGGCGTTGGGTGCCGTGGTCGCCCTGCATTTCCCACAATACCTGAGCACACCCGACGCACGAGCGGTCTATCCGATGTCGTTCCTGCGACTGCTCATCGACATCGTGATGTTCGCCGCGCTGGCGCTCGGCGTGGTCAGCCTGGTCCTGAGCCGCCGCAAGACGCGTGGTCTGCTCGCCATGGGCCTGGCTTTGTTGGCGATTGCGCTGGGCGGCTCACGCGTACCCATCGAAGAGTCGTTGCGCACAACACCCTACCTCGCCCTGGACTGGTTCCTGCTTTCCATTTTCTTGCTCGCCCTCATCTTCGTCCCGCTCGAACGCCTGTTTGCGCGCTTGCAACAACGCGTGTTCCGCAAAGCCTGGCGCACGGATCTCGCCCATTTTGGTGTGAGCCATTTGTTGGTGCAGGTCACCGTGTTTCTCACCATGCTGCCGGCCGCAACCTTCTTTCACTGGGCCGTCAGCGATCGATTCCAGGCGGCCGTCGCCGCGCAGCCACTCTGGCTGCAGTTCATCGAAGCGATGTTCGTGGCCGACCTGTTTGCCTACCTGGCGCACCGCTCGTTCCATGAGGTGCCATTCCTCTGGCGCTTTCACCAGATCCATCACTCGAGTGAAGAACTCGACTGGCTGGCTTCTTCGCGATTGCACATCGTTGACATCATCGTGACGCGCGCGTTCGGGTTCCTGCCGCTCTACATCCTGGGCTTCTCGCAGGGCGCCATTGCCGCGTACCTGACCTGGGCCTCGTTCCAGGCCATCTTCATCCACTCCAACGTACGCTTCAAGTTCGGGCCGCTGCGCTTTTTGTTGGCCACGCCCCAGTACCATCACTGGCATCACAGCGCTACGCTCTACAACAAGAACTTTGCCGTACACTTCCCGATCATTGACCGGATGTTCGGGACGTTTCATCTACCCAGGAACGAGTGGCCGCAGGAGTATGGCATTCAGGGTAGTCCGGTGCCGGACGGGTACGTACAGCAGCTGGTCTATCCGCTGAAGGCACAGGGCGAGGGCAAGACGCGTGACGCGTGAGAGCGCCACTTCCGCGTCACGCGTCCGGCCCCTGAACATCATCATCCCGGGCGGCTCGGGTCAGGTGGGCACCGTGCTGGCGCGGGCCTTTCAGCGTGATGGACACCAGGTCGTCGTGCTCAGCAGGCACCCATCAAACGCACCCTGGCAAACCGTGCAATGGGACGGCCGGACATTGGGTAACTGGGCGGCACATGTGGATGGCGCAGACGTGGTCATCAACCTGGCCGGCCGCTCCGTCAATTGCCGCTACACACCCGCAAATCGCACGAGCATCCTGCAATCGCGCATCGAGTCCACGCGCGCCGTAGGCCAGGCCATGGCGCGCGCGGCGCGTCCGCCCCGCGTCTGGCTGCAGGCCTGTACGGCCACCATCTATGCGCATCGCTACGATGCGGCCAACGATGAAGCGACTGGCATTCTCGGTGGCAACGAGCCGAATGCACCCGATACGTGGCGCTTCAGCATAGATGTGGCAAAAGCCTGGGAGCGAACGCTGGATGAAGCGCAGCTGCCAGCCACCCGCAAAGTGAAGCTGCGTTCAGCCATGATCATGAGTCCGGATCAGGGCGGCATCTTCGACACGCTGCGCGGATTGGTTCAACTCGGTCTGGGTGGACCGGCCGCCCACGGCCGGCAGTACATCTCATGGATTCACCACGAAGATTTCGTAGCCGCGCTCTACTGGATCATTGAGCATACAGATCTTGCGGATGTGGTGAACGTCGCTGCCCCCAATCCCTTGCCCAACCGCGAGTTCATGCGCGTGCTCCGCAACGCCTGTGGTATTCCCATCGGACTACCCGCCACGAACTGGATGCTCGAGCTGGGCGCGTTTTTCCTGCGCACCGAGACAGAACTGATCCTGAAGAGCCGGCGCGTGGTGCCGGGCCGGCTACTGCAAAGTGGATTCACCTTTCGCCATCCGACCTGGTCGGAAGCAGCAGATGCGCTGACCATAGCGGCGCGGGCAAGGCGTTGACCATCGTCGTTGGTGAGGGCGTGGAAAGCTGGCCAGGAGTCCGTTCTGTTGGAGTAAGGACGCTCGGATCTACATTGAGGGGACTGCAGTCCTCGATTCGTCTGCTGATGCCGAGGCGAGGCGACCGTGCGCACTACCGTTACACCGCTCGTTCTTCTGGCCGCTGCCGCCTGCTGGGCCTGTGAAAGTTCTGCCGGCCCCGACGAGCGGCCGATTCCACCGCCAGGTCCCCATTTCAGCATCACGCCCCTGCCGCTCGACGTGCTGGCGCGGATCACGGTGATCGGATTCAACAACAAGGTCTTCCCCACCCCGCATACGTACTGGATGCTGTGTGATGACTTTGTGTTCCTGCAAAGCAATCGGCCTTGCCGGCAGGAACGGCTCGCCGTGCGTGCGCCACGCGCGGGGACTGTGCTCAATGCCACTCCGGTGGCGGACGGGTTTATCAGACTCGAGGGTCCACCCGGCCTGGTCTGGACGTTCGGGCACGTGACACCGGCGACTGGCCTTACCCGTGGCACACGCGTCGCCGCCGGGCAGGTGGTGGCCACGATGTTTCAGACCAATGGCATCGATTTTGGACTGATCAACCACCGTGTTCAGCACCATCACATCACGCCCGCACGATACCCTCTGGAATGGCTGCATGGCGAAAACCCGATCGCCCAGTTCCCGGAACCAATTCGCGCGCAGCTGTTGACGCGCGTGAATTCGCTGTCCGACCCGCTCGGCCGTCTGGCATTCGATGTGGCGGGCACGGCCTCGGGCGGCTGGTTCGTGGAAGGCACACCCAAGACCAACGTGTCTCTGCAGCTGGGCAACGAATGGCGGCAGCTCTGGCTGGGGCGATACGTGGAGCGCGAGGAAACCCGCGTCGCGTCCTTTGGTCAGCGCTGGCAGGGTATGCAGAACTATTTGTTGGCGGTCGATCCCGCTGCGCCGGCCTGGGAGCAGATCACGCCGGCCACGGGTGTGGTCAGCATGAAGCTCTGGAACATGGATCGACAGGCACTGCCCAACTACAACTTCCCCGGCGGCACGCTGCTCATCCAATTGCTCGACGCCACGCGTCTGCGCATGGAGTGGTTCAACACGCACAACTCGGTGAGCGCGTTCACGAGTGCAGCCGTGATCTATGAACGCTAGACGGCTGGTTGGCGTTGGCGATGGGTCCGCCCCATCGCC
>JBOHRF010000157.1:0-10954 GCA_050732575.1 Longimicrobiales bacterium
GGGTTTAACTGGGCGCGCTGATGCGCCGGGTGGGGAACAGCCTGCCGGTGCGCTTCGCTTCGCTCGCGGGGCTTCCAGCTTCAACGCACAGTCAGACCGCTCATATTGTCGGCGCTACGGCGCCGATTCTCACCATGCAGCTTTGACGGCCAGGTCAGCGCTTTTGGATAACGCCAACCGTTGACAGCCTCCCCTCAAAGGGAGTACCCTTCCCACTTCCATAGTTCGTCTATGCAAAGAGAGGCTGATGAAAGAAGCCAAGACCAAGAGCAAGAACGAGCTGCTTCCGGGTACGCTCGAGATGTTGATTCTGAAAACGCTGTCGATCGAGTCGATGCACGGCTACGGCATCGCGCAGTACATCCAGATGCTGTCGGCGGACGTGCTGACGGTCGAAGAGGGATCGCTATATCCGGCGCTGCAGCGGATGCGCGTCAAGGGATGGGTGTTGGCCAAGTGGAAGATTTCGGCGAACAACCGGCGAGCGCGCTTCTACACGCTCACGACGGCCGGGAAGAAACAGCTCGGCATCGAGGAATCGCGATTCTCGGAGATGTTCGGCGCGATCATGCGTGTGATGAAGACGACGTAGTGTCCTGACTCTCAGGAGGAAGTTGTGGGTTCTGTGCTCCGACGTCTGCTGTTCTTCTTCCAGCGGAAACAGTTCGATCGGGATCTGGAAGAAGAGCTGCACTTCCACGAGGAGATGAAGGCGCGCGCCTCGCCCACGCGGATGGCATGAGCGGCGAGGAGGCGCGGGTGGCTGCGCGGCGGCGGATTGGCAATCCGTTGCGGCTGCGCGAACAGTCGCGAGAACCGTGGACCTTCCCGAAGGTCGAAACGTTTGCGCAGGACGTGCGTCACGCGCTGCGATTGATGCGGCGCGATCCGGCGTTCACCTTCACCGCCCTGGCCACGCTCGCGCTCGGCAGCGGTCTCAACACCGCGCTTTTCTCCGTTGCCTACGGTGTGCTCTGGCGTCCGCTGCCGTATCCCAATCCCGATCGCCTCGTCATCGTTCCATCAGCGCAGCAGACCGAGACGGGCATCAGGACGTTCTGGACCTGGCCGCCCACCACGTACGAGGCGCTGCGCCAGCGCGTCAGCACGCTCGATCAGCTCGCGGCCTACTCCTCGATCGACGCGCAGCTCACCGGACGCGGCGAGCCGCTGCAGGTGAACGCGCTCGACGTGAGTCCGAACTTCTTCGCCGCGCTGGGCGTCAATCCCGCGCGCGGCCGCGCGTTCCTCACCGGCGCCGAGAGTGGCTGACGGTGGTGGGTGTGGTCGCGGACATCCGTCAGATGGGGCTCGATCAGGACGTGCAACCAATGCTCTATGTGCCGTTCCAGCAGGAGCGCGAAGCGTTCGTCGTGCGGTTCGTGTCGTTCGTCGCGCGCACGGCCTCACCAGCCAGCGTGGTCGAAGGCATGCGCGCGGAAATTCGCCGTGCCGCGCCCGATCTGCCCATCGTGAGCACGCTAACGATGGACGAAGCGGTCGCGGCGTCAGTGGCGCCGCCACGCTTCCGGATGGTGCTGCTGGGGCTGTTCGCGATGACTGCCACGCTGATCACGACGTGCGGCCTCTACGGATTGATGGCCTACGCCGTGACGCAGCGGCGCCGCGAAATCGGTGTGCGCATGGCGCTCGGCGCCGAACGCCGCGATGTCCTCCGCCTCGTGCTCTCGCGCGCGCTCCGCATCGTTGTCGCCGGCCTGATCGTCGGCCTCGCCGGGGCCGCCGGCGTAACTCGCGTGCTGCAGACGTTCCTGTTCGGGGTGACGCCGACCGATCCGATCGCGTTCATGATCGTCACCCTGCTGCTGATGGCGGTGGGAATGACAGCGGCATGGCTACCCGCGCGCCGCGCGACCAGGATCGACCCGTGCGCCGCTCTGCGCGCGGAATAGTCGAGTCAGTCGCGAGAATGAATCGAAACGAGCATCGGCTTGCCAAATTTCACCGTGAAGTTGCCATCTACAGCTCCTCCTTTACCGTGCGCAAGTTACGGCGAGCGGTCCTATTAGCTGCACGATCAGCGTAGCCGTCTTCGAGCAGGTGTGTGGCGAAGCTATGGCGGAGCGTGTGGCAGCTGGCCCGCCGGGCAATGCCGGCGCGCCGCACGGCAGCGGTGACGGCGCCCTGCATGGCGCTTTCATGAAGATGGTGACGGCGGCGTTGTCCGCTGGCCGGATCTGTGTAGGAGCGCGAGGCCGGAAAGAGCCATTGCCAGGCGAGAGGGCGCGGTCGCTGGCGTGGGCCGGGCGCGCGTTGCGGACGCGCTTCGCTCGCGGACGCGCGTCAACAGCGCCCTGCCGCAAGTAACGCGCAATCCCGGCGTAACACCAGATCCCCTTGCTGCAGCACGCTCCGGCGCTGATACTGCCCGGTAATGAATCTCCAGGACGGAATCACATCGGCGGAGCACGCGCCGCTGATACGCGCCGTGTCCGCGCGCACGCTGGCTCATGTTACGGTCGCGCTCGCGGCCATTGTGCTGGCGCATCTGCTCGATGGCTGGACCTACCGCAACGTACGCGTCGAGAATATCTACTCGGAAGACTGGGGCCGGATGCTGCGCGTCATGGGCTTCCTGCCGCTCTGGTTCATGGCCGCGATTGCGCTCTGGCTGCACGAACGGCCGGCCACATGGCGCAGACCCTTGATGCTGGCGCTCTCGCCTGCGCTGGCCGGGCTGGCTGCTGAATTGCTCAAGCTGCTGCTGCGCCGCGAGCGACCCAACGCACACGATGGCCTGTACTACTTCCGACCGTTCACGGAGCGCACGTTCTCGACGGGCGGACTGGCGCTGCCCAGCAGTCACGCAGTGGTCGCGTTCGGTGCCGCAGCCATTCTTTCCCGACTGTTCCCGCGCGCGCGCACGATCTGGTGGGCCCTGGCCTGGGGCTGCGGACTCACGCGCGTAGCCGCGGGCGCCCATTTCGTGAGCGATGTGGTCGTGGCCGCCATCGTTGGATGGTTGGTAGGCGCAGGCGTTTGGAAGTGGCTTTCTCGCAGCAAGGCAGCAACGCAGGAGGCAACATGCCCATGATGGAATCCTGATCAACTGAACACACGGTGACATGAACACGTTGCCGACCGACCTCAATGGCGCGGACCTGATCTGGGTCACGATCTCGGCCGCGCTCGTTCTGCTCATGACGCCCGCGCTCGGATTCTTCTACGGCGGACTGGTCCGCTCGAAGAATGTGCTCAATACCATCATGATGAGCGTGGCCGCCATCGGCGTGGTTGGTTTGACCTGGACGTTACTCGGCTATTCCCTCGCGTTCTCCAGCGGCTCAGCGTTTATCGGCTCGTTCGACTACGCGCTACTGCGTGGCGTCGGGCTCGAGGCGGGTCGCTGGGGCGCATTCCCGCATCTGCTCTACCTGGCCTATCAGGGCACGTTCGCCATCATTGCCACCGCGCTCATCTCGGGCGCCGTGGTGGAGCGCATGCGCTTTGGCGCTTATTTGATCTTTCTCGCGCTCTGGAGCCTGCTCGTGTACGCGCCCGTGGCGCACTGGGTGTGGGGCAGTGGCTGGATCGCACAACTGGGCGCTATCGACTTTGCCGGCGGCACGGTCGTTCACATCACGGCCGGCCTGGCCGCCGCCGTGGCCGCCATCGCTGTCGGTCAGCGCGCCGATTACCACCGCCACGCCGTGTTGCCCCACAACGTGCCTTACGTGTTGCTGGGCGCTGCATTGCTCTGGTTCGGCTGGTTTGGATTCAACGGCGGCAGCGCCCTGGCCGCCAATGCGACGGCTGCGCTGGCCGTCGTCAATACCATGCTGGCGCCCATGGCCACGCTGGTCATCTGGCTCGTTCTCGATTTGCGCCGCACGGGCAAGTCGACTGCGGTCGGCGCCGCCACCGCGATTGTAGTAGGACTGGTTGCCATCACACCTGCGGCCGGCTTCATCAGCCCGACTCATGCGATTGTCCTGGGCGCCATCGCCGCTTTGCCATCATACATCGGCCTGCAGATACGCTCGCGCAGCGCACTCGATGACTCGCTCGATGTGTTCGCCGCGCACGGTGTGGGCGGCATTGTGGGCGCCATCCTCACCGGCATCTTTGCCGCGCGCGCCTGGGGTGCACCAGCGGATGGCCTGTTGGCGGGCAACGCCGCTCTGTTGGGCCACCAGCTGATTGCCCTGTTGGCTGCTGCCGCGTACAGCGCGCTCATGACCTTCGTGATTCTGCGCGCCATTGCGCTGGTAGCGCCGCTCCGCCGCGCGCCCGCGCAGGAGCAGCTGGGACTCGATGTATTGCAACACGGCGAGGAAGCCTACAGCCACGGCGAGGGTGCATTGCTCATGGTGGAAGAGCGCAGAAAGACGTCACGCGCAACCGAGGACACCGCGTCATGAAGCTGATCGTCGCCATCATCCGGCCGGACAAACTCTCCGATGTGCTCGAGGCCCTGTTCCGTGCAGAAGTACGCGGTCTCACCGTTTCCCGCGTGCAGGGTCACGGCGGCGAGCTGGAAACCGTGCAGACCTATCGGGGCACTACGGTCAAGATGGAGTTGCAGGACAAGATCCGATTGGAGATCGGTGTGTCCGAGCCGTTCGTGGATCTGACTGTCCAAGCGATTCTACGCGCGGCTGCTACCGGACAGGTGGGCGATGGCAAGATCTTCGTGCTGCCCGTGGAAGCGATCTATCGAATCCGGACAGCCGAGAAGAATGAGGCCGCCGTCACGCCGGTACAGCCCGACGAGTGATAACAGACTGAGGAAATAGGATTAAGGGGAGGATTGGGGTGGTAGGGACCGATGCCATCCGTGCAACTACGCTAGCCGTCAACGGAACCGACGGATCGAAAGCGGTCCCTGCCACCCTAATCCTCCCCTTAATCCTATCATCTCAGTCTGTTGCTGTCCTCACCGGATCAGCACGATGGCCAGCGCGACCACGCCCACGCCAATGGCAAACTTGGTCCAGCTCCAGGGCCGGCGCACGCGTTCCACTTCGCGCGTCCAGAAGAGCACCACACCGCAGTTGTTGGAACGCTGGTACTCGATGGGTGCACCAGCCGCACGCGGATAAACTTCCACGGCGCCCAGCGCCGCCACATCCAGGAGCTCATCGATCGTCACGGGACTCTGCTGCGCCTGCACACCATCGATGAACACATTGGCCACGCAGGGGGCACCGGAAGGACCCGAGAACTGGATCACGTGGCGGTCCTCCGTTGTGCTGCCGCGGCGCCGAATTGCTTGCAGCCTGATGCCCGGAATGTTCATCAGCAGCGTGCTCGCTTTTGCCACCGGCCGCTTGTCGATGTCGGACTGGCCCATGAAGTACCCACTCGCGTGCCGCTCGCGCCGCCGCTCGAAGTCCGCCAGCCGACCGGTGGATCGTCGCGCTACAACCACTACCGGGTTCAAGGGAATGGCCTGTGTGGCCAGTCGCACGGAAACCTGCACGGCCTCGCGCGGCGCCAGGTCGAGAGCATCGGAGGTGAACGACAAATAGCCAATCAACGAAATCCGCAAGCGATACGACCCCGGCTGCGTTGCGGCCAGGTTGAACGAGCCGGTCGTGTCGGTCGTGGCCTCCAGGATCGCGCGATTCGCACCATCCATCAGCGTCACCAGGACGCCCGTCAGGCGCGCGTTCGATGTGGCATCGGTAACCACACCATGTACGCGTTGTGCCGGCACCTCCAGCGCGGACGCCGCCAGGCTCAAGCCAAGCGCGATAAAGGATAGGGTTCGCATAACGTAATTGCTCTGCTACCCGCTGACCGAAGGTATGCGCTCCGGCGCATCCAGATCGGTTCGATCCAGGCGCACAATTCTCACTTTGGGCAGAAACCTGCGGGCCACTTTTGTGATCAGCTCCCGATCCGAGGGGTCAACCAGACAACCAAGAACGATCTCCCGCACCGTAACTCGCACAAAGGGCGCACTGGAGAAAACTCGGAACTCCTGCTCGTGGCGCCAGGCCAGCTGCTTTTGGGTGAGTATGTCAATCGCCACATCGTCGGCCGGCCGGTCGCTCTTGCTCGAGTCGATGTGACATTCGCTGTCATAACGCACGGGCCTGACCTGGATCGACCCGCTGGCCGGCGGCCGCACTCTGACACCCAGCGCAATGCCCCTGTGCCCGGCCGCGTAGTACGACCACATCAAGGTATTACGCGATTCACAGCTCAGCGAACAGATCCGCCAGTTCGCCTGGCGTTCCACGATCGCCCGCCGGAACTGGCGCGATACCTCATCGCCAAAGTAGACGTAGCGGCCTTCCATGGGATCGTTCAGCGTCTCGAACGAAGCGGCATACAGGCGCCGATTCATCAGGATGTCGAGCACGAACTTCCAGTTGTCCAGCGACCGGTACTTGTAGAGAAGTCGGGCGGTCATAGAGGACCTTGGCTTGAACGAATCGGTATCCGTTGCTGTTGTCATGACTGAAAGACCATTATGCACAAGAGCGGCCGCCAACCCAATGCAAGACGTTCGTAATCACAGTTCCATCCCTGTCCCCACAGGTTGCCGGCGGCGCGCACACCTCGCGCTACTCATTGGCTGCGCGCAGAAGCGTGGACAATTCCGCCGACAATGTTACGACTTGCCGGTCTCGGTATTTGCGAACTGCGTAGATGTTTAGTGCTATGGTCAGGAAGAACAGAATCGTAAGTCCGATCCATGACGTGATAGAGGTACGCAGCAAAGACCACACGCTGGTTGGATTCGCCAGCGCTGCTACCACAAACAACACGACTACCACGACGGCGGCAAGCACCCAGCTCGAGCTTTGCCGTTCCTGCCGGCTGGGTGCGCGCACCGCGTCACCTTCCGGATTCATGCGCGGGCGTCGTATCTCCGGACTGAGGTATGTGTCGCCCGGGCTCTTGATCGCTTCAGGCGGTCGGAACCCATACTTGTCGACTTCTTCGTTGGTGGGCACGCTGACCCGCTTGGGGATGCTGTTGCGGAGACCCGCAAGCTCCTTTTCCAATCGTGCTATCTCACGGCGGGAGCTTCGCATTTGGGCAACATTGGCCACGATCGACGTCACTGTGGCAATTCCTGCAACGGCGCCAACAAGAAGGTCCCAGCTTTGACCGACGATCGTGATCAGGTCTTGCATAGCAGTGCGGGCAAGGGATCTGTAGACACACCAGTGTGCACGGCGAGGCTCCGAAGATATACAGCCGCGCGTGCCGGTTGACCAGTGGGCCCGCAGCGCGCCGGACCAGCGCCACCAGGTCAGGATTTGATGAAAGCGAGCAGATCCGAGTTTACCTGATCTTTGTGCGTGGCCGTCAGGCCATGCGGTGCGTCCGGGTACACTTTCAGGGTCGCGCCCTTTACGATTTTCGATGACAGCAGTGCCGAGTCGGCAATCGGCACGATCTGGTCGTCCTCGCCGTGAATGATCAGAGTGGGCACGTCGATTCTCTTCAGGTCCTCCGTCAGATCGGTCTCGGAAAACGCCTTGATGCACTCGTGCACGTTCTTGAGGCCCACCTGCATACTCCAGAGCCAAAACGCATCGCGCACACCCTGCGACACCGCCGACCCTGCCCGATTGGCGCCATAGAAAGGAGCGCTGAGGTCCTTGTAGAACTGCGAGCGATCCTTGCTCACACCCTCACGAAGATCGTCGAACGTTTTCCTGGGCAGACCGCCCGGGTTGGCCGGGGTTTGCAACATGAGCGGCGGGATGGCGCCAATCAGGACCAACCGCGCGATGCGCTGCGTGCCGTGGCGACCCACGTAGCGCGCGACTTCACCGCTGCCCGTCGAGTGGCCTACCAGTGTAACGTCGCGTAAGTCCAGGGTTTCGATGAGCTCGGCAAGATCATCGGCGTAGGTATCCATGTCATTGCCAGTCCAGGGCTGGCTGGAGCGACCGTGGCCGCGCCGATCGTGCGCAATCGTGCGGAATCCGCGCGCCGACAGAAACATCATCTGGTCATCCCAGGCATCCGCATTGAGCGTCCAGCCATGCGAGCATACGACCGGCCGGCCCGTGCCCCAGTCCTTGAAGTAGATCAGCGTGCCATCGCTCACCGTGATGGTATTCACCGATGCAACACGCGTAATGACAGGCGTGCTCCTGACTGTATCCCGTGTTCCGCCGGTCCTGGGTGTCATGGCGATCGTCCTCCATTGCAACGCCGAAGGTGTCAATCGAGGCCGGACGCAACCCGCCTACAATACGGCTTTCAACTGATTCGTGCCGTGACAGTTACTGAAGTAGCGGCGCAGCCGTTCGGTCAGGAAAATGCCGCGCCCGGCGTTATTCTTATGTCAATGGTTCCGTTGCCGGGAGCACCGCAATGCGCCGAGTCATGCCGTGGGCCATACTGCTGAGCGTTGTGATCAGCGCGGTATCATGCAACGTGTTCGAGCCTGGCTTCACGTACAAGTTGCTGGTGGCCAGGCGCCGCATCGCCAATCCGCCCGCAGACGGTTCCTCGATTGCCTGGCGCTATACGCGTCCTGGAAAAAATCCGGACGTGAGCCTGGTCAGGTCCGCTACTTTACACAGAAGGCCAAATAGAAAAGGAGTACAACGGTTCTGTTGTACTCCTTTTCTCTGTGCCTCTGTGTGAACTACATGGATTCGTTGTTACGGCAAGTCGGTCTTGGCCGGCGCGTGCTGACCGTGTGCACAGCTGACCGCCGGATTGAACGGGCTGAACACGCCGTTCGGATTCTCACGATACAACCAGACGTGCAGATCGTAGTGCGATTCGAAGCCGTGCGCTTCGTCCACCGTTGTGTTCGGATCGTCCGTCATCTGATTGTATTCCTGCCCCTGGTACGACGGTCGCGTGGTATTGCCCGCCTGCTGCCAGGCCGCAGTCCACACCAGGTTCTCGATGGCCACCAGCTTGAGCGAGCCATCCTGCTGCGGTTCGTAGATCAGGACCGCAGGTTGGCTGAAATCGGTATGCATGCCCGTTCCGTTTACTCGACCTGGTGCCTGAGCCAGCCCCAGAAGATCGGGCCGCAGATAATGGATGCCCATCGCACCGTCCGCGGCCGGTCTTCCTTCCATTTCCGCGGTCACACACATCCCGCTGGGATCGGCAATGTACCCCTCGGCCAGCGCCACCTTGACGTCGTTGAAGCGTTCATTTGCTTTCCGCAAGTTATCGAGATCGGCGGTTGCCGATGTGTTGCTGGCCGCACCTTCAGCTACAGAGTCGTCGGCGCCGGTTTCGGCGGGCCGGTTGCAGCCAGCAGCTGCACCCATGAACAAAAGCGTGGCTGTCGCAAAAAGCGAGTGGCGGGACATCGTCGTCCTCCGCGGGTTGTGGTTGTTGGAATCCGTCCTATGCGGCCTGCGCATGGCACATTGGATGGAAAGCACGATGTGAGGTCATGCGGGAATGCTGCAGCTTGCGCGGCTGATGCGCAAGGCCGCGTTTAGCGGCCCGTCGGCACCAGCAGGCGCGCTACACCATCCTGTTTGTTGAGCAGGAACACCTGAGCGTCACGGCCGGAGCCGAAGCGCAGGTCTGCGCGTGCAGCCGGCTGCCTACTCTGCTCGACATTGGTCTTGCGAATCAGGTCGAGCAGCGTCCTGGCCTCGCCGCCATCGTTGAACAGGATGCGCCGGATGGGGTCCTGCCCGCCCGCGGGCGGATTGTCGGCCGAAACGTAGAACACCTCACCACTCGGGTTGTCGCCGAAGATGATGAGATTGGACAGTTGGCGAATTGCGTTGCCGCGGTACACGATCAGTCCGGTTGATGCGGCCCGGCCGGTCAGTATCGGATCGGTATGGTCGTATTCGGCGATGGGGAAGATCATCCGGTCATCGGCACGTGCGCCCGTCGGGTCGATGCCGCCGCGACCAAAGCGGAAACTGCCTTCCCACACGTTCCAGCCCAGGTTGCCGCCTTTGCGTACCGGACTCACTTCTTCCACCACGTTCTGGCCGATGTCGGCCACGTACAGATTGCCGTTCGCGGGATCCCAACCGAAGCGCTGCGGGTTGCGCACACCCGATGCCCAGATCTCACCCAACGCACCCGCCGTGGATACGAACGGGTTGTCCGCCGGTATGCCGTACTTGCCGTTCTTGCTGGTGGAGCCGAGCGGATCGATACGCAGGATCTTGCCGAACACAGACGACATGTTCTGCGCCATGTTCATGGGATCGCCGCCGCTGCCGCCATCCGCGTTACCGATGTACAATTTGCCAAACTCGGGTTGGCCAGGCCGCGCCAGCGGGTTGAAGCCGAGCTGGCCGCCATTGTGATTGCCAAACGGATGTTGGATACGCAACAACTCGCGCGGCGCGCTGCCATCATACTGCGCGGCGCCCGGCGAACGCGCCGTCCATTCCAGCAAGACCATGTCGTGGGAATCGCCGTTACCTGCAGGCAAGAAATCCGGCGGCGGCTCCTTGTTCGTTACATCACTCCACGTGTAGAACTTGCCGTGCCCGGGCGCGCCCCGCTGATGGAACTGCGGATGGAAAGCAAAGCTCTGAAAGCCGCGCTCGCGCCCCTGCGACTGCACGTCATGACCCCAGGCCGGATCGTCAATGTTCACATACTCGGTCACGGTCCGACCATCGGCGCTGATCCGGTACAGCGGCCCGCGCATGTCATTCACGAAGAAGTTGGGTGCGCCCGGTTCATCCACCATGATCATCATGCGTGCGGCCTGGCCATCGATATCGGGTACGCGCGCAAAGTCGCGGTAGTCCACGCGGATGATGCCCTCGGTCGCGCGCATGGGCGTGAACGGATCGCTGGTCGTCTGCGCAAATGCGGGTGAAGCCAGCAGCAAGCCGGCCAGAATGGTGCGCTGAGGGGTCAAGGCTACGGTCTCCATTGGGATGACGTTCACCGAAATGATAAGCGGTTCGAGTACCGAGGTCTAACGTGGTAACCGTTCCTGGTTCTGATACGGATTCGGGAGCGCATAACGGGAGCGGGAGCGGGAGCGGGCGGGAGCGGGCGGGAG
>JBOHRF010000158.1:0-10945 GCA_050732575.1 Longimicrobiales bacterium
ACATGTAATAGGGTGCACGTACCGTATCTGCGGCGATAGCCTGTAGGGCCGCGGCCGCCACGCGCGCATCAACATCAGAAGTCGCACGGTGCAGATCCTCGCGCACGATGTCATTGCGGGTGGCCGCCAACACGCGCACAGCGTAGAGACGGCTGAGCCAGGCGGGCGCCTGCAGCCATTCCCGGGCCAACGTGATGGCCGTGTTTGGCTGCGCGCGCAACAAGCTGTTGAGCGCGGCATTGCGCACCGCAATGTTTCGGTTTGCGTCGGCGACTAGAGCGCGCAGGTCGTAGGCAGCCAGAGGAAAATCGCCCAGTACTTCGGCTGCGGCCAGCGTCACATTACCATCTGCATCACGCAGCAGAGCAGCTAACCCGGGCACGTGCGCGGGATCACGAAACGAGGCCAACGAGCGCGCGGCATTGATGCGCACGTGCGGATGGGTGTCACTCAACGCGCGCATCAACTCGGCTGCAGCTTGCGCACGACGGCCCGCGGAATCCACCGGGGCGACCCGCAAACCACGCGCGGCCAGGGCACGCACCAGGGGCGCCTGGTCATTCAGCAAGCGTTCGAGATGCGTGACCGAGCGCGGATCGGGAAGACCGCGCGTGAGGGCGTAGACAGCGCGCCAGCGCGTCTCCAGTGCGCTATCAGCCGTGTGGGGCAGGACCAGGTCGAGCGTAGTGGGCCGGCGCGCAAAACGCACCGCGGCCAGCAACGCCTCCCGCAGAACGTTCGTGGACGCACCTTCGCTGGCCAGCACGGACTCCAGCGCGGCAAAACCCACGGGCGCTGCCAGTCGGCCCAGTGCCGCCATGGCTTCTGCACCATCGCTGCCGCGCGAGCTTTGCGCCGTATTCACGAGCGCCTGCACGACGACCGCTGAGCTGTCGCCCAGTTCACCCAGAGCAAACGCTGCGTCCGCGCGTACTGCTGAATCGGTATCTACGAGCAGGCGCAGCAGCATGGGCGCGGCACTTCGTTGACCAATGCGGCCCGCGCCCTTTGCAGCGTTGCGCCGCACCAGCGCGCTGGACGCGCGTGACCAGCTTTCGAAGCGAACGCGATCGAACTCGCGTCGATCTTCCAGACGAAGAACCTCGCCCATCGTGTCCAGTTCGGCCGGCGTGACCACAACCGGCTCGGGCGGTGGTGGTGGAACCGGCGGCAGCGGCGGTGGTGGGGGAGCCGGCCGGGCGCAAGCGCCGAGCACGAACAGCAGCACGGTAACGCAGGGGCTACGAAGTACTGACAATCGCATCACGGAAACGAGCCAGCAGATCGGGGGGAAGAGTGCGCGGTGCGCCCGCGCGGTCCAGTGCCACCAGGCGCGTCATGGCGCTGGCCAGCCGCTGCTCGGGGCCAGGATCGAGGCGCGTAATCTGATACGAGAAAGTAACAGACCGGGACTGCACCCGTTTCACCGTACAGGACACAGCCACCACATCATCGTAGCGACCGGGCGCGGAGTATCGAATCTCGACTTCAGTCACGGCCAACAACCAACCGGCTTTCTCCAGATCGGCGTAAGCGAATCCAAGTGCGCGCAGGAAATCGGTGCGGGCAATCTCACACCATACGAGATAGGCCGGGTGATAGACAAACCCCATCTGATCGGTTTCGGAGTAACGCACGCGCAACGTGGACACAATGGCGGATGTATCGACTGCGGCGCTATCCAGGTCTGCGGCCGGCGGCAGCTGAGTCATTCGCCGTAGGGGATCCAGATGTTCTTGATCTGCGTGGCATGACGCAGGAATTCTGCGCCTGCTCCCTGAACCGGATCGAACCAGTCCCGTGCGCGACCGTGACTTACCCAGGTGCGCTTCATGTTGCCGGCAGAAAGGCGTTCCACCAGCGCGCTGCCGTCGTCCTCGGCAAAATACCAAACGCCATCCACATCATCGTGAGCAGCCAGTGGTTCAACCAGTTCAGTACGCAGGCCGGTGATGATATTGATGACTCCGGCAGGCAGATCGGACGTATCGAACACCTGGTAGAGATCGGTGGCCAACAGCGGGTAGGACTCGGACGGCAAGGCGATCACGCAGTTGCCCAGCGCAACGGCCGGCAGCACACTGGAAAGAAAACCAAGCAGGGGCGCGTGCTCCGGACAGACAACACCGAGTACGCCCAGCGGCTCGGGCATGGCCAGGGTGACGTTGCGTAACGGCGTGTGATGCACCGCGCCATCCCATTTGTCGGCCCAGGCGGCGTAGGTGAACAATCGATCGATCGAGGCCTGAACCTCCTGTTGCGCGGCTCGTCCGTTCGCGCCGGTCAGCGCGGCAATGCGATGGGCGAACTCATTGCTGCGCTCAGCCAGGTTCTCTGCAATGTAGTACAGTATCTGCGCGCGATTGTAGGCTGTGTTGCGCGCCCAGCCGGACGCTTGATGCGCCGCTTCTACGGCGTTGCGCACGTCCTTTCGGTTTCCACGCGCCACTTCGCCAAGCGGTGCGCCGTCCGCGCCCATGACCGGCAGGCTGTAACCCTGATCGGGTCGGGTCTGATGGCCGCCGATATACAGTTTGGTCGTGCGATCGATAGGCGGCAGGTGCTCGGTCTTGCCGGGCTTTGCGGGATGCGCGCCTGGGCGTTGGCGAAGGGCGGCGCCGCTCGCTCTGCGCGCGTTCTTTTCCCATTCGGGTGTGAGATACTCCCACAAGCCTTCCCGGCCGCCTTCGCGGCCAAACCCGCTTTCGCGATAGCCGCCAAACCCCGAGGCTGCATCGAAGACATTGGTGCAATTGATCCAGACCGTTCCAGCCTTCACACGGGGCGCAATGTCGAGAGCCAGGTTGATGTTTTCGCTCCAGATGCTCGCGGCCAGGCCGAAGCGTGTGTTGTTGGCCAGTTCCACGGCTTCATTTGGTGTGCGGAAGGTCATCATGACCACCACGGGTCCGAAAATCTCGACCTGGGCAATGGTCGCTGCGGGCGCTACGTCCGTGAATAAGGTGGGCGGAAAGAAGTAACCCTCCTTGGGGCAGCTCCAGGACGGTTGCCACATCTGCGCGCCCTCGGCCTGACCCTGATGCACCAGCTGCTGGATCTTCTCGAGCTGAACGGGGGCAATGATGGCGCCCATGTCGACGCCTTTGTCCAGGGGGTCGCCCAGGCGCAGCGTTTCCATGCGGGCACGGAGCTTTCGTTGCAGCGCGTCGGCAATGCCTTCCTGCGCCAAAATGCGCGAGCCTGCACAACAAACCTGACCCTGATTGAACCAGATGGCATCGACTACGCCTTCCACTACGCTATCGAGATCCGCGTCCTCGAAAACGATGAAGGGAGACTTGCCTCCTAATTCGAGGGAGATTTTCTTGCCTGTGCCTGCCGTGGCCGTGCGGATGATGCGACCGACTTCCGTGGATCCGGTAAACGCGATCTTGTCGACATCGGAATGTTTGACCAACGCTTCGCCGGTTCGCCCATCTCCGGTCACGATGTTGACCACACCGGGCGGCAGCGCGCAGTCACGACAGATTTCGGCAAACAGCAGGGCGGTGAGCGAGGTGAACTCCGCGGGTTTGAGCACAACCGTGCAGCCGGTGGCCAGGGCGGGCGCAATCTTCCAGGCCAGCATGAGCAATGGGAAATTCCACGGGATGATCTGCCCGACCACACCGGTAGCCTGGTAATCCGGGAATTCCGATTTCAGCAGCTGTGCCCAGCCCGCGTGATGGTAGAAGTGCCGCGCCACGAGCGGGATGTCGATGTCGCGCGACTCGCGAATGGGTTTGCCGTTGTCCAGTGACTCCAGCACGGCAAAGAGGCGCGCGTGCTTCTGCACCTGGCGCGCCAGTGCGTAGAGATAACGCGCGCGACCGTGACCGCCCAGATCGCGCCAGTCAGGAAACGCTTTGCGCGCTGCCTTGACCGCAAGATCGACATCGTGAGCGCTGGCCTGCGCAATTCCGGCCAGGGGTAGGGCCGTGGCCGGGTTCACCGTGTCGAAATACTCGCGTTCCTGTGGCGGCAACCACTCATTGGCAATGAACAAGTCAAAGCGCCGGCCGTGTTCCTCCAGCCAGGCGATGGCCGGGGCGGCACTTTCCGGGGCGGGCCCGTACTCGAGCGTCTCGAAGACTTGCGCGACTTTGCTCATCCGATCAGGCCATGGGGTGACGGTGAAACGCCGAGTAGCGGCCGGTCACAAAATGCTCGAGCTGGCGCTCGATGTCCGCGACCAGGGCGCTGGCACCCAGACGAAACCAGCGCGGCGTCAACCAAGTGATGCCGAGTTCTTCGCGCATGAGCAACAGCCAATCGAGGGATTGCTTGGCGGTACGAACGCCGCCTGCTGGCTTGAAGCCTACTTTGTGGCCCGTGCGCTCGTGATACGCGCGGATCATTCGGGTCATGACGAGACTCACGGGCAGAGTAGCGTTGATGGGTTCCTTGCCGGTGGAAGTCTTGATGAAATCCGCGCCCGCCATCATACAAACCAGGCTGGCCCTGGCCACGTTGCGCAGGGTAGCCAGGTCACCCGTGGCCAGTATCGTTTTGATGTGCGCCGAGCCGCACGCTTCGCGGAACTGGCGCACTTCATCGTAAAGGGCGTCCCAGTTGCCGGTCAGCACATGCGCGCGCGTGATGACCACGTCGATTTCGCGCGCGCCTTCGCCGACCGAAGAACGGATCTCGCCCAGCCGTTGCTGCATGGGACTGAGTCCGGCGGGAAATCCGGTGGACACCGCGGCCACGGGAATGTTGGTCCCGCTGAGCGCTTCGACTGCATGATGCACCAGCGCGTGATAAACGCAGACGGCGCCCACCGTCAGGTTGTGCTGAGCCATGCCCAACGCGTCAAGCAGATCCTGACGCACAGGCTGGCGCGCCTTGGCGCATAGGCGACGCACGTTGCCGGGCGTATCGTCGCCCTGCAGCGTGGTCAGATCGACATACGTAAGAGCGCGCAGTAGCCAGGCCGCCTGCCAGTCTTTCTTGACGGTTCGGCGCGTGGGGATAGTGGCTGCCCGCCGCTCCACTGCGCTGCGATTGATGCGCACATCACGCACCCAGTCCAGCTCGAGTGGGCTGCCCGGGTTGCGTTCTTCTGCCTGCGCCGAGCGTTGTGTTGTCGTGGACGCTCGTTCGCGTTCTACCGTGGCCATGGCGCTTGCTCCTGGTACCGCGCTTTCAAAAACATACGACGCGGCTGCCGACCGGCCAACCGACCTCGCCTGTCGCCCTTACCTGCTGCCGCCTACCTTGCTGCGCCATGGCGAAGCCTGACTACATCGCGTCCGATGCGCATTTGGGCGCCGTGCCCGATGTGCGTGAGCGGGCATTCCTGCAATTCTTGAATCATGCGGGTGCCAATGCCGGCACACTCCTCATCAACGGTGACCTCTTCGATTTTTGGTTCGAGTACGGCGCCGTCATTCCAGGCAAGCACTTTCGCGTGCTGGCCGCGCTCGCCGCACTGGTGGACGCGGGCATCCAGGTCACACTCATGGGCGGCAACCATGACGCCTGGGGCGGCCGCTTTCTGCGCGAGGAGGTGGGCGTTGCATTCCATACGGGCATTCTACGCACCAGTCTGGCTGGCAAACCTGCGCTGGTGGCGCACGGCGATGGTCTGGGTAAGGGAGACCTGCGCTATCGGGCGCTCAAGAGTGTGGTGCGCAACCGGGCTGTGATCGGACTGTTCCGTGCCATCCATCCGGAAATCGGACTGCGCATAGCGACTGCACTATCCCGGACCGAGACGCGCCAAGACGATGCGGTGCTGCGGGGACGCGCCCATTTCCTCGAGCATTGGGGCAAATCGCGTCTGGATGAGGATCCCTCATTGCACTGGGTAGTCTGTGGGCACGCCCATTTGCCGGCCTGTGTGCCGCTGGGAAACGGAAGGTTTTATCTGAATGCCGGTGACTGGATTCGCCACAACAGTTATATCGTGATATCGCCGCAGGGAGAGCCGGCCCTGCATTACTGGCCGCAGGATTAACGAGCCGCATTGCGCGGCTGTGCTGCGTTCACGCCGCCCGATCGAAGCCTTCCACATCGACATGTTCCACATCGCGCACGACCTCACCCAGGAAACGCCGACCCACCTCTCGGAAACGGAGGGGCGAGTCGCTGGCCAGGAAGTGCAGCGCGCCCGGCTGATCGCGTTGCGAAAGCTGGTCGGCTTCGGTCAACAGTTGCGCGACTTCGCGCGCCGTTTCGGCCGCCGAGTCGACCAGCGTCACGGACGGTCCAAGGGTTTCGGATATGACATCGCGCAGCAGTGGGTAGTGCGTACAGCCAAGAATCAACACGTCAACGTCCACGTCCCGCAACGGATGCAGATACTCTTGCGCAGCCAGCCGAGCGACCTGATGCGAACTCCAGCCTTCTTCGATAATGGGCACAAATAACGGGCAGGCCTGGGCGTAGACGCGCGCGTCCGGCAGCAACGCACGCACGGCATAATCATACGCACCCGAGCGAATGGTGCCGGCCGTACCAATCACGCCGACGCGCTGCGTCTGGGTTGCCTGAACGGCGGCCCGCGCGCCGGGTTGAATCACGCCGATCACGGGAATGCACAGCGAAGCGCGCAGCGCCTCGTACGCATGTGCGGTGGCTGTGTTGCAGGCAATCACCATGAGCTTCACACCGCGCGATACCAGGTACGCTGCGGCTTCCCTGGAGTAGCGGCGCACCGTATCGGCAGACTTGGGCCCGTAGGGCACGCGCGCCGTATCACCAAAGTAGATGATCGATTCGTGGGGCAGACCGCGCACCAACTCATGCACTACGGTCAGGCCGCCCACGCCTGAGTCGAACACACCGATCGGTGCATCGCGAGTCATGGGTGCGCGCGACCCAGGCGCAGACGCACCTGCAGGTCGGTGCCGCCGCCCACTCGGGGCCGGGCGTCAATAGAGGCTGGAAAATTGGCCAGATGCGCAGCCACAAACGCGTCCACTCCGCTGGCCAGCGTGAACACGATGACGTAGGTGACCCAATCCTGACGCTGATCCTTGCGTGATTCGATCAAGCTGCGGATCCGGCGCACACCGGGTACGCTGTCTACCGCGGCTGCAAATACAAGCGGATCGGCCAGGCGCAGGCTGTCGGCTGGATTCTCCCGCATCAATGTGCGCAGCGAATCCGCTGCCGCTTCGGTTCTGCGTCCCTCCATATCCCGAGCGTCCGCCAGGCGCGACATGGTTTTCAGCATCATGTACGTACTTGCGCTCTGCAGGGCAAAAAACGTCCCACCCCGCACATGGGCGCCCACGCTGGCCTGACCCCAACCCGGTATCAGCAACGAGCGATAGAATGCTTTGCCCGGTGAAACACGTGGCGTCGTATCCGCGGCCAGTACGGCATCCGCCGGCGTGCGTTGTTGCGCTTGCAACTGGCCCAACATGCTGGAGAGGAATCCCAATGTAACCAGTATCGCCCGCGTCACGCGGGCCTCGATAGATCAACCTTCACTTCTCATCTCCGGTCAGCACCGGCAACGCCGCCGGCCAGATCTCGATGTCGAGCGCGCGCAGACCGACGGGCTCGCGCAACTCACCATCCAGGTGAAAAAACAACGGGCGGCTGTCCGCCGCCTCGAAGCGCACCGCACGTGCGGTGCGCATGAATACCGCCGGGTCACCCCGCTGGGTCCCCCGCATCACCTTGGGAATCACGCGCAGCTGGCCGATGGGCGATATTCGATCGACCACGCAGACATCGAGCAGACCGTCATGGGGTGACGCTTCAGGCGCCAGGTAAAAACCGCCGCCCTGACATACGCCGTTGCCCACGGCGATGATCATGATGCGTTGTTCCAACCGTTGTTCGTCCAATTGTGCATGGAGCGCAACCGGACGAAAGCGGACCAACGCGCGTACGAGTGCCAGCAGGTATTTCAACGGGCCCGGCAGGGCAGGCAGGCTGGCCAGCTGGCGAACGACTTCGACATCGATACCCGTTCCCATCCCATTGATGAAGAACTCCTCACTGTCCTGCCAACGGACGCGACCCACGTCATAGCGCTCGGTGCGATTCAAAGCGATCGTGTCATAAGCGGTCTGCCGTGAGCGCGTCCCGGGCACAACTTTTACGAAATCGTTGCCGGTTCCGATGGGCACCAACCCCAATGTGCAGGAACCATCGGGCGCCGCCTGAAGAATGCCGTTGGCCACGTCGTGAATGGTGCCATCACCGCCAGCCGCGATCACGATGCGCGCGCCACGGCGCGCACGTTCCCGAGCCAGCGACACTGCGGTGCCCGGCCCGGGTGTCACCACCAGGTCGAATTTGATGCCGCGCGCGCTCAGCTCGCGTTCAATCTCCTCGCGATGGCGCGCACCAGCGCCACCGCCCGCCGCCGGGTTGAGCACAACACAGACTGGCTTTGTCTGGGTCAAGTCGTGGATTTTCTCCTTCTCGAAGGGCGTGTCAATCCTAGCGGCTTGCCTCCGCGGGGCCAAACCGACATGATCCCTCGTGCGGCGCGGCGTGCGCGCCGACTCCTCACGGAATCAATTTGCAGCCGGGACGCGAACGCAGGCTGGTCACCGCAGCATTGGTGGCGGGTCTTTTTCTCGCAGCACTGGAAGCCACAGCGGTAGCCACTGCGATGCCCACGGCCGTTGCCGACCTGGGCGGCATGGCGCGCTACAGCTGGGTCTTCTCAATCTATCTCCTTACTTCCACCACTACGGTCCCGCTGTTCGGTAAGCTCGCCGACATCTACGGCCGCCAACGCATCTACGTGATTGGAATGGCTGTTTTCCTGCTTGGATCCGCACTCTGCGGCGCCGCCCAATCGTTCAATCAGCTCATCCTGTTTCGGGCCGTTCAAGGCATCGGCGCAGGTGCCGTCATGCCCGTTTCGGTGACTCTCATCGGCGACATCTTTACGCTCGAGGAACGCGCCAAAATGCAGGCGGTGTTCTCCGGCGTCTGGGGAGCGGCCAGCCTGATTGGGCCAGCGCTGGGCGGTCTGGTGACCGATGCCTTCTCCTGGCGTTACGTCTTCTACTTCGCCATACCCTTCGGCGTTCTGTCCGCCGTCATGCTCACCGCTTTCCTGCAGGAACGTCAGGACCGGCACAAGCACAAGCTCGATTTGATCGGCACCGCCCTTCTGACCGCCTCCATTGCCTTGCTCCTGGTCGCAATGCTCGAGGGGAGTCAGGCATGGGGTTGGGGCAGTGCGCGCACTATCGGCTGTGCACTGGTCGCGCTGCTCTGCCTCCTGATCTTTCTCCGTCAGGAACGCGCCGCTCCCGAGCCAACTTTGCCGGTCGATCTCTTTCGCAATCGCGTCATTGCGGTATCCACGATCGGCAGTGTCGTGGTGGGCGCCCTTCTTTTTACACTCACCGCTTTCGTACCCATGTTCGCCCAGGGAGTTATGGGCGGTTCCGCGGCCGACGCCGGGGCTCCGCTCATCGCCATGTCCGTGGGTTGGCCCCTGGCCAGCACGCTGGCCGGGCGATTGATGATTCGCATTGGCTATCGGCCACTCGTTGTTTTTGGCGGCGCCGTGACCGTGCTTGGCGTGGGCATGCTCATGTTTGCCCGACCCGGAACGCCCATGTCCTTCATCATCGTTTCCATGGTCATACTCGGACTGGGCAACGGATTCGTCTCCACGCCCTACCTGGTGGCCGCTCAGAACGCGGTCCCCTGGCACCGGCGTGGTATCACCACCTCACTCGGACAGTTCTTCCGCACCATTGGCGGTTCCATTGCTGTAGCCGGATTTGGCGCCGTTCTCAACGCCCGCCTGGCCAACCGGATCGGCGACGATATCAACGCCAACGCAGCCCTCGATCCGGCTCTGCGCGGAACCCTTTCTGCGCCTGAACTCCAAAGCCTCACCCTCGGTCTGGCCGATGGCCTCCACGCAGTTTTCATCTCCTGTACGGCGCTCTCCCTCGTCGGCCTTGGCATCACCCTCCTGTTTCCTCGTGGATCCGCCGCGCAGCACGCGCACAAGGACGTGCCTCGAGCCGAGCCCAGTTAGCCCAGCTTAGTCCGGTCCAGCCGGAGGAGGCCCATTGCCGTCCGGGCCTATTCATCCTATTATCCGGCTACTAGGATGATCAAAACTGCGTCTCCCGTTTTCGGGCAGCTGGCCGCTCTGGCCGATCCCATTCGCACCCGGCTCATGCTTTTGCTGGACCAACAGCCGCTGAGCGTGACGGAGCTGTGCACGATTGCGCAGCTGCCCCAATCGACAGTTAGTAGGCATTTGAAGGTGTTGGGCGAAGAGGGTTGGGTGAGGGTTCGGGCAGAAGGCGCGAGTCGCGTCTATCGCCTTGGTGAACTGCCGGAATCAGCCGGCAGGTTGTGGCGCGCCGTGCGTGAGGAAGTAGCCGCAATTCCGATCAGTCGGCAGGACCAAGTGCGCCTGGCCACGGTGCTGGCGGCGCGGCGCCGGCGGTCGGCGGCATTTTTTGCGGCTTCGGCGGAACGCTGGGAAGAAGTGCGGCGCGAGTTGTTTGGTGCCAGTGCGGAGGACACGCCGTTGCTTGCCCTGCTGGACCCGAACCTGGTGGTGGGAGATCTGGGAAGTGGTGCCGGTCAGGTTGCGGCCCGCTTGGCTCCGTTTGTGAAACGCGTGATTGGCGTCGATGCATCGCCCGAGATGAACGAGAGTGCGCGACAGCGCGTATCTGGTTTTCCCAACGTTGAGCTCCGCCAGGGTCAGCTGGAATCGCTTCCGGTGCAGCAGGGCGAGCTGGATGTGGCACTGATGATCCTGGTTCTGCATTACGTCGTGGAGCCGTTGCTCGTGCTCCGTGAAGCTGCGCGCACGGTTCGGTCCGGCGGGCGGCTGTTGCTAGTGGACATGCTGCCGCACGATCGCGGCGAGTATTTGGAAAGCATGGGGCATGTCTGGCAGGGCTTTGCGGCCGATCAGTTGGAGGCATGGCTTCATACGGTTGGCTTTCACATGGAACGCAGAGTGGAATTACCTCCTGACCCTCAGGCA
>JBOHRF010000159.1:0-10939 GCA_050732575.1 Longimicrobiales bacterium
GACTTATAGTTGGCGCGTCATAGCTCGTACGCAGGCCGGCGCCGCAGATACCGTGACCAGTCTCGGTGATTTCGTGGTGCAGAGCAGCACGCAGCCTCCCACAACATCGCTCTATCCGCCGTTCCCCAATCCTTTCCCTCGAGCGGGTGAAGCGAATACGCACTTCTGGTTCGATCTGGCCGAGCAAACCGCGGTCGAGTTGACCATTCACGATCTGCGCGGCCGGCTGGTGCGGCGCCTGATTCCGACATCGGCAGGCTGCGGCCCGCTGGCCGCCGGACAGTATGGCCGTGGGGAACAGACCGATCCCTGCATCAACACGGCCTGGGACGGCCGCGACCAAAATGGTGCCCTGGTGGTGCGCGGTGTGTACATCGCGCGCTTGCGTACGCCGAACTCCGTGTCCACTCAACGCATCCTGTTCTTGCGCAATCCATGAGCTCAATGGCGCCATCGGTGCTACGCATTGCACCTACGCGAGGCTGGGTAAGCCTGCGGCTGAGTGAGGTGTGGCAGTACCGCGAACTGCTCTATTTTCTGACCTGGCGCGATATCAAGGTGCGCTACCGCCAAACCGTGCTCGGTGTGCTCTGGGCCATTCTCGTTCCGGTTGTTTCCACCGGTCTCTTCACCCTTGTATTTGCCCGCATGGCCAACGTGGCCTCCGATGGCCGGCCGTATCCGCTTTTCAGTTTGGCCGCGTTGCTACCCTGGAGTTTCTTTGCCGCTGCACTCTCACAATGCGCCAACAGCGTGGCGCAGAGCGCGCATCTCATGAGCAAGGTTTATTTTCCCCGCCTGATCGCGCCTCTGGCTGCCGTGCTGGGTGGACTACCTGATTTCCTGATTGCGTTCGGCGTCTTTCTGTTCGCGCTGGTCATGTATGCGCTCAGCGGACGCTTGCCTGCCCATTCACTGCCCGGTCCGGCCGTATTGATGCTGCCCTTCTTTGTACTGCTCGCCCTAACGGCTGCCCTGGGCATGGGCTTGTGGCTGGCCGGACTCAGCTCCAAGTATCGCGATGTGAAGCATGCCGTGCCTTTCATGATCCAGGCCTGGCTCTTCATCACGCCGGTCGTCTATTCGGCTAATGCGGTAACGCCCAGCTACCGCGCTTGGATCGGTCTCAATCCAATGTCGGGCGTGGTGGAAGGCTTTCGTTGGTCGCTGCTGAACATACCCGCCAACGTGACCTGCATCCTCCTTTCCACGCTCGTGTCCTGCTCACTCCTGATGAGCGGCGCTTTCTTCTTTCGCCGTGTGGAGAAGAATTTTGCCGATCACCTCTGAAGTGGGCGCGTCGGGCGTAACGGGCGTGTCGGGAAACGACACGGGGAACGCGGCCATCGAGGCGGTGGGTATCGGCAAGCGCTATCAAATCACGTGGGCGGTTCGTCCGGTGTACGACCGGCTCGGTGAAACGTTAGTCACTGCTTTGACGCGCCTCCTGGGTCGGCGCTCTGCCGCCGCCGGTGACGGCCATGTGCTTTGGGCGCTCAAGGACGTGCACTTTGAAATCAAGTCCGGTGAAGTTGTGGGACTCATCGGTCGCAATGGGGCAGGGAAGAGCACGCTGCTCAAGGTGCTCTCGCGCATCACGGAGCCAACCGAAGGACATGCTCTGCTGCGGGGACGTGTGGGCTCTCTGCTCGAGGTGGGCACCGGTTTCCATCCTGATCTCACCGGTGTCGAGAACATTTTCATGAATGGCGCCATTCTGGGCATGCCCAGGCGGGAAGTGCGCCGCAAGCTCGAGCAGATTCTGGAGTTTGCAGAAATCGCCAGATTCGCGGACACGCCGGTCAAATTCTACTCCAGCGGCATGTATGTGCGCCTGGCTTTTTCGGTGGCAGCGCACAACGAGCCGGACGTTCTGTTGGTCGATGAAGTCCTGGCCGTCGGTGATGCCGCGTTCCAGCAAAAGTGCATCGGCAAGATGGGCGAAGTTGCAGCCCACGGCCGAACCGTGGTATTCGTGAGCCACAGCATGGCCGCCATCACGCGGCTTTGTGGACGGGGCATGGTTTTGGAAGCCGGTCGAGTGCACTACGATGGCGATGTGCACGCGGCCGTGCGCCAGTACAATGACCTGGTTTTTGGCGGCGATCAAAGTGGCGGCGGCCGGCTGCCGCATGTCTTGTTCGAGGAAGGTGCGCCCGACCATCAGGATTTCGCCATCACGCGACTCGAATTGCTTTCCGCGGAAGGTGCGCCCCAGGCGATTGTACACACCTGGGACGATGTCATGTTGCGTGTGCATTTCCGGGCGCGCCAGCACGTGCGCCGCGGCGCGGTTCACATCGAGCTGCGTACCGCTGAAGGCGCCAGAGTGGTCGAGTTGTCCACGCAGCCCGATGCCAATGTGCCCTTGGCCATAACACCGGGCGAACACTTCGTGGACCTGCGCATCCGTCGCCTGCCGTTGGCGGCCGGGGATTACCTGTTATCCGCGGGTTTGTCCATCCCCAAGGTCGAGTGGCTCTGGCAGATGCCCGACCTTGCAGGGCTTACGGTGCACCCGCGAGACATCTATGACTCCGGCCTTCCACCCGCGCTGCCCAGGTCTGCACTGGCCATAGAGCATGAGTGGCGGATCTGAATCGTTGATGTCGCGCTGCGCGGCGGACTGCTGACGTGTGCGGCCTGATCGGTTACGCGTCGCGTTTACCGCATCCTCATCCAGCCGGACTGGCCGCTGCGCGCGACTTGCTCCGTCATCGCGGCCCCGATGACGAAGGGCTTTGGTGGTCAACGGATGCTCGCGTGGTGCTGGCCCATCGCCGCCTGGCCATCATCGATCTGAGTCCTGCCGCGCGCCAGCCCATGGCCTTCGAGCCCGGACTGCACGCCGTGCTGAACGGCGAGATCTACAACTATCGAGAACTCAAGGTTGAGCTGCAGACGGCTGGCTGGACCTTCCGCACGAGCAGCGACACGGAAGTGTTGTGCGCTGCCTATGCACACTGGGGCACGGATTGTTTGCAGCATCTGCTCGGCATGTTTGCCTTTCTGATCTACGACGAGCGGCGTCAGCTGCTGTTTGGTGCCCGCGATCCCGCCGGCGAGAAGCCGCTCTACTATTCGGCCACGGCCCAGGCCTGCTGGTTTGCTTCCGAGCTCAAGGCCCTCTTTCACGAACCTGCATTCCCGCGCCGGCTCGACTACCAGGCGCTCGACCACTACCTCGCCTACGGCTACGTCTCGGGCGGGCGCACCTTGCTGCAAGACGTGCACAAGGTGCTGCCCGGTCATGCGCTGACCTACGACTTGAGCGATGCACAACTGCGCCAATGGTCGTACTGGCAATTACCTGAGCACCAACCGGATCCAGCGGCCACCGTAGACACCCATGCGAGTGCGCTGGAAGCGCTGCTGAGCGCAGCCGTCCGGCGCCAGCTGGTAGCCGACGTACCGGTCGGCGTCCTGCTGAGCGGCGGCATCGACTCCAGCCTGATCGCAGCGCTGGCCGCGCGCGCCTCGTCTCGAGCTTGCAAAACGTTTACGGTCTCGTTCCGTGGCGCGGGCAAGTATGATGAGGCAGAGCATGCGCGTTTAGTGGCGCGTCATCTGGGGACCGAGCATCACGAGCTGGTGGCCGAGCCTGCGTCGGTCGAGTTGATACCACTGCTGGCCACTCAGTTCGATGAACCCGTCGCTGACCCTTCCATTGTGCCGGCCTACATGATCTCGCGCCAGATTCGGGAACACGCCAAGGTCGCCTTGGCAGGTAACGGCGGGGACGAGCTCTTTGGTGGATATCACACGTATCAGTGGGTTCTGGCACAACAGGCGCTGGCGCGAACTGTACCTGCTGCCCTGCGCCGCGGCCTGAGCCTGGGTGCGGAGCGGTGGCTGCCCTTCGGCATGCGCGGCCGCAACTACCTGATTGGCCTGGGGCACACACAGGCGGACGCCATAGCGCGCGTGAACCTGTACTTCGATGCTGCAGCGCGCACCCGATTGGTGCCGGCGTTGGCCGACCGGAGCGAACGGGGCGGACCGGAGACACGCAAGGCTGCCCTGGAGCAAGGCCGACCGCTGCTGCAACAGCTCACACGAACGGACTTCCACACCTACTTGTGTGACAGCATTCTGATCAAGGATGACCGCGCCAGCATGCTGGCATCACTCGAGGTGCGCGCTCCCTTTCTGGACCGCGCGCTGGTAGAGTTTGCATTTGGCCGCCTGCCGGATGCGCTGCGCACTACCACGCGTGCACGCAAGATCGTGCTGCGCCGATTGGCTGCACGGCTGCTTCCGCCCGAGTTTGACGTACGCCGCAAGCAGGGTTTCTCGGTTCCCGTCGATCACTGGCTGACCGGTGGCTGGGAAAAGTTCTTTCGGGAGGTGTTACTGTCTGCGGATTCGAGTCTTCTACGCCGCAGCGCGGTGGAACGTCTGCTCTCGGACCGGCCAAGAGGTGTAGTTCATGGCAACCGCCTGTTCAATCTGACCATGCTCGAGTTATGGCGCCGCACGTACCGCATCGAGACCTTGTGAATCGGCGGCCCGTGTGGACCCGCTTGCCCGTGCTCTTGACCCGGCTATCTTGCCGGCCAAATTCGGCGAACGAATTACACCGTGTGATGAGCGAATGGCAACCTATCTGGTGACGGGCGCCGCGGGCTTCATTGGCTCGAGAGTCGCTCAGCAGCTCCTGGATCGTGGTGACACGGTCATCGGCGTCGACAATCTGAACGACGCTTATGATGTACGTCTGAAACAGTTTCGACTGGCACAGCTCGAACCGCAGGCGCGGTTTCAAATGGTGCGCGCTGACATTGCCGACGGCGCGGCCATGCGCCCGCTGTTCGCCCAGCGCTTTGATGCGGTCATCAACCTGGCCGCGCGCGCGGGCGTACGACAGTCCGTAGAGAACCCGCAGGTTTACATCGATACGAATATCACCGGCACGTTGACACTGTTGCGCCTGTGCGTTGAATATCAGGTCGGTAAGTTTGTCCTGGCTTCAACTTCCAGTCTGTATGGCGCCGATCACCCGCGTCCATACGTCGAGACGCTCAACACGGACCGTCCGCTTTCGCCGTACGCGGCGAGTAAGAAGGGCGCGGAAGCCCTCTGCTTCACCTATCACTACCTGTTCGGCATCGACGTCACGATTCTGCGCTATTTCACTGTGTATGGCCCGGCGGGCCGGCCGGACATGAGCCTGTTCCGCTTCGTGCAATGGATCAGTGAGGGCAAGCCAGTCATCCTGTTTGGTGACGGCAGCCAGCAACGGGACTTCACCTATGTGGATGATGTGGCGCGCGGCTCCATTGCCGGCCTGCGGCCCTTGGGATTCGACATCATCAACCTGGGCTCTGATGAACCCATTGTTCTGACCGATGCTGTGAAGCTGGTCGAGGAGCTGACCGGTCAGCACGCGCTCGTCGAATTTCAGCCGCGCCATCCGGCCGACGTGCCCGCAACCTGGGCCGATATTCAAAAAGCCGAGCGTCTGCTGAGTTGGCGGCCCCACACCCATTTTCGTGAAGGTGTGAGCAACCTGGTTCGCTGGTACCAGCAGAATCGCAGTTGGGCTTCGCACATCGACACGCGCGTTTAGAGTAGCCTGGCGGAACCCGGTTCTGCGCACACCTTGCCCCTGTCCTGGGCGGCGCGTATGGTCCCGATTCGGGGCCAGCGCGCGTACCGTGTCCGGGCAGGCTGACGGCACCACTGGCCGAGCAAAGGAACGGTTTGTTCAATAGTAACCTGCGGCGCCCTTGCTGATGCCCGTCTCTGCCGGGATTCCGGAGCGTCCCGGGCTGGCCGCGCCATGAAGGGAATCATTCTGGCCGGCGGTTACGGCACCCGTCTCTATCCCATGACGCAAGCGCTGAGCAAACAGTTGCTTCCAATTTACGACAAACCGCTCATTTATTACCCACTCTCCACACTCATGCTGGCTGGTATCCGTGACCTGCTCGTAATTACTACGCCGCATGACCAGACACATTTCCTCAAGTTATTGGGAGACGGCTCGCAGTGGGGCATGCAGTTCTCGTATGCAACCCAGGCGTCGCCCAATGGCCTGGCTCGAGCGTTCGTTATGGGCGCCGATTTTATAGCCGGCCAGCCGGTGGCGCTCATCCTGGGTGACAATATCTTCTATGGTGCGGGGTTGGGTGGACTGCTCCAGAACGTCGCTCGTCGAACCGAGGGCGCTACCATTTTTGGCTATTACGTGCGCGCTGCGCATCATTATGGTGTTGTCGAGCTGGACCATGCCGGCCAGATCGTGGGCATTGAAGAGAAGCCGAAGCTGCCCAAATCGAATTTTGCGGTAACCGGCCTGTACTTTTACGACGCCCAGGTCGCGGCTTTAGCACGCGAGTTACGACCGTCCGAACGCGGCGAATACGAGATCACAGATTTGAACAATGCGTACATCCGGAAAGGCCAACTGCGCCTGGAGCTGCTGGCTCGGGGGATGGCCTGGCTGGACACGGGCACACCGGAATCGATGCACGATGCGGCCAGCTTTATTGCCACCGTCGAAAAACGCCAGGGATTGAAGGTCGGCTGCCCGGAGGAAGTAGCCTACCGAATGGGTTTCATCGATCAGCAGCAACTCGAGCGGCTGGCTGCACCATTGCAAGCCAGCGGCTATGGCACTTACCTGATGGAGTTGTTACGTGGCTGAGCAACAGAAGCGCGCATTCATTACCGGTATCACCGGTCAGGACGGATCGTATCTGACCGAGCTGCTGCTCGACAAAGGGTACGAAGTGCACGGTCTGATTCGCCGCGCGTCGACCTTCAATACCGATCGGATCGACCACCTTTACGTCGATCCGCACAATCCGAACGCCCGTTTATTTCTGCACTACGGTGATCTCTCGGACGCAACTTCACTACGCCGTGTGCTGGAACGGGTGCAGCCGGACGAGATCTATAATCTGGGTGCGCAGTCACATGTGATGGTCTCGTTCGAGGAGCCCGAGTACACGGCCGACATTGATGCCGTGGGAACGCTGCGCATGCTCGATTCCGTTCGGGACTATGTGACCCGCACGGGCCGGTCCGTGCGGTTTTATCAGGCCGGCTCCTCCGAGGTGTTCGGGACCGCACCTCCGCCCCAGGACGAACGCACCCCGTTCCAACCGCGCAGTCCTTACGGCGTGAGCAAGGCCGCGGCGCATTGGTTTGCCGTGAATTATCGAGAGGCCTACGGGCTCTTCATCTGCAACGGCATCCTGTTCAATCACGAGTCTCCGCGTCGGGGTGAGACGTTTGTCACTCGTAAAGTCACGCGTGCCGTGGGCCGCATTGCTTGTGGTTTGCAGGACAAGGTCTATCTGGGCAATCTCGAGGCGCACCGCGACTGGGGGTTTGCCGGTGACTACGTGTTGGCCATGTGGCTCATGCTGCAATCGCCCACGCCGGATGATTACGTGGTGGCTACCGGACAAGCGCATTCGGTGCGCGAACTCTGCGAGATCGCGTTCGGCCAGGTCGGGTTGGACTGGAAAGAGCACGTGCAAATCGATGCGCGCTATCGCCGGCCCACCGAGATCGATGCGCTCTGTGGTGATGCCAGTAAGGCGATCAGTCGCCTGGGCTGGCGCGCGCACACCGGGTTCGAACCACTGGTGCGCATGATGGTGGAGCACGATCTCGAGTTGGCCCGCCAGGAATTGACATTGCGCAAGGCCGGTCACCAACTGACACCCCGGGGAGTGGCGGCCCGATGAAAGCGGACGACCGCATTTATGTTGCCGGCCATCGCGGCATGGTTGGATCCGCACTCGTGCGCCGACTGCAGGCCGATGGCTTCAACAATTTGCTGCTGCGTACGCCCGAAGAACTGGATCTGACCGATCAGCGTGCCACGCTGGAGTTCTTTCGCAATGAGCGCCCGGATTACGTCTTCCTGGCCGCCGCGCGCGTGGGCGGTATCCTGGCCAACCAGACCTATCCTGCAGATTTCATCCGGGACAATCTCGCCATCGAAACGAACGTCATTCACGCCGCGCACCAGGCCGGTGTGCTCAAGCTCATGTTTTTTGCCAGCTCATGCGCCTACCCGCGGCTGGCTCCTCAGCCGCTGAAGGAGGAGTATCTGCTGGAGGGAGCGCCTGAACCAAGCAGCGCACCGTATGCCGTTGCCAAGATCGCGGGCATCATGTTGTGTCAGGCCTACCATCAGCAGCACGGCGACCCGTTCTTCGCACTCATGCCCAGCAATCTGTACGGCCCTAACGACAATTTCGATTTGCAGACGTCACACGTGATGCCGGCGCTGATTCGCAAATTTCACGAAGCCAAGCTGAAGGAGCAGCCCCAGGTCACCGTGTGGGGCACGGGCACGGGCCGGCGCGAGTTTCTGCACGTGGATGACCTGGCCGATGCCGCGCTCTTCCTCATGCCGCGGCTCCAGGGAGGTGAGCTGATCAACGTTGGCGTAGGCAAAGATATTTCCATCCGCGAGTTGGTCGAGCTGTTGCGCCGCATCACGGGTTATGCTGGCGCGGTCGTTTGGGATGACTCCATGCCGGACGGTGCGCCGCGCAAGCTCCTCGATACTGCTCGGCTGACCGCACTCGGCTGGTCCGCGCAAATCCCTCTCGAGGAGGGCATTCGCGCCGTGTCCGGATGGTTTGTCGGGCGCACGCTGCTCGTCTAGGACGGCACTTATGACGCTGCGCGTGACCAGCGGCAGGCTGGATGGCATCCGACGGATCGAGCCGACTGTTTTCCGGGATGTACGCGGCAGCTTCGCCGAATCCTACCGACAATCCGATTACGCGGCGCTTGGCCTGCCTCGCTTTGTGCAGGACAACATGGCCGTGTCCAACTACGGCGTGTTGCGCGGGCTGCATCTGCAAAACCCTAAGATGCAGGGCAAGCTCATTCTCGTGCTGCACGGTGCCATTTTCGATGTTGCTGTGGATGTCCGCATCGACTCGCCCACCTTCGGCCAATGGGAGGCGCTCGAGCTGCGTGTTGAGCCACTGCGGCAACTCTACATTCCGCCCGGCTTTGCCCACGGATATCAAGTGCTGAGCGCGCACGCCACCGTTGCCTACAAGTGCACCGAGTATTACGACGCCGCATGTGAGCTTACTCTATCCTGGTCTGATCCTGAACTCGCCATACCGTGGCCCATCACCGATGCGCGTTGCTCCGAGAAGGATCAGCACGGTCTGACCCTGGCCGCGCTGCGTCGGCGCCTGCTGCCGCAAGTGCCGGCCGCCAAACCCTGAACGCAATGCAGCCGCGCAGCGCTGTCGGCTTGCTGCGCACGCTATTCACGTGCGCGTTGTGCGCGGGTGGCCCCAGCTTTACAGTGCCAAGCCCACGGCCTACATTGAGAAAACTCTCATGAATGTGCGCCTCCAGCTGATGTCGAAGGACCCATGCTCATTGTGATGAGTCACAACGCGTCGCCTGACGATGTACGGCGCGTGATCGACACTATAGAAGAGATGGGGTACGAAGCGCGCCCTATTCCGGGCAAGCAGCGTACGGCCGTCGGTTTGATCGGCAACGATGGCAAAGTCGACAGTGGTCGGCTCGAGGCCATGCCGGGCGTCCTGCAGGTCATTCACGTCAGCCAGCCCTACAAGCAGGTCTCACGTGAATGGAAGGCGGATAACACGGTCATTGAGCTGGCCAATGGTACGCGCATTGGCGGCCCCGAGATTGTGCTCATGGCCGGGCCGTGCTCCGTGGAGTCGGAAGAACAGATCTTGACCATTGCGCGGCGACTGAAGAACGCGGGCGCCACGGTTCTGCGCGGTGGCGCGTATAAACCCCGCACATCGCCGTACGCGTTTCAGGGTCTGGGCAGCAAAGGACTGGAGTTGTTGTCGCGCGCTCGTGCGGAAACGGGCCTGGCCGTGGTTACCGAAGCGCTCGAGACGGAGATGGTCGATCTGGTTGCGGACCATGCAGACATCGTGCAGATCGGCGCGCGTAACATGCAGAACTATCCGTTGCTGCGGCGTGCGGGCAGAGCGGGCAAACCGGTTCTGCTCAAGCGTGGGTTGGCCGCCACGATCAAGGAATTGCTGCTGGCCGCGGAGTACTTGCTTGCGGAAGGCAATCCCAACGTCATCCTGTGCGAACGCGGTGTGCGTGGCTTTGATGATCAGACCCGAAACCTGATGGACCTGTCCGCCATTCCTGTTGTGCATTCGCTCACCCACTTGCCGATCATCGCAGATCCTTCCCATGGCACGGGCGTGCGTGCCATGGTGACGCCCATGGCCAGGGCAGCCATTGCCGCTGGCGCTGACGGCCTGATCGTAGAAGTGCACAACGATCCCGATCACGCACTTTCCGATGGTGGCCAGAGCCTGTGGCCCGAACAATTCGAAGAGCTGGTGCAACAAATCCGCGCCATTGCGTCCGCCATCGGTCGCCCCGATGTGGTTGCCGTTTAGGCCAGGTTTGATTCCTCCCGTCGCGCCCGTCACGTCCGTCACGCCCGAAATGCCTGGTGTGTTGTGGGCGGGTTGGGCCCCATGAATATCCTGGGCATCAATGCCTATCACGCTGGGTCCTCCGCGTGCCTGATCCGCGAGGGAAAGATCGTGGCTGCGGCCGAGGAAGAGCGCTTCAATCGCAGCAAGTACTGGTCAGGCTTCCCGCTGCTGAGCATCGAGTACGTGCTGCGTGCGAGCGGCGTGGATGTACGTGAACTTGACCACATTGGCATTTCCCGTGATCCCAGCGCGCATCTGGGCAAGAAGCTGCGCTTTGCCCTGGCGCGCCGGTTGAGTGTGGGCGCGGCCCGCGACCGGGTCAGCAATTTGTTGGAAGTGGCACGCAATCCAAAGCGACACCTGGCCCGTCACTTCGCCCTGTCACCTCGTGAGTTGCGTGCCGAAGTCCACCATGTGGAGCACCACCGCGCGCATATGGCCAGCGCGTTTTTCGTCTCCTCCTTTCAGGACGCTGCCGTGGTCTCCGTAGATGGCATGGGCGA
>JBOHRF010000160.1:0-10912 GCA_050732575.1 Longimicrobiales bacterium
GGCGTGACGGGCGTGGAAGGTGTGCGGATAATGCGCAATATAATGTGCGCGTGAACAGCACGCCAAATCCGTTCGAATCAGACCATCTTTTGTTTTCGTTACGCTTTCGTTTTCGTCCGTTGCCCGTTACGCCCGTTACGCCCGTTACGCCCGTTACGCCCGTTACGCCCGTTACGCCCGTTACGCCCGTTACGCCCGTTACGCCCGTCACGCCCGTTACGCCCGACCACGCCCGTGTAAAAGCGACACTTCCGTCCGGATAGGCTCAACGCTTGACCCCTGCGCCTGGCCTTCTACCTTGAATCCAGCCATGGCTTCCACCGATGATATTTCCAGTCTCCTGACCGCCTGGAACGAAGGCGATCGGGAAGCGCTCGATCGCCTTTTCCCGGTCGTCTATCGAGAGTTGCGCCGTATTGCGCATCGGCAACTACGAGGCGAGCGGCCGGGCCACACGCTCAGCACCACGGCGCTGGTGCACGAGGCGTATTTCAAGCTGGTGCAACTCGATCGCATCCAGTGGCAGAACCGCGCGCAGTTTTTTGCCATTGCCGCGCGCGCCATGCGCCGCATCCTGGTTGATTATGCGCTTGCGCGCCGGCGTAAGAAGCGTGGCGGTGGCCAGCCCATGCTGCCGCTCGACGATGTGATCATCATGGTGAACAGCCAGGCCGATGAGTTAGTGGCGGTGGATCAGGCGCTGCAGCGGCTGGAGGCGATCGATGTGCGTCATGCCCGCGTGGTAGAGTGTCGTGTCTTTGCCGGCATGAGTGTGGAGGAAACGGCGGAGGCGCTGAATATCTCGGCGGCCACGGTCAAGCGCGACTGGGCGTTGGCGCGTGCCTGGCTCAACCGTGAGTTGAGCGTATGAATGAGCGTTGGCAGCGGTTGCGTGACTTGTTGGGCGAAGCACTGGAGCTCGCGCCCGACCGGCGCGCGGCTTTCGTGGCCGAGGCCTGTGCCGAGGATCCGGCGCTGCGCGACGAGTTGATGGCCCTGCTGGAAGCGCATGAAGGTACGGGCCCGGTCGATCGCGTGGAAGAAACCGTGCGTGAAATTCTGGAGGCGCGTGCGGAAGCACAGTTGGGAGAGCGCGTAGGTCCGTATCGACTGGTGCGCGTCATCGACTACGGCGGCATGGGCGAAGTGTATCTGGCCGAGCGCGAGGGCGATTTCACGCAGCGGGTGGCCATCAAGCTGACCCGGGTGGGTTTGGAGACGCCCGAAGTGATCGGTCGTTTTGTCGAGGAGCGCCAGATCCTGGCGCGGCTCGAGCATCCCAATATTGCCCGCCTGCTGGACGGTGGCATCACACCCGGCGGTCGACCCTATTTCGCCATGGAATACGTGGAGGGTGTACCGCTGCACGAGTACTGGGTGCAGCGGCAGCTGGCGATCAAGGATCGGCTGCGCCTGTTTCTGCAAGTATGCAACGCCGTGCAGTACGCGCATCAGAACCTGATCGTGCATCGCGATCTGAAGCCGCTGAACATCCTGGTCACGCGTGATGGCCAGGCCAAGCTGCTGGACTTTGGCATTGCCAAGTTGCTGGCTGAGGATGTGAGCGATGCGCGCACACGCGGCCGCACGAGCACGACCATGCGTTGGTTCGCGCCCGAGTATGCCGCGCCCGAGCAGGTCCGGGCGCAGACCATCACCACCGCCACCGACATTTATGCCCTGGGTTTGATTCTGTACGAGCTGCTCACGGGCGCGCGCGCGCATCGCTGGGGCCAGGCGTCACCGGCCGAAATCGAACGGATCATCATCGAGCGCGAACCGGATCGGCCCAGTGCCATGGTCGAGCAGAGCACGCTGCGGCGCCAGCTCGCCGGTGACCTGGACACCATTGTCTTGAAGGCGCTGCAGAAAGAGCCGGCCCGCCGTTACGCATCGGCCGAGCAATTTGCCGAAGACATCGAACGTTACCTGCATGGGCTGCCCGTGCGCGCGCGGCCGGATACACTCGGTTATCGCACCACCAAGTTCGTGCGCCGGCACAGGGTCATTCTGGCCGCCGCGTCAGTGGTCGCGATCACTTTGGTAGGTGGCATTGCGGCCACCACGTGGCAGGCGCGGGCCGCCACCCAGCAGAGTCGGGTGGCGCGCAGCGAGCGGGATCGCGCACAACTGGAAGCGGAGCGTGCGGCGCAGGTCTCCAACTTCCTGGTCGATCTGTTCCGCCCTTCGGACCCGCGTGAGGCCACGGGTGACACGGTCACCGCGCGCGAACTGTTGCAGCGCGGCATGGCGCAGATCCAGCGCGAGCTGGCCGATCAGCCGGCCACGGGCGCCACGTTGCTCGATGCCATCGGTACCGTGTATCGCAACCTGGGTCGTCCCGAACAGGCACAACAGGCCTGGGAGCAGGCGCTGGCCCTGCGCCGGACAGCGCTCGGGCGTACCCACCCGGATGTTGCGGCCACGCTCCTGAAGCTGGGCATCCTGCATCGGCAACACCTGCGTTTAGACCTGGCCGAACCGCTGCTGCGCGAGGCGTACGATGTCTGGACCAGGAATTTGAATGAACCCAGTGCCGACGTTGCCACGGCCCTGAGCAGCCTGGGCGACCTGCACTTGATGAAGCGCGATTTCGGGCGCGCCGAGCAATTGTACCGGCAAGCGCTCGACGTGCGCCGCAAGGCGCGGGGTGCCGAACATCCGGAAGTAGCGTTCGACATAGGCAACCTGGCCACGCTGTTCCTGCATACCAAGCCCCTGCTGGCCGACTCGTTGTTCAGCGCGGCCCTTGCCATACAGCGCAAAACCATGCCCATGGGCAATGCCGAGGTCCTGCGTCACATCGATGGGCTGGCCACTGCGCGCCAGATGCAAGGTCGTTTGGATGATGCGGAGACCATGCACAAGGAAGCACTGGCCATACGCATCCGGTTGTTGGGTGAGCAGCATCCGGATGTCTCGTTCTCACTCGAGAACCTGGCCTCGGTAGCGGAAAAGAAGAAGGACTTCCAGGCGGCTGAGACCTACTGGCGCCAGGCGCTGGCCGCCAAGCGCAGACATTTCGGCGCGGGTGCCGCTCCTGTCTCGCGGCCACTCATTGGATTGGGCCGCCTGCTGCATGGTCGCGGACGCTGCGCGGAAGCCACCGCATTGCTGCGCGAGGCGCTGGAGATCCGGATGCGAGCGACGCCACCCAACCCACGCACGTCGGACGAATTGCGCGCCTTGCTGAAATCCTGCCGGCCGCAGGCAGTCGTGTCCAGCGGTTAGGTTCGGTTTCGCCTGATCAAACCTTGGCCACGCGTATTTTCGCGCGCCGGCCTTAACGGTCGTGACAACCTGCGTGTCGATTGGTATCGTGATGCAGCAGGGGCACCGACCCGGCTCACCTTCCGTACCGACTTCCCACAATTCGAAGGAGCTCGACCGATGAGCATTCGACGAGCGAATCTGGTGCTGTGCGCTCCGTTCAGCACGGCGACTTTCCTGCTGCTGCTCGCGGCCGCCACAGCCGCGCAGCAGCCGGCGCCCGATCCCATGACGCGCGGTCTGCAATGGCGCAACGTCGGCAACGCCAACCTGGTCGGCCGCATCTCGGCCATTGACGCGCTCAACGGTGACTGGACGCACGTGGTAGTCGGCTCGGCCTCGGGCGGCGTCTTCAAGTCCGTGAACGGCGGTACCACCTGGACTTCGATTTTCGATAATTATGGCTCCGCATCCATCGGTGATGTGAAGATTTTCCAGGCCAACCCCGAGATCATCTGGGTCGGCACGGGAGAAGAATGCGGCCGCAACAGCGCCGCCTGGGGCGACGGCGTTTACAAGTCGACCGATGGCGGGCGCACATTCACCAACGTGGGCCTGCGCAACACCTACAACATCGGTCAGATCACGCTGCATCCCACCGATCCCAACATCGCGTACGTAGCGGCCATTGGCAGCATCTGGGGCACGCTTGGTGAGCGCGGCCTGTTCAAGACCACCGATGGCGGACAGAGCTGGCAGAAGTTGTCCAATGGCTTGCCGCCCGCCGATGGTGTGACGGGTGCCATTCAAGTCATCATGGACCCGCAGAATCCGAACACACTGTACGCATCGTTCTGGGCCCGCTACCGCCGGCCGTGGGTGCTCATGAGCGGCGGCCCCAACAGCGGACTCTTCAAGAGTACCGATGGCGGGCAGACCTGGCGCGAATTGACGCGCGGTTTGCCGACCGGTGACCTGGGCAAAATCGGCATCGCCGTAGCGCCCAACAATCCGCGCGTGCTGATGGCGCACGTGGAGCACGGCTACCATCCGGCGCAGAGCGATTCGGCCGCCTATCGTGACATGACCAGGCTCGGCTCCGGCATCTATCGCTCGGAAGACGGGGGCGAGAACTGGACCTATCTCAACCGCAATTACAGTCGGCCCTTCTACTACAACCACGTCGCCGTGAGTCCGCACGATGACAAACTGACGTACCATCCCAACCAGAACTTCCAGATCTCGCGCGATGGCGGTCGTACGCTGCAGGGCCAACAGGTCACGGGCGGGCACTGCTACCACGCCATCTGGTTGGATCCGCACAACCGCAATCGCTACTGGATCGGCAGTGATGGCGGACTCAACCTGACGCACGACCACGGTGCAAGCTTCCAGCGTTTCGAGCACATCAACGTCACCCAGTATTACATCGTCGGTTTTGACATGCGCGACCCGTACTGGGTGTACGGCGGGCTGCAAGATGCCGGCTCATCGGGCGGCCCATCGATGACGCGCGCCAACGCCATCTACACCAGCGACTGGGTCAATGTCAGCGGAGGCGATGGCTACCACGCGCAGGCCGATCCCACGGATTGGCGCTGGGTCTACACCGAGTCACAACCCGGCAATGCGGGCGGCAGCGTGGGCCGTATGAACATGGAGACGCGCCAGCGGGTGAGCATTCGACCCACCAAGAACCAGAACATTGTGAATTACTGGGACTACATCACGCCCGCCATCGAGCAGAAACAATTCGCCAACAACTGGGGCCACGATACCATCATCCAGGGTGGTGGACGAGGCGGTGGTGGTGGCGGTGGTGGTGGCCCGCGTTTCGGTGCGTTCCGCTGGAACTGGAGCACGCCTTTCATCATTTCGGCGCACAATCCGCGTACGCTGTACCTGGGCGCCAACCATCTGTTCAAGACGGTGGACCAGGGCAACACGTGGCGCATCATCAGCCCGGACCTGTCCAAGAACGAGCCGCACAAGACCATTCGCAAATCCGGTGGCCTGACGCCTGATGAAGACCCGGGCGGCGGCGCCGAATACCACGCCACCATCTTCACGATCGCGGAATCACCGCTCGAGCCAGGCGTGATCTGGGCGGGCACGGACGATGGCAACGTGCAGCTCACGCGCAATGATGGTGCAACCTGGACGGAAGTCGGTGCGCGTCTACCGGGTCTGCCCCAGAAGGATCTCTGGATCAGCCGGGTGAGTGCATCACATCACGAGCGGGGCACGGCCTACCTGGTCGTGGACGGACACCGAAGCGCCAACTTCAAACCGTACGTGTTCAAAACCACCAATTACGGTCAGGCCTGGACCAGCATTACCAGCAATCTGCCCGACGGACATCCGATGTACGTGATCGCAGAAGATCCTAAAAACCCCAACCTGCTGTTCGTGGGCAGCGAGTTTGCCGTGTTCTACACGCTGAACGGCGGCCAGTCCTGGCAGCGCCTCAAGAACAATCTGCCCACCGTTGCCATTCACGATCTGAAGATACATCCGCGTGAGAACGACCTGATTGCGGCTACCCACGGCCGCGGCATCTGGATCCTGGATGACATTTCGCCGCTGCAACAGGCGCGGCCCGAGGTAGTGAGCGCCGAGGCCCACCTGTTCAATCTGCCCGTGGCCACGCAATGGCTAAACATCCAGCCGCATGGCACGGGCGGCACGTTCGGTTTCCGCGGCCAGAACCCACCGCGCGCCGCGGCCATCGATTTTTACGTCGGTGCCGCCATTCGTGAGGTGCAGCTCGAGATTGCGCATCCCGTGCGCAACCAGCGCTGCTCGCGCACGCTCGCCACGACTACCGGTGTCACGCGCGTGTATTGGCCCATGCAGTTCCCGCAAAACGGTACCTGCAGCTTCCTGACCGATGAACCGGAAGGTGGGCGCGGTCGTGGTGGTGGTGGCGGCGGTGGTGGCGGAGGTGGTGGACGCGGCGGCGGTGGTGGCGGCGGCCAGCAGGCTTTGCCCGGTGAGTATCGCGTGACACTCACGGCCAATGGCAAGACGTACATGACGGCGCTGACCATCCGTCAGGACCCGATACTGGCCGGCGCAGTATTGGGCAACTAACGATCTGAGCGCTTAGAAACGAAATCGGGAGCGTAGATCAGGAGACAGGAGCGGGAGCTGGCAGGCGCGGGAATATGCAGCCCGCACCCGCCTGCTCCCGCTCCCGTTATACGCTCCCGCTCCTGCACGGCTCGTCCGCAAAGTTGCTGTTGAGCAGCCCGCCCGGCGCGGGGAGGAACGACGTGAACGTGAAGTCCGTTCAATTCGCCAAGAGTTCTCGCATGCGCCGGCGCATCGCTTCGTCGGGCAGCCGTCCCATGGCGGCCTGGATATTCTCCTGCATATGAACGGGATTGGTGGTCTCGGTGAGCACGCAGGTCACGGTAGGATGGCTGAGGAGACCGCTTGGAGCGGAGCGGTTCCTTGCGCCGGTATGTCGAGCACTGCTTTGGATGAGCTGAGGCCTACGATGGGCAGTTCTCACCGCTCACGGGAATTGCACGCGTGGGCAATGTGTCCTGCGTAAGCAGGCCGGTGCCGTGCGGCAGCAACACGCCGAGCGCCGAGAGGCGCTGTAGAAACTCGCGTCGAGTGGTCTGCGCGCTCATTATCCACGTCCTTGAAGCATCATTTCGCGCTCATCTGTCGTCGCAATTCCTGGAACCAGTTGACCACCACGAAGCGCCTGGGAGTGCCGGCCGGCCCACCACGGACCATCAGGAACGCCTTGCCATCCGGAAACACATCGTAGTACCGAGCACCATGGCCAGCCCAGGGCGCAACACCTTGAGCGCCACTTTGCGGTTGTGCTTCAGGTCACGCGCCAGGTAGACAGTGGCCATGCCACCGGCGCCAATCTCACGCTCGATGGCGTAGCGGTCTGACGGTACGGACCTCAGTTGCTCGGAAACGTTCACCAACTCGTGCCTGCCTTCGCTGGCGATTGCATTGCGGGAGATGTCGGCCCTGCCAGGTGGAAGCAGGGCTAATATGGAAATCCGGCCTGGCGGAGGCCAGCGCGGCTGGCCGACCCGGCGCCGGGCGGCTAGGCTTCACGTCTCTCGAAGGTCGGTAGTCGGTCCTGGATCTTCACCTGGACTCACCAACTACGGCCTGCTCTTCCGACACAGGAGGCGACTATGAGCGTCGTTGCTCTGACCAGCCGGCCCCGCGCGCCGCTGCCTGTGCTGCTCATCGTAATAGCCACCAGTTGTGGAATACCATCCGATGTCGTGGACGATGCAGCGTTGCGCGCCGCGGACGCCGATTCGGCCAACTGGCTCACCTACGGGCGCACCTATGATGAGCAGCGACACAGCCCGCTGCGTCAAATCGATGAAGCCAATGTGAGCCGCCTCGGCCTGGCCTGGTCGCTCGACCTGAACACACTTCGTGGTCTGGAAGGCACGCCTCTCGTACATAACGGCGTGTTGTATACGACCAGCGCATGGAGCGTACTGCATGCCGTGAATGCAGCCACCGGGCAGATGTTGTGGACGTACGATCCGCAGGTACCCAAACAGCACGCCAAGTTTGCGTGTTGCGATGTCGTGAATCGCGGGCCCGCGCTTTATGAGGGTCGCGTGTACGTCGGGGCATTGGATGGACGGCTGGTGGCCGTCGATGCCGCGACCGGTCAGCTTGCCTGGGAAGTGCAAACCACACCCAAAGGAACGGCCTACACGATCACGGGCGCACCGCGCGTTGCCGGCGGACGCGTGTTGATCGGCAATGGCGGTGCCGAATATGGCGTGCGCGGCTACGTGACCGCGTATGCCGCGGCCACGGGCGAGCAGCTCTGGCGCACGTACACAGTGCCGGGTGATCCATCCAGGCCATTCGAGTCGGAAGCGCTGCGCCGTGCGGCCACAACCTGGAGCGGCGAATACTGGAAAGCGGGTGGCGGTGGTACGGCCTGGGATGCCATCGTCTACGATCCCGAGCTGGACTACGTGTACATCGGTGTAGGCAACGGCTCACCGTGGTACCGGCGGCTGCGCAGCAAAGACAGCGGCGACAATCTCTACCTCGCCTCCATTCTGGCGGTGCGCGCGGACAATGGCGAATACGTCTGGCACTACCAGACCACACCCGGCGACAACTGGGACTATACGGCCACGCAACCGCTCATGCTGGCTACGCTCACCATCGATGGTGCTGAGCGGCGCGTGATCATGCAGGCGCCCAAGAACGGGTTCTTCTATGTGCTCGATCGCGCCGATGGCAAACTGATCTCGGCGCAACCGTACGCGAAGATGAACTGGGCCACCGGTATTGATTCGGCGGGACGACCCATCGAAGCGCCCGCCGCGCGCGCGCTGACTGTCGCGACCACCGTGACACCGAGCACATACGGTGCGCACAACTGGCATCCCATGTCGTACAATCCCGCCACCGGTCTGGTGTATTTCCCGGTGAGCGAAGGTTCCTTCCTGCACGTGGTAAACGATGCCTGGACGTATGACTCGCTGCTCTGGAACGTGGGCGATCGACTGGCGCGCTACACGGGCCCGGCGCTTCAGAAATGGCTGGCCGAGCCGGTGGAAGGCCGCCTGTCTGCCTGGGATCCGGTGGCGCAGCGTGAGGTGTGGCGGGCGGCGCAGCCATTCCCTTTCAGTGGCGGCACACTGAGCACGGCTGGCAACCTGGTGGTGCAAGGCCGCGCGGATGGCAAACTGCTCGCGCATCGTGCAACCGATGGCAACGTGCTCTGGGAATTCGATACCGGCGTCGGCATCATGGCACCGCCCATTACCTATCTGGTGGATGGGCGCCAATACGTGGCTGTGTTGTCCGGTTGGGGTGGTCCCGGCGCGTTGTGGAACGATCAGTTCGGCAAAGGGGCGTGGGGTCCGGGCCGGCTCCTCGCGTTTGCGCTCGATGGCAGTGCGACTCTGCCTGCTGCAAAAGCGGCGGCGCCGCCCGTACCGCCGCCCACATTTACCCTGACCGCGCGCGCGGCCGACATCGCCGAAGGCGCAGTCCTCTACGAGTATTACTGCTCGTTCTGTCACGGCACGGGCGTAGTGAGCGGCAGTGGCGTGCCCGATCTGCGCTATGCAACTCGAACAACCCATGAGCAATTCGAGCCAATCGTACGGGGCGGCCTGCGCGCGCCACTCGGCATGCCATCGTTCGGTGACAACCTCACCGCGGCGCAGGTGCGCATGGTCCAGGCGCACGTGCTGCAGCGCGCGCGCGAGTCGGCGCGCAACTGATCGTCACGGAAGTCATGCAACTGATCGCGAGGGCTCTGCGCCATCCCGAACGCATCGCCGTTGTGTCCGATGGCGATGCGTTCTCCTATCGACAACTCGCCACTGCATCGCAACGTGTGGCCGCCGCGCTGCTGGGTGATCAGCCAGACCTGGCCGAAGCGCGCGTCGCGTTCCTGATGCCACCGGGGTTCGATTGGGTGGCCGTGTTGTGGGGCATCTGGCGTGCCGGCGGCATGGCCGTACCGCTCGGCCTTACCCAGCCACCGGCCGAGCTGGAGCATGCCATTCGTGATGCGCAGGCCAGCACCGTGGTGGCCGACCCGGCGCACGTGACCGCGATCGCGCAGCTGGCGCGTGACTGCTGTGCGCGCTTCTACACAACGGCGGACTTACAGGTCGATGTACGGGCAAGAGAGCCGCAAGTAGCAGCGGAGCGGCGCGCGCTCATGCTCTATACCAGCGGCACGACCGGCAAACCCAAAGGCGTGGTCCATACGTTTGCCAGCCTGACCGCGCAAATCACATCACTGGTGGATGCCTGGCAGTGGCGTTCGGAAGATCGCACGCTGCTCGTGCTGCCCCTGCATCACGTGCATGGCATTGTGAATGTCGTGGGTTGCGCGTTGTGGGCGAGCGCCACGTGTGAGATGATGGCGCGTTTCGATGCGGAAGCGACCTGGGCGCGCATCGCATCGGGTGAGCTCACGGTCTTCATGGCCGTACCCACCATCTACCACCGTTTGATCGCGTCCTGGGATGCGGTAGCGCTCGACCAACAGCGCTTGCGATCTGAAAGCGCGCGCAGGATGCGGCTGATGGTGTCGGGCTCGGCCGCGCTGCCCGTACAGACTCTGGAGCGCTGGCGCGAGATCACCGGACACACGCTGCTCGAGCGTTATGGCATGACCGAGATCGGCATGGCGCTCTCCAGTCCGCTGCACGGCGAACGACGCCCGGGCTGCGTGGGCATGCCACTGCCTGGCGTGGATGTGCGTATCGTCGATGAGGGTGGCGCAGAAGTGCCGTCCGGCACCGCCGGTGAACTCGAGGTGCGCGGCCCATCCGTGTTCCGCGAATACTGGCGCAACCCGGAAGCCACGCGCGTCGCATTCAGAAGTGCCGAGAATCTTCCGCCCTTCCTCTCTTCGCCTCTTCCGGGTTTCGATGATTGGTTTCGGACTGGTGATGTGGCGGTGGTCGAAGATGCCTACTATCGCATTCTGGGTCGCACCAGCATCGACATCATCAAGACGGGTGGCTACAAGGTGTCTGCACTCGAGATCGAGGAAGTGTTGCGCACGCATCCGGCGGTAGCCGAGTGTGCCGTGGTGGGGCTACCCGATGCGGAATGGGGCGAGCGCGTGTGCGTCGCGCTGGAGCTTGGATCGGAACATGAGTTGACCCTGACCGAACTGCAGGACTGGTTACGGGAACGGCTGGCGCCTTACAAG
>JBOHRF010000161.1:0-10763 GCA_050732575.1 Longimicrobiales bacterium
GCACTCTCCTCCTCCTTCAAACGGCAGGAGGAGGAGAGTGCTGAGGATTAGGATTAAGGGGAGGATTAGGATTAGTAAGAACAAATCAGTTGACTAGAAGGATAACAGTTTGCTGGCCTTGATCGTGACCACGCGCTCACTGACGCCGCCATCCAGTGCGCGCCGCTCGGTCAGCACCAGGAAGATGTCACTCAGGGGCGCGTGGATGAAATTGAAGCGCAGGTTGCTCACCAGCTCGTTACTGGCCTCCAGGTATTGCACGAACGCGGATGCAAACAGGCGCGTCGAGGCCGAGTAGCGAATGCGCCCACCGAATACATCGGCCGCCCGGTTCTCACCCACCAGCTGGACATCGTTGCGTTCCACGAAAGCTTCGGCCACGATGCGCGGATTGGGGCGGTAGGCCAGGCGCGCGTTCACGGATGTGCGTTTACCATCGTAGAAATCACCGTGAGCCAGTCCAACACTGCCCGATAGGCGACGTGCGCCATTGGACTGGTAGTCCGCACTGAAGGCGGCAAACTGGTAATCGCCGGCGGGCACGGTTGCGCCTGCAATCGGTGTGGGCTCGAAGAGCCGCTCGAAGCGATCCTCGTAGTTGACCTCGAACAGGCCGCCATCGCGGAAGGTCGCAATCATGCCCGGCTTGACCCAGCGGGTTTCCAACACACCATCCAGGTTTTCAATGCCGGACACATCGACAAAGGGATTCAGTTCTGCGACCGTGGGCAGGCGAGGCTGCGGGTGCGCGCCCAATGTGCCGAAGAGCTGGCGGATGCCGGTACGGCGGATGAAGCCGACTTCCGGGTGGAAACCATCACCCACGTGTTTGGCAAACGCGGAGACGTCCAGCAGCGGGTCACGCCAGGCAATTTGAAGATAGCGCGCGCTCCGGTCGCCCGTGGCGTTGGGCTCGTCGGTACCAGCCGCGTAGGCATTGACGATGAGGTAGCGCAGAATGCGCAGGTTGGCATCGAAGCCCAGGGCTCGGTTGTAAGCGCTGACTGCAGGGTCGCGTTCCGCCTGGCGATTGATGATCAGCACACCCACATCGGCGGCCGGCCCAAAATTCTGGCGCAGACGCAACACGGCGAAGTTCTCTGCAGGTGCGCCGGTCTGCGCGCGCGTCTGCATGTCCAGCAGACCGATCTCGGTAGCACCCGCGCGTCCCGAGACGCGCACACCACCCAGGATGGGGATGGGCCGGCGGTCCTGGGAAAGCCCAATGCTCCTCGAGTAGAACAACTTGAAGTCGGTGGGGCCGGAACCGGTTCGATAGTTGCGCTCGGTCACATCGCCGAACGTGAAGGTGCCATCGTTCTCCAGGAAAAAGTCGCGCTTCTCCGGGAAGAACAACGAGAAGCGTGTCAGATTGACCTGTTCCTGATCGACTTCGACTTGCGAGAAATCGGTGAAGGCCGTGACATCGGCTGTAAGGCGCGAGCTGATGCCGTACTTGAGGTCGAAGCCGGCTTCCAGATGACCACCGGCATCACCCAGCTGGCGCGGTAGTGCGCCGCCCATGTTCGCGGCTTTGAGGTAAGGCTTGACTCCCAGGTTGCGTCCCTGCTGCAGTGCGCGCAATCCGGTGAGCGTGCCCGCGCGTGACATCTTGTGCACGCGGAATTGCCGCTGCAGCGGCGCCCAGTAGGAGTCTTCGTTCAGTCGGCGGATGCGGCGCAGGAAGTTGAGGCCCCAGGCCTGCTCGCCCGCGTCGGCGCGGAAGCGCAGCGTGCGCAGCGGAATCGCCATCTCGACCGACCAGCCATCCGCATGGATCAGCGTTTTCAGCTCGATGACGCCTTCCCATGCGCGGTTCACTTCGCGGCTGTCATTGAAAGACTGGGCATCGAACAGGGCACCGGCCGGACTGACCCCGAACATGATCCCATTCTGTCGATCCAAAAACGCATCGAACACTACGCCAAACAGGTCGGCATCGTGCGTCTCGAAGTCCTGCTCCAGGCCGGGCGAGTAGAGGCGCTGCGGCTCGGCATCGTACAGATACGCGCCCACATACAGGGTGGCGCCGTCCAACAGCACGCGGGCCACCGTGCGCTCCTGGGCCGGATAGCCAGCGCGCGGCAGCCCAGTGATGAAGTCGGTGGCCGAATCAGCGCGCAACCAAACCGGCTCGTCCAATCGACCATCAATGCGGATTGCGTCGGTAATCTCGAGCGCACGCAACGTGGGACGGGGCGCCGCTTCGGGGTCGATCGGATACACTGTGGCAGAGCCGTTATCCGATCGCTTGACTTGCGCCCTGATGGCGGCGGGCAGGAAAGGGGCGAGTACGATGGGCAACAGGCCCGCCAGCGCGTGAATCTTCATTCGTAGACCGTAGTCGTTGATGTGAGCTGCGCGCAGAGCAAGCACCGGAAGCATGCGCTGAACGGCTCGCATCGTCAAATTCAGTACTCTCTGCTCGCTTTCCAATGCGTGATTTGGCGGCCCCACCGGACAGGCTGCTCCATGAACCAATCTTGTTTTCTGCGCGAGAATTCCGTTCTTACTCGAGGCTCTGCTTCAAGGCGTAGACTTCCAACCACGGTGCTGGCCCTGGCCAGACGCGCAGCCATCGCTTCACCAGGCGTTCTTCCCAGACTGCCCATCTGCGCGTCCAGCGGTCCGCCAGTGGCACCGCGACTTCCATGTGCAGATGATGCACGCTGAACCCGCCCGCTCAGCAGCTGCGTCAGCGCAGCGGGTGTGAATCCCTGCCGATACGGGAAACCGAGCAGATGGTTGTGCGCCAGGACCATCGGCCCACCAGGCTTCCCGCGCAGCGCGCCGGGAAATCGTTCTCGATTCTGCCGTCCTGGACCGGTATACAGGGCAATACGAGCCGGCGCCGGGCAGCACGATGACCATCACTCGGCGCGCGCTTTGCCGGTAGCTGCGCGGCAGCCGACCCGGAAATAGATTGACTGGTCAAATCGAACATTCTGCTGGATTCCCCGATGTACGATGTGTTCGTGGCCGGACTCGGCGTAATGGGAGGCGCGATTGCGCGAGCATTTGCGCGGGCCGGCCGCCGCGTGCTGGGTTGTGACGCGCGTCAGCCGCCGCACGAGTTCGGTTCCTCTCATGGCGAATCGCGCATCATTCGCGCGGCCTATTTCGAGGACCCGGTATATGCGCCCCTGGCGCAGCGTGCGTTCGAGTTGTGGCGTGAGCTGGAGAGCGAATCGGGCCGTTCGCTGCTGCGCGTCACGGGCGGCCTGAACATGGGTCCGCGAGCGGGCGTGCTGGTCGAGGGCGCCCTGGCCAGCGCCCGGGCACACGGCATCAAACACGAGTTGCTGGACGGCAATGAGGTGGTGCGGCGCTATCCGGGATACCGAGTGCGGGCGACCGATGCTGCGGTGTTCGAGCCGACCGCGGGCATACTCGATCCGGAACAATGCGTGGCGGCACAACTCGAGTCGGCACGTTCGGCGGGCGCGGATCTGCGCTTGGGAGATCCCTTCATCGGTTGGCAACGTGCGCAGCAGGGTTTCGAGATAGAGACGTCGAGCGGCCGGCACCAGGCCAGGATGCTGGTGCTCACGGTTGGTGCCTGGCTTTCTCAATTCCGGCCTGAGCTGCCGCTCAAGGTCACGCGCCAGCCGGTATTCTGGTTCGAGCCAACGAATCCCGTGCTGTACTCACCCGATCGACTTCCGCACTTCCTCATCGAGTTCGAGCCGGGCCGCATCTTTTACGGATTCCCCGATCTGGGCCGCGGTCTCAAATGCGCCATCCATCATGAAGGTGTGGCTACCTCACCTGATCTGGTTGCTCGCTCGCTCGCGCCCACGGAACTTGCCGTGGTGCGCTCCCTGGTTGCGCAGTTTCTGCCCGGCGCGCTGGGGCCGCTGCGCACATTCGGGATCTGCCTATACACAAACTTGCCGGACGGCCATTTCCTATTGGACCGCGATCCACAGAATTCCGATCTCTGGCTGGTCAGCGCATGTTCGGGTCACGGTTTCAAGTTTGCGCCTCCACTGGCGGAGCTGCTCCTGGCAGCGCAGTCGGGGAGCGCAATACCCGAGTGTTTCTCGCTGCAGCGCCTGGCGCGATTCACGCCCTGGTTAACGAAGCCGCCCTTCATCGAATTGACATCCTGACGCAGGGTTGCGAGTTGCCGTTGCGTCCAGCGCGGCCCGCTCCCATCCTGATTGTATCCCGAAGCAAAGGCGTCCCATGGCTCAACTCGATCGCCGCAGCTTTGTCGGTACGTTGGCCGTACTGCCCGCTGGTTACGCGTTGGCTGTGCCCGAGACCGCGGCCCACCTCGGCACGTTGTTCGTTGCGCCCTCGGATCGCGAATTGTTGCAAGGCCTTTCCAGCGCCATCCTGCCGGACGAGTTGGGCGCACGGGGCGCGCATGAATTTGCCGAACGCTTCGAGCGCTGGGTCTCGAATTTCCGGCCCGGCGCCGAGTTGAATCACGGTTATGGCACCGGTGAATTGCGGAACTCGCCTGCGGATCCGTGGCCGCGCTGGCGCACACAACTGCAGAGCCTGGAGGCCGACGCGCAAAAGACGCAGGCGAGCAGCTTCACAACCCTGAGCGTAGAGCGCCGGCGCGCACTGGTATCCGCGCAACTGGAAGCCGCGCGTGTCGATCGGCTCCCGGCTCCGCTGTCCGCCCCTCACGTGGCACTGGCCCTGCTCTCCTGGTTCTACAACACCACAGAAGCGACGGATCTCTGTTATCGCGCGGCTATCGGCAAAGAAACCTGCCGTCCTCTGCCGGAAACACCGAGCAAGCCGAGGTCGCTATGACCGCGTCGCGCGTAACGCGTCCCGCGTCGCTCATCGAAACCGACATCCTCATCATCGGCTCGGGCATCACGGCGGCTCTGATCGCGGAGAAGCTGGGTGAAGAGCGGGACGCGCGCATCACGGTGGTCGAAGCCGGCGATGAGAGCACGCCGCTGGCCGAGCGCGCAGAACGCCGGCAGCGGTTCCTGGACTACGGCGAGAATCCGTGGCCCAACGATCACATCGATGGCACTGAGGTGGCCGGCATCCAATCGCGCTCCATGTGCGTGGGCGGCCTGGCCATGCACTGGGGTGGCGTGACCCCGCGCTTCAGCCCGGAAGACTTCAAAGTGAAGAGCCTGTATGGGGTGGGCGACGACTGGCCCATCACGTACCAGGATCTGGATCCGTATTACCAGGAAGCGGAGGTGCGCATGGGTGTAGCGGGCGAGCAGGGACCCGCGCAGCTCGATCCGCGCGGCGCACCGTTCCCGCTGCCGGCCTTGCCGCTTTCCTACAATCTGGACTTGTTGAAGCGCTGGGTTAACACGGCCGATATCGCGATGTGGAGTCAACCATCGGCCAAGAACTCGATTGCGTACAAGGGTCGGCCGCAATGTTGCCGCAGCGATACCTGCTCCCCCATTTGCCCGATCGGCGCCAAATATTCGCCCGACTTCACGTGGACCGCACTGCGTGAGACGAAGCGGGTCGAGCTGATCACGCGTACCATGATGCGCCGGCTGGTACATGAGCCGAATGGCGATCGCATCGTGGCTGCCATCGGCGCGTCGCGCGACCGGCCGGATGTGCCCATCGAGTTCCGTGCCCGCACGTTCGTGATTGCGGGCGGTTATGTGTGGAGCCCGCACTTGCTCTTGCTCTCTACATCAGCACGCTTTCCGAACGGGATTGCCAACCGTTCCGGACTGGTCGGCAAATATCTTTGTGGCCATCGCAACGTGAACGGCTTCGTGCAGCTGTCCATTGCCATGTATCCGGGTGTAAGCGTGCATCACAGCCTGGTATCCAAGCAATTCATGCGGCAACCGGCGGGCCGCTACATCCGGCACGATCTGCGGGTCTGGGAATCAGCCAATGGTGCGCAGCCGCGCTTGCGCGATGATGCGGGCCGGCTGCTGCTGGGCAACGCACTGCTCGAGGATTGGCGGGCGCGCACGCAGCAGGGTACGGCTCGCGTGCGCGCGTATTATGATGTATTGCCCGCGCGTAACAGCGAATTGACACTCGATAACACACGTCGTAATGCTTGGGGTGATCCGCTGCCCCGGCTCGCGTTTCGCGATAGCGATGCCGCGCGTGAGCTGCGCGCCCCGACCGAAGAGTCCATCCGCGCACTTTTCACGCGTATGGCACGGGCCGGCAACGGTCAGCTGCTCTCCGCTCGCCCGGACGATTTCCAGGACCATCCCGCCGGAGGTTGCCGCATGGGCACCGACCCGGCCACCAGTGTGGTCGATGGTTGGGGCCGCGCGCACGACCATGAGAACCTGTTCGTGGTGGGTGCGCCCACCTGTGTAACAGCCAGTTGTGCCAATGGCACGCTCACCTTCACTGCTCTGGGACTGCGCTCGGCCAGTCAGATTGGTGCCGCCTTTCCGCGCCGCAGCGGATGAAGTACGGAGTAGGGCTGTGGTTCAGTCTGGCGCTGTTGAGCCCCATCAGCGCAGCGTCCGGTCAGTCCTTGCCGACCTATCCGGCCGTGCGGCCCAGTGGCCGCTTACAGTTCGATGGTGCAAGATACTTCCCGGATATCAAACACCTGGTCAGTGGCACGGAACTCCGCCGCTTGCGCCTGGCGGTGGGCGGTGATCTCTCCCAACGCCTGCATTTTCTGATCGAGATCGATTTTGCGGACAATGAGGTGCTGGTGCGCGATGCCTGGCTGACTTACGATCTGAATCCACATCTGCGCTTGCAGGCCGGACATTTCAAGGAACCACTCTCGCTGGACCAGCTTACGTCTTCGCTTGATATCAGCTTCATGGAGCGCTCCCTCATCGACGGCGTTGTGCCCGGTCGTAACCTCGGCATTGCCGTGCGCGGCAACTACCGTGGCGTTACCGGTATGCTGGGCGGCTTTGGCCAGAATGCGGGCAGCATCGGTGAGCCGGACTTCGACAATAGTGAAGCCATAGGCATGAGCATGCGCCTTACCGCCGCCCCGGTTCAGCGCGAGCGGCGCCTGATCCACCTGGGCGCAGCCGCCCGCTGGCGCACGCCCGACGCGCAGGCCGATGACGACCGCAACACAAGTTTTGATGCGCCTGACGAGACCAACGTCGATCGCACGGTGTTTTACGACACGGGCAACATTTCCCAGACCGACTGGTATGGCCAGTTCGGAGTGGAAGGCGCGTTGATCTACGGACCCTTGTTCCTGCAGGCTGAGGGCATGGCCACGCAGGTCAGCCGCGACACCGTCACTGACCCATCTTTCGGGGGCGGCTATGTGTTCTTGAGCGTGATCCCCACCGGTGAAGCGCGTATTTACGATGCGCGCAATGGCGTGATCGGCTCGATCACGGCGCCCCGCCATAAATGGGGAGCACTGGAGCTACTGGTGCGCTGGAGTACCATCGATCTCAACGAGGGTGTGATCACGGGCGGCGCCGGTCACAACTGGACCCTGGCCGCCAACTGGTACCCGCAGCGCAATCTCAAGATGATGGTCAACTACGTGATCACCGACCATGACGTGTTCGCGACCGGTGATGGTCAGTACGCGGCGCCGGACAATTTCCGCGTGCTGCAAGCGCGCCTTCAGTATTTCTTTCGATGAGCACGCGACCGAGCCTGCGGCGCAGCTTTCTGGCCCTGGTTTCGCTGGCCCTGGCCGTGTTTCTGGCTGTGGTTACCACCCTGCTGTATGTGGGACAGCGACGTTATTTGAATGAAGCGCGCGAGCGCGATCGACTGTCCGTCGAGCGTTTTTTCCACCGCAAGCTAACCAGCGATGCCGGCCTGATGAATGCGTTGTTGCACGCGCTGGCCCGCGACCAGCAACTGGTGGCGGCCTTGCGTGCGCGCGACCGGCAAGCGCTGCATGCTCTGGCCGCGCCCGTGTTCCGGGACCTGCAGGAGCGTCATCAGCTGACGCACATGACCTTCATCTCGCCCGACCGCGTGGCCTTGTTGCGCATGCATCGGCCCGACCAATTCGGCGATACCATCCCGCGTTTCACCCTGCTGCAGGCGGCCCAGACCACGCAGTCGTCGTATGGCCTCGAGCTGGGTCGCACGCACGGCCTTTTCTCGTTGCGCGTGGTCAGTCCCTGGCACGATGCGTCGAACCGGCCCATCGGCTACGTCGACCTGGGTCAGGAGATCGAACACGTTGCAGAACAACTCAAGACCGTGCTCGGGGTCGAGGTTTTCGTGGCCATTCGGAAAGCACTGCTCGACCGCGACAACTGGGAAGCGGGCATGCGTCAGCTCGGGCGCAATCCAAACTGGGATGAGTTCCCGCTCGAAGTTCTGGTAGAGCAGACCTTACCCGTGCCTCAGCGTCTGCGCGACCACTTCCTGCAGGTCCCGGATCAGCGCGCCGATTACCTGGACGTGCGCACGGCGGACGCCCGCTTTTTCGGTGCCGCCATGCCGCTGTTCGACGCGACCAACCGCACGGTCGGTGAGATTGCGTTCCTGCGCGATCGCACAGCCCAGGTAGCCGACACGCGTCGGACCTTCTTGCTGTCCGCGCTGGTTGCGATTGCCGTGGCCGTGGTCTGCACGCTGTTGCTCTACGACCGCGCTCGCCGCTACTACATAACGCCGTTGCTCGAGCTGCGCGCTGTGGCGGAACGTGCAGGACAGGGTGAATTGTCGCGCGCCGCACTGGTGCACCGCGCCGATGAGCTGGGTGACCTGACCCGCTCCATCAATCGCATGATTCATGATTTGCGGGCCGCGCAGGCGGAGCAAACGCGCCTGGTGCTGGATGCCGCGCTCGATGCCGTGGTGACCTTCGATCCGAATGGCCAGACCATCGATTGGAATCGCCAGGCCGAGGCCCTCTTCGAATGGCCGCGTATGCAGGCCATTGGACGCAACGTATTGGACCTGGTCGGCACGGGCAGCACACGCGGGCTGCTCGATCTCGCCCTGGACGAGTATCGCGATTCGGGCACCAGCAATAATCTCAATCGGCTGCTCGAGGCGGAGGTCGTGAGCCCGCAGGGCAGGCACGTGCCGGTCGAGATGGCCATCACACCGGTGCGCGGCGCCAGTGGCCTCATCTTCAGTGCTTTCTTCCGCGATGTATCCGAGCGCCAGCGGCTACAGGATGAGCTGCACGCCGCGCAGCGGCTGGATGCGATCGGCAAATTGGCGGGCGGCATGGCCCACGACTTCAATCATCTGATCACCGCCATCGTAGGCTATCTCAACTCGGTCCAAAGCGCGCTCGAGCCAGGCACGCAGCCGTACGAAGATGCACTCGAGATCCGGCGCGCTGCCGATCGCGCCTCCGCGTTGGTGCAGCAGCTGCTGACCTTCGCTCGCAAACGCGTGGTGCAGGCGCGCCGCCTGAATTGCAATGAGCTCATCGCCAATACCGAACTCATGCTGCGCCGGCTCATCGGTGTTGACGTGCGACTCGAGACGCACCTCGATCGCGCGCTCTGGCCCGTGCTGGCCGATCCCGTGCAGATCGAGCAGGTGCTGATCAACCTCACCGTCAACGCGCGCGATGCCATGCCCGACGGCGGCAACATTGTGATTCAGACCGCCAATGTTGTCATCTCCGGCTCACTGGCCATGGATGGCGCCATACCGCCCGGTCATTACGCCATGGTCTCCGTGTCTGATACCGGCGTCGGGATGGAGCAGGATACGGTCGCCCACATCTTCGAGCCTTTCTTCACGACCAAACAAGCCGGCAAAGGCACGGGCCTGGGCTTGCCTACCTCCTACGGCATCATCAAACAGGCCGGGGGCTTCATCCGTGTTACCAGCGAGCCCGGGCGAGGCACCACGCTTCGCATCTACATGCCGCGCGCGCCGCACATCAGTGCGAGCGACGCCAACGCCAGGCGCAAAGACGCGGGCAGGGGCGCCGCCGAGACCATCCTGTTGGCCGAAGATGAGTACCAGGTGCGGCGTCTGCTCGAACGCGCGCTCCAGCAGCAAGGGTACTCCATCATCACCGCTGTGAACGGCAGCGAAGCCCTGCGCCTGAGCCGACTCCATGACGGCCCCATCCACCTGCTCCTCACCGACGTGGTCATGCCCGAAATGGGCGGGCGCGAAGCGGCCGCCGCCATCCGCCGCGAACGACCCGACATCCGCGTCGTCTTCATGTCCGGATACAGCGATGAACTCGTGCGATTGCAAGACGAACTCACCGAAACCGCAGCCTTCATCGCCAAGCCGTTTGCACCCGACGAGCTCAGGCGCGTAGTGCGTGACGTACTGGACGCCGTGCCGACCGCAGAGTAATTCGACTCCCTCCGAATAAGTATCGTGCGGAGTCGTGAACGGATTCGGGGAACGGGAACCGGGTGCGGGAACAGATCTCGGGAGCGGGGAGCGGGTGGCGGAACGGATTCGGGGATCGGGACATCGGGGAACGGGAACCGGGTGCGGGAACAGATCTCGGGAGCGGGGAGCGGGAGGCGGAACGGATTCGGGATCGGGAGATCGGGGAACGGGAACCGGGTGCGGGAACAGATCTCGGGAGCGGGGAGGCGGGAATCGGCGAGGCTCGACTTGGTTCCGTGACAGGACATCTGTGACAGATCATGGTCATGACATCCGTCAAACGTCGGTGCACACCCGCTGGAGTAGTTGGATATAGAAAAAGCATCACCGAGGTCGTGACGGTGATCTTGTCTCGAATGACTGGCCACTTTCACTGCCTGCACGAATTCTGATCCAATCGGTTCCCGCTCGCGCCCCCCGCCCCCGAGATCTGTTCCCGCACCCGCGCCCGATCCCCGATCTCCCGCTCCCCCAAATCCGTTCCCGCTCCCACCCCCGCCCCCGAGATC